>NZ_JBFODK010000004.1:0-144063 GCF_040908275.1 Aeromonas sp. R4-3
CAGCCGAGCTGACTCCGTCGGTGTGTAGCGCAGCCAGGTAGCGCATCTGCATGGGGTGTAGAGGGTCGGAGGTTCGAATCCTCTCACACCGACCATTTTCCCCGAGAAATAGCCCAGTCAAACGACTGGGCTATTTTTTTGCCTGTTTTCTGCCCATCCCCTGCACGCCCTCTTCTTATCTCACCCCTGTGGCTTGCACAGAGGCCGTGCCGGCATAAATTTTATACAGAACCACTTGAAGCTTTCATAAAGTCCCGCTAGGATACGCAACTTTTCCGCCGGCCATCAGACAGGGAGGTGGCGTCAGGGTGAGGGAATCACCAACCGGCTTGCAATCCATTGAGGCAAGCACCCATGAACCAAGCAGTCGACACACAGCCCGATCAGCCCCTTCTCTCCTCACCCCATTCCGATCCCGAATCCACCGACACCGGCCTCGGCGGCACTGTGCATCTGGACGTGATCGATCTCGCCGCGCCGGATGATGACTACTGAGGCGGATCTGGCCCAGTCCCTCTCCAACCCTGAGGACGAAAGGCCGGTTTTGCTGTCCGGCACCCCGTCCCGACCCGGCTAAAAAGCCGTCAACGAAAATAACCATAAAATGCTGATAAACATCCAGGGATTGGTGTTATTCACTACTTCGTTCCCCGTCATCTCCCTCCCCCCTGCTCCTGCTCCTTGATACAAACCTACGTTATTGCTCGTCATTTCCACCACCTGCCCTCCCCTGTACCCGCTTCGCAAGATTTGATCATTTGGTTTTAAACAGCAGTTCACCGCTCAACGGCTTCACATGCCAGATGCCGACTGTGTTGGCAGCAGGCATTTCATACAGCTGTTTTCGCAAAGCCTGGAGTAAGGTCGGGATTTGTTTTTGCATTGGTAATTTTATTACGTAATTAATTACATTTTTGATGTGCCGCACCTGGCTCTTTCATCCCCCCTGACGGCCTTGCCAGCCGAGAGCATAACCATCTGCGTAGAGCTTTTATGCTAATCACATAAACACTTTAAAAACATCAACTTAAATACCAACCAAAAACACCTGTTTTAAAAATCAAGTTGACGAACCAAGCATTATTTTGCACCTTATGAGTCGTGTTACCCCGCTGTTACGGGGAGTTTAAGAGAAACGGATATAGACGTTAGTCGTAGTTAGTAAGTTCAAAATGTAACTTTCAAAGGAGTGAAACCTATGTCGGCACCGGCCCAGACCATCAGCAGCACCCGTCTGCGCATCCAAGGCGAGATGCTTCCCGATTACGCGCAGATCCTGACGCCGGATGCGGTGGCCCTGGTGTCCGAACTGGTGGAACGCTTCGCTCCTCAGCGCAATGAACTGCTGAAACAACGGGTGGCTCGCCAGGCCCGCATCGATGGCGGCGAGTTGCCGGACTTCCTGCCCGAAACCGCCCACATCCGCGAAGGCAGCTGGACAGTGCGCGGCATTCCCGCCGATCTGCAAGACCGCCGTGTGGAGATCACCGGACCGGTCGAGCGCAAGATGGTCATCAACGCCCTCAACGCCAACGTAAAAGTCTTTATGGCGGACTTCGAGGATTCACTGGCCCCCGCCTGGAACAAGGTGATCGAGGGTCAGATCAACCTGCGCGATGCGGTCAACGGCACCGTCTCTTACACCAGTCCGGAAGGCAAGGCTTACACCCTCAATCCCGATCCCGCAGTGCTTATCTGCCGGGTGCGCGGCCTGCACCTGCCGGAAAAACACGTCACCTTCGATGGCGATGCCATCCCTGGCGGCCTGTTCGACTTCGCCCTCTACTTCCTGCACAACCACAAGGCGCTGCTGGCCAAGGGCTCGGGCCCCTACTTCTACCTGCCCAAGCTGCAGAGCAATCTGGAAGGACGCTGGTGGAGCGAGGTGTTCGCCTGGACCGAAGACAAGTTCGGCCTGCCCCGCGGCACCATCAAGGCCACGGTCCTCATCGAGACCCTGCCGGCGGTGTTCGAGATGGACGAGCTGCTCTATCAGATGAAGGATCACATAGTCGCCCTCAACTGCGGCCGCTGGGACTACATCTTCAGCTACATCAAGACCTTGAAGAACCACCCTGATCGCGTCCTGCCGGATCGCCAGGTGGTGACCATGGACAAGCCCTTCCTGTCGGCTTATTCACGGCTGCTGATCAAGACCTGCCACAAGCGCGGCGCCCTGGCCATGGGTGGCATGGCCGCATTCATTCCGGCCAAGGATCCGGCAGTGAACGCCGAGGTCTTTGCCAAGGTGAAAGCGGACAAGGAGCGTGAAGCCAACAACGGCCACGACGGCACCTGGGTCGCCCACCCCGGCCTCGCCGATACCGCCATGGGAGTGTTCAACGTCGCCATCCCGGCAGGCGCCAAGAACCAGATAGGCGTACTGCGCGAGCAGGATGCCCCCATCACCGCCGCCGAGCTGCTGGCCCCCTGCGAGGGCGAGCGCACCGAGGCGGGCATGCGCACCAATATTCGGGTCGCCCTGCAATATCTGGAGGCCTGGATCAACGGCAACGGCTGCGTGCCCATCTACGGCCTGATGGAAGATGCGGCCACCGCCGAGATCTCCCGCACCTCCATCTGGCAGTGGATCCGCCACGGCAAGAGCCTGTCGAACGGCCAGGTGGTGACCAAGGCGCTGTTCCGCCAGATGCTGGCCGAGGAGCAGCAGGTGGTCAAAGCCGAGCTGGGCGATGCCCGCTGGCAGGCAGGTCGCTTTGCCGAGGCGAGCGAGCTGATGGAGCAGATCACCTGCGCCGACACCCTGATCGATTTTCTGACGCTGCCCGGTTACGAGCGGCTCTGAATCCGGGCCCCGAAAGGGACTCGTCCATAACAAATCAATGGAAACGTGAAATCAATGAAAGAGGGAACTGATATGGCACTGACCCGTGAGCAACAGATCCAGGCTATCGAGAAAGACTGGGCAGAAAACCCCCGCTGGAAAGGGATCAAACGCGGCTACAGCGCCGAAGACGTGGTGAACCTGCGTGGCAGCCTGCAGCCGGCACACACCCTGGCCCAGCGCGGCGCCGACAAGCTGTGGGAGCTGATCCACGGCGGCGCCAAGAAGGGTTACGTCAACTGCCTCGGCGCCCTGACCGGCGGCCAGGCGGTACAGCAGGCCAAGGCGGGCATAGAGGCCATCTACCTCTCCGGCTGGCAGGTGGCGGCGGACAACAACTTGTCCTCCACCATGTACCCGGATCAGTCTCTCTACCCGGCCAACTCTGTCCCGTCCGTGGTGGAGCGCATCAACAACTCCTTCGCCCGTGCCGACCAGATCCAGTGGGCCAACAAGGTGGGCCCGCAGGATGCCGGTTTCATCGACTACTTCCTGCCGATAGTGGCGGACGCCGAAGCCGGTTTCGGCGGCGTGCTGAACGCCTTCGAGCTGATGAAAGGCATGATTGAAGCGGGCGCCGCCGGCGTGCACTTCGAAGATCAGCTGGCCTCGGTCAAGAAGTGCGGCCACATGGGTGGCAAGGTGCTGGTGCCGAGCCAGGAAGCGGTGCAAAAACTGATCGCCGCCCGTCTGGCCGCCGACGTCTGTGGCACCACTACCCTGGTGATCGCCCGTACCGACGCCAACGCCGCCGACCTGCTGACCACGGACGCCGATCCCTACGATGCCGGCTTCCTGACCGGGGAGCGTACCGCCGAGGGCTTCTACAAGGTGCAGGCCGGTATCGAGCAGGCCATCTCCCGCGGCCTGGCCTACGCCCCTTACGCCGACATGGTGTGGTGTGAAACCGCCAAGCCGGACTTGGACGAGGCACGTCAGTTTGCCGAAGCCATCAAGGCCCAGTACCCGGACAAGATCCTGGCCTACAACTGCTCTCCCAGCTTCAACTGGAAGAAGAACCTGGACGATGCCACCATAGCCCGCTTCCAGCAGGAGCTGTCCGACATGGGCTACAAGTACCAGTTCATCACCCTCGCGGGCATCCACAACATGTGGTTCCACATGTACGAGCTGGCCTACCAGTACGCCCGTGGCGAAGGGATGAAGCACTACGTCGAGATGGTACAGCAGCCGGAATTTGCCGCTGCCGAGCGTGGTTACACCTTCGTGGCGCACCAGCAGGAAGTCGGTACCGGTTACTTCGACAAGGTGACCACCGTCATTCAGGGCGGGCAGTCGTCCGTCACTGCACTGACCGGCTCCACCGAAGAAGATCAGTTCCACTAATCACCCCATGACGCGAGCCACCTCGCTCGAACAAAAACCCCGGCCTGGTGCCGGGGTTTCTTTTTATCTGCCATTTAAACGTCGGTCAGACACGCAATCGACAGCATTAGAGCTCGAGTATCTCTTTGACAAAGGGGATGGTGAGCTTGCGCTTGGCGCGAAAGGAGGCGTTGTCGAGCTGATTGAGAGTGGTGAGCAGGGTGCGCATGTCGCGGGACAAGCGGTTGAGCAGGAAGCGGCCCACATCTATGGGCAGTTTGAAGCCCCGCAGCTCGGCACGCAGCTGCAGGGCACTGAGCTTGCCTTCGTCATCGAGCTCGTCGAGATGGAAACTCACTCCCCAGTCGAGGCGAGAGGCGAGATCCGGCAGTTGCAGCCCCAGCTTGCGCGGCGCGCTGCAGCCGGTAACCACCAGGGTCCCCTCTCCCTTCTCCCGCCAGCGATTGTAAAAATCGAACAGGGCCCGCTCCCAGAGCCCATTGCCGGCGATGGCTTCCAGGCTGTCGAGACAGACCAGGGGCAGGCTTTCGAGGGCGTCGAGCATGCTGGGATCCAGCTGTTCGAACTGATCCAGGGAGAGATAGGCGGCGGCAGCGTCGCGGGCATTGACCTCGGCGCAGGTGGCGTGCAGCAGGTGGGAGCGTCCGGAGCCCTTGGCTCCCCAGAAATAGAGGAAAGGAGCGCCCTGACCGATGGCCGCATTCTTGAGGGCGGTGATCAGATGGGCGTTGTTGCCGGGATAGAAACTGACGAAGGTTTCATCATCCGGTAATTGTACGGCTAAAGACAGTTGGGCCGGTTGCTTCACTCGTTGGGCTTTGACTGTGATATTTGCGGGCAAGTGTATCACCAGAGCGGCAGATAGAGAACCGCCCGGGTCATGCCGGGCGGTCTGGAACTTCCCCTGGGATCAGGGCTGCGACCATTGGTAACGCAGACCGCTCTCATTGTCTTCGACCTGGTGCAGGCGACTCTCCAGTTGCAGACCCCTTACCAGCTCGGCCTTGTCCCCCTGAAGCGACAGGTTGAAGGTGACCTTGTCCCCCTCCAGCTTGCCGATCGCCACCTTGGTGACGCTCGCCATGCCCTGCAACATCTTCTGTATCTGGATCATGCCGTCGATGCCGGACAACCCTTCCACCACCAGGGTCTGGCTGGAGACGACCCCGGACAGGCGAGTGCCGTACTGCTGTACCAGCCAGCCCGCCAGCGCATCGGCCATGCCCTGCGCCACCTCGGCCTGGGTACCTGAGCCGGCCCCCTTGGTCAGCTCGGTCAGCTCTGCGCCGCCCGAAGCCCCCGGCTTGGCGCCATAGAGCCCCCAGTCGATGCTCCACTTCTCCCCTTCCGGCGTCAGCTTGCCCAGCACCACCATCTCGGCGCCATAGCGCTCGCTCGCCTTGAGGATGGGGTCGGCGAAACGACCCCAGACATCGGTGGCGCTGACCGCCATGTTGTCATCGAGATCCATCAGCGGGATGCTGACCGGCAACCCCATGGCCTGGGCCTGACCGCGCAGGGCGGCGGACCAGCCGTCGCTGGACTGATCCGGCAGAATGCGGCGCTCCCCTTCATCTATTACCAGCCAGATCGCCATTTGCGGGCGGACGGGACCGAGCAGGGGGAACTTGCTCTGGCCTACCAGGGCATTGACCTTGGCCACGTTGAAATCGGCCTTGAGAAACTTGACCGGCCCCACATCCTGATAGCCGTAGTGCTGCACATAGTCACCGGGAGTCGCCAGCGCCTTGACCACCTCGGGCTGGGTGAGGATGTCGCGCCTGCCGGTCACCTTGACGAGCACCTCCCCCAGAGCCTGGGACTGGGCGGCCGTCATGTCGCCGCTGGTAGGCGCCTTGCCCTGGTAGAGATCGGTCACCTGGGCAGCCGACACCATGAGTGGCAGACAGCAGAGGAGAGTCGCTAAGCGTTTCAGCATAAAGAAGATTCTCGAAATGGGGGATGCTGCTTATGGTAGCGGCAAGGCGCGCATGGCAGCAAGCCGAAGGGCGGGATAAACGACGGAGCCGGCAAGGTGCCGGCTCCGTTTGCGCTCAGAGAGAGCGGCTATGACGTCAGGGGTTACTTGGTGCCGAAGATCTTGTCACCGGCATCCCCCAGACCCGGGACTATGTAGCCCTTCTCGTTCAGCCCCTGGTCGATGGAGGCGCAGAACAGCTCCACGTCGGGGTGAGCGGCTTCCAGCGCCTTGATCCCTTCCGGGGCGGCAACCAGCACCAGCACCTTGATGGACTGGCAGCCTTTCTTCTTCAGCAGGTCTATGGTGGCTATCATGGAGCCGCCGGTGGCCAGCATGGGGTCGATGACCAGGGCCAGACGCTCTTCGATGTTGCTGACGATCTTCTCGAAATAGGGAACCGGCTGCAGGGTCTCTTCATCGCGGTAGATACCGACCACGCTGACACGGGCACTCGGCATGTGCTCGAGCACGCCATCCATCATGCCAAGACCGGCGCGCAGGATAGGCACGACTGTGACCTTCTTGCCCTTGATCTGGTCAACTTCCACTGGCCCGTTCCAACCATCGATGGTAACTTTCTCGGTTTCGAAGTCAGAGGTCGCTTCGTAGGTCAACAGACTGCCCACTTCCTTGGCCAGTTCACGGAAACGCTTGGTGCTGATGTCGCCTTCGCGCATCAGGCCGATCTTGTGCTTGACCAGGGGGTGTTTGACTTCAACGACTTTCATTATTATCTCCTCGAACCGGCGCCAAAAAATCGCGGAATCATACAACAAAAGCCACGGCTTGTAGAGCTTTTCCACGTAAAAACGCGCAAACGATTTTCTTTCTGCTTTTACCCGCCCACTGGTAGAATACGCCCCGAATTTTACCCTCCACTTCTCTATATGACGGGGAATACGCGTGACTGACAAAACCTCACTGAGCTACAAGGATGCTGGCGTAGATATCGATGCCGGCAATGCACTGGTTGAACGTATCAAGGGCGTGTCAAAGCGCACTCGTCGTCCTGAAGTCCTTGGTGGTCTTGGCGGCTTTGGGGCCCTGTGTCAAATCCCTGCTGGCTACAAGGAGCCGGTACTGGTATCCGGTACCGACGGTGTGGGCACCAAGCTGCGTCTGGCCATCGACCTGAAGAAGCACGACACTGTGGGCATCGATCTGGTGGCCATGTGCGTCAATGACCTCATCGTGCAAGGCGCCGAACCCCTGTTCTTCCTCGACTACTATGCCACCGGCAAGCTGGATGTGGACACCGCCGCCGCCGTGGTCACCGGCATAGGTGCAGGCTGCGAGCAGTCCGGTTGCGCCCTGGTGGGCGGCGAGACCGCCGAGATGCCAGGCATGTATGAAGGGGAAGACTACGACATCGCCGGTTTCTGTGTCGGTGTGGTGGAGAAGAGCGAGATCATCGACGGCAGCAAGGTCGGCGAAGGGGATGCCCTGATCGCCCTGGCCGCGAGCGGCCCCCACTCCAACGGTTTCTCCCTGGTGCGCAAGATCCTGGAGGTCTCCCAGGCCGACGTGCATCAGCCGCTGGGTGAGACCACCCTGGCCAACGCCCTGCTGGAGCCGACCCGCATCTACGTCAAACCGGTACTCAAGCTCATCAAGGAGTGCGAGATCCACGCCCTGTCCCACATCACAGGTGGCGGCTTCTGGGAGAACATCCCCCGCGTGCTGCCCGCCAATACCCAGGCGGTCATCGACGAGCAGAGCTGGCAGTGGCCGGCGGTGTTCAGCTGGCTGCAGCAGGCCGGCAACGTCACCCGCCACGAGATGTACCGCACCTTCAACTGCGGCGTCGGCATGATCATTGCCCTGCCGGCGGATCAGCTGGACAAGGCGCTGGCCCTGCTCAAGGCCGAAGGCGAGAATGCCTGGCACATAGGCCATATCGCCAAGGCGGCCGATGGCGAAGAACAAGTCATCATAAAATGACCTCCCCTATGAAACGGATCCTGGTGCTGATCTCCGGCAACGGCAGCAACCTGCAGACCCTTCTCGACCACTGCGCCAGCGGCAAGATTGCCGGTGATGTGGTCGGAGTCATCAGCAACAAGGCCGATGCCTACGGGCTGGTACGCGCCAGGGAAGCCGGGGTGGCCACCGCCATCCTGGCCCAGCAGCAGTTTGCCAGCCGGGCCGAGTATGACGCCGCCCTGCTGGCGCTGATGGCGGACTATCAGCCGGATCTGGTGGTACTGGCGGGCTTTATGCGGATCCTGAGTGCCGACCTTGTGCGTCACTTCGCAGGAAGGATGATCAACATCCACCCCTCGTTGCTGCCGAAATACCAGGGCCTGCATACCCACCAGCGCGCCATCGAGGCGGGGGACAGCGAGCACGGTGCCAGCGTCCACTTTGTCACCGAAGAGCTGGACGGCGGCCCGGTGATCCTGCAGGCCCGCGTTCCCATCTTCGAAGGGGACAGTGCCGACGAGGTGGCCGCCCGGGTCCAGGTCCAGGAGCACAGCATCTACCCCCTGGTGGTGCAGTGGTTCTGCGAGGGACGGCTCAAGATGCAGGAGGGCGCAGCCCTCTTGGATGACGTCCTGCTCGGTCCCGCGGGCTATGCCAGCGAGTAATCGCTACTCGCTGCATGCAAAATGTAACAAGGGAGGCTTAGGCCTCCCTTGTCATTTCTATCGACCAGCGCAATTGCTGTCATCACGTCCGATTACGCCGCTGCACGGCTAATCGAACCTACACCGGATTGTCGATATCGATAAAGGTCACCTCCAGGCCATGTACGGTGGCAAGCCACTCCCCCAGCGCCTTGACGCCGTAACGCTCGGTGGCGTGGTGACCGGCGGCGTAGAAGTGCATCCCCATCTCACGGGCCGTGTGGATGGTCTGCTCCGAGGCTTCCCCCGAGATGAAGGCATCTATGCCCTGCTCGGCAGCCTGATTGATGTAGCTCTGGCCACCGCCGGTGCACCAGGCAACCGAGCTGATGAGCTCGGGGCCGCTGTCGCCGCAGTGGAGTGGCTCGCGGCCGAGGCGATCGGCAATCAGCCTGGCAAAGTCAGGCCCGCTCATGGGGGTTTCCAGCTTGCCGACCATGGCCACGCTCTTGCTGTTCCAGGGCTCCAGGCCGCGGCGCACCTTGATGCCGAGCAGCTTGGCGAGCTGGGCGTTGTTGCCCACCTCGGGGTGCACGTCCAGCGGCAGGTGGTAGGCGAAGAGGTTGATGTCGTGGGTCAGCAGGGTCTTGAGACGGCGCTGCTTCATGCCGGTGATCTGGGGCGGTTCCCCGCTCCAGAAGTAGCCGTGATGGACCAGGATGGCATCGGCATCCAGGGCCACGGCCGCATCGATCAGGGCCTGGCTGGCGGTGACGCCGGTGACCACCCGGCGAATGCGCTCGCGCCCCTCCACCTGCAGCCCGTTGGGACAGTAGTCCTTGATGGCATGAGGCTCGAGCAGGTGATTGAGCACGGTTTCCAGTTTGCGATGAGAGATCATAGGAGTCCCTTGTAAAGGCGCTGCTCCCCCTTGTCTGCGATCAGGCTCTTGTGTGCAGTCACAACGGGGCCCAGGCTCATGATGCCGAGGGCCCCATGATAATCGAGCCGGGCCAGCAAGGCCATGACACCGGCAATGGTGCTAGGCGGGCAGCTCTATGCCGGCGTCACGCATCTGGGCCAGCTTGTAGCGCAGGGTGCGCGGGCTGATGCCGAGCTTGTCGGCCACCTCCTTGCGGCTGCCGTTGCACTCCTGCAAGGTGTCCAGGATGATCTGGTGCTCCTGCTGCTTGAGCTCGCCCCCCAGCCCCTCTCCCGACAGACGCTCGAGGGGACGCACCAGCTCCTCGTCCGTCTCCTCCAGGATCAGATGCTCGCAGCCGATGAGCCCCTCGGGGCAGAGGATCAGGGCCCGCTGCACCACGTTGTCCAGCTCGCGTACGTTGCCGGGCCAGGGGTGGGCCAGCAGGCGCTCGCGCGCCTCATCGGCCAGCTGCGGCGTCGGCAGCCCCTGCTGACTGGCATGGAGCGTCAGCAGGTGCTCCGCCAGCGGCAGTATGTCGCCGGGCCGCTCCCAGAGGGAGGTCCAGCGCAGGGGGAAGACGTTGAGACGGTAGTAGAGATCCTCGCGAAACAGCCCGTCCTGCACCGCTTTTTTCAGATCCCGGTTGCTGGTGGCGATGACCCGCACGTCGAGGGGGATCATCTTGCGGCTGCCGAGCCGCTCCACCTCTTTCTCCTGCAGCACCCGCAGCAGCTTGGCCTGCAGCCCCAGATCCATCTCGGTGATCTCGTCGAGCAGCAGGGTGCCCCCCTGGGCCTGCTCGAACTTGCCCGGGCACCCCTGCACGGCGCCGGTGAAGGCCCCCTTCTCGTAGCCGAACAGGGTCGCCTCCAGCATGTTCTCCGGGATGGCGGCGCAGTTGATGGCGACGAAGGCCTGCTCGGCCCGGCTGGAATTGTCGTGGATGTAGCGGGCCAGCACCTCTTTGCCCGTCCCGCTCGGGCCTGTCACCATGACGGTGGCCTCGCTCCTGGCGACCCGGGTCGCCAGCTGGAACAGCTCGGCGGTCTTGGGATCGCCGTACACCACGGCCCGCTTCTCCACTTTCTGGGCCGGCACATAGCGGCTGACCTGGTTGAGCAGCACCTCGGGCGAAAACGGCTTGGCGAGGTAGTCGATGGCCCCTTCCCGCATGGCGCGCACGGCACCGTCGATGTTGGCGTAGGCGGTCATCAGGAGCACCGGCACCTGGGGATATTGCTGGCGGATGTTGGCCAGCAGGGTGAGGCCGTCCATGCCTCCCATCTGGATGTCCGAGATCACCATGTCAAAGCGCTGGCGGGAGAGCGCCAGCAGGGCACGCTCGCCGCTGTCCACCTCGCGGCACTCGTAGCCGCCGAGCAGCAGGGTATCCACCAGCGCCTCGCGCAGACCGTTATCGTCTTCCACCACCAGAATACGGGCCTGGGTCATGCCACACCTCCAACAACCGGCCCGCAGGCCTTGCACCACAGGGACAAGATGGGATTCATGCTACACCTCCAAGCTGCACCGCTTGCTGATGCAGGGGGAACGACAGGGTAAAACAGGTCCCTTCTCCGGGGACCGAGGCCACGCTGACCTCCCCCTGATGGGCACGCACCACTGATTGCACCACGGCAAGCCCGAGGCCTGTGCCCTGGGAGCGGGTAGTGAAGAAGGGTTCGAAGATCTGGCTGAGCAACTGGGCAGGCATCCCCTTGCCATTGTCGAGGACGCGCATCTCCACCCGGTTGCCGCTGCGCACCGCGCTCACCAAGAGCGAATCGGCCCCGGCCTGCCTGGCGTTGGCGATCAGGTTGTTGATGGCACCGGCCAGGGCGCTGCTGTTGGCGAGCAGGCAGAGATCCGGCTCAGGCGCCTCCATGTGCAGCGCGCAGCCCTGCTGCTGGCAGAAGGCCTCGGCACCTGCCTGCACCTCAGCCAGCAGCCCCTGTACCGAGACCGGGGCCACCACCTGGTTGTCGCCGTTGCGGGCAAACAGCAGTATGTCGTTGATCTGCTTCTCGAGATCCTGCAATCGGGCCATCAATTTTTGCTGGAACTGGGTGCGGGATTCCGGTTTCAGGGTGCGATTCGCGAGGTTGGCCGCATAGAGCATGGCGGCGGAGAGGGGGGTGCGGATCTGGTGTGCCAGGGAGGCCGCCATGTTGCCCAGGGCAGACAACCGTTTCATGTGGTTGACCCTGTCCTGCAACTGGCGCGTCTCGGTGAGATCCGTGATGAACACCAGCTGGCCGGGCTGATCCGGCAGCGGCTGGGTGGAGAGTTGCACCCGGCGCCCATCGCGCAGGGAGATCTCGTGGCCATCATCTTCCCTGGGCTGGAAACAGCGGGCGATGATCTGGCGCCAGGCCTGTCCCTCCAGCGGCTCCCCCAGCAGGGTCAGGGCGGCCGGGTTGGCGCGGGTGATCCGCCCCTCCCCATCGAGCAGCAGCACGCCGGTCGGCAGTGCCGTGAAGATGGCATAAAGCTGACTCACTTCGTGTGACTGGAGCGGATTGTCCTGCTGCGAGATTGTCATAAAGCTGACCTCAAACTGGCGATTGGGTCAGCTTATTCAATTTCCATGCCAGTAAATTACTGGTTATATATCAATACCTTGAATCTGGCCGTCAAAGCATTGACCTCAGTTGTCCTTGCTCATGCCGTATTTTTTCATCTTCTCAACCAGGGTGGTGCGGCGCATGCTCAGCAGGTCGGCGGCCCGGGCCACCACCCCGTCCTGGGACTCCAGGGCCTGACGGATCAGCTCCACCTCGAGATCCGCCAGCATCTCCTTGAGATTGAGCCCCTCCTGGGGTAGCTGCATGGGCAGCGGCGCGGCAAGGCCGGGATCCAGCACAGGAGGTGTCTGGAACACGGCGGCCAGGGCATCCCGCTCGTCCATCTCGGTGAGCCGCTCGTCCCTGGGCTCGCTTGGCAGCAGACGGTAGCGACCGGGCAAGTCCGCCACGTCGATGATCTGGTTCGGGTAGAGGATCAACAACCGCTCGATGAGGTTCGACAGCTCCCGCACGTTGCCAGGCCAGGGGTACTGCATCAGGGATTCCATGGCCCGCTGGGTCAGGCGGATGATCCCCCTGTGCTGTTCCGCATGGCGGTTGAGCAGCTCCTGCAGCAGCAAGGGGATGTCGTCGCAGCGCTCGCGCAGGGGCGGCGTCTCTATGGGGAAGACGTTGAGGCGATAGTAGAGATCCTCACGGAAACCCTGGGTGCGGATCATCGCCTCCAGATCCCTGTGGGTAGCCGCTATGATGCGCACATCGGCCTGGATGGGCTTGCCGCCCCCGACCCTGTCGAACAGTCGCTCCTGCAGCACCCGCAGCAGCTTGACCTGCATCGGCAGCGGCATGTCGCCAATCTCGTCGAGGAACAAGGTGCCCCCCTGGGCCAGCTCGAAGCGGCCGCGACGGGCTGCGATGGCGCCGGTGAAGGCCCCCTTCTCGTGGCCAAACAGCTCGCTCTCCAGGAGCTCCGCCGGAATGGCGCCGCAGTTGATGGGTACGAAGGGGCCCGAGCTTCGGGCAGAGAGCTCGTGGATGGCGCGGGCCACCACCTCCTTGCCGGTCCCGGATTCCCCCAGGATCAGCACGTTGGCATCTGTCTGTGCCACCTGGCCTATGAGGCGGCGCACCTCCTGGATCCCCCGCCCCTTGCCCACCAGCAGTCGCAACAGGGTCTGGCCCTTGTCGTGCACCTGCTGGCGGGGATGGAGGGAGATGAAGGCCTGACAGAAGTGCAGGTGGCGCGTCAGGGACTCATAGGTATAGGGCTCGTCGCTGCCGCCGATGAAGTTGCTGTTGGGGTGATCCGCCTGCATCAGGGAGAGGAAGGGGATGCGGGGGAAGGCGGCCAGCAGCTCGCCGAGGGAGCGCTCCAGCAGCTTGCCCGTCAGTATCCCTTGCAGCGGACCGGAGGATTCGATGGCCACATCGAGATCGGCTTCCACCACCTCCTGCCAGGGGATCCCCATGAAGGAGAGCACGGTTCCCAGTTGCTGACGCCGCTGTTCATCGGCATCAACGATCAACACCCCCATAGCCATCATAATTTATCTTCCTTACACACCTGACGCCAAGTTATTGTTTTTTAAGTGCTTATGATATTGAGCTATGCACTGTGTTGCAGAGGGCACAAAGTGCCAAAATTCTGGCGGTTTGTCAAAACTTGTCGCGATCAGCGCGATCCGACCGGGATGGGGATCACACTCAGACAGCCTCTGTCGGCCAGGTGCCCAGGGACGGGGTGGAAAACGGTGCAGGAGGTGCAAGGCGCCGACCGCAGCCGGCGCCAGAGAGGGGATCAGTGCCTGGCCTGCTCCTGGGGGGCGGCGTAACGGCACTCGGGGAAACGGCTGCAGGCCAGGAACAGGCGGCCGGCATGGGGACCCTTTTTCGCTTCCCGGGCAACCAGGGGCGCCGCGCAACGGGGGCAGTGGGGCGCCGAGGCGGAGGCGTCCTCCTCTTCCTCGTCCGGGCCGATGAAGGGGTTGTCCATCAGCACCGGCTCCTGCTCGTCAAGCTGGGGCGGCTCGGCCTGTGGCGCCCTGGGCATGCGCCCCCCGTGGTGGGAGGCACTCAAGTCCACACCATCGAGCAGCAAGGGGTTGAAGGTCGGCTCGCGGCGCTCTCCCGGCAACAGATCCTCCACCGGGAGGCTCGTCTTGACCAGCAGGGGCAGCAACAGCTCGCGCAGCTCCTCGACCTGATAATGGCTGCTGGCCGGGATCTGCAGCAGCGGCAGGCCGGCACTGTCACAGGCGGACTTCAGCAAGAGATCCCGCACCTTGCGTTTCTGGTGGCGATGGGCACTGTCATCGAGTTCGACGGCGCAGAGGAAGGAGAGATCCGTCGGGTGGCAGAGCAGATAGTCAAAGCGCTTGGCGCTGATCATGTCGAACGCCTGCTGCCACTTGCCCTTGCCCAGGCGCGCCTGGGGGGTCAGCACATCCGCCACCCTGACCTTGGCAAAGACCCGGGCCTGGTCGCCGACCGCCAAGTCCAGCACCCCGAGGAAGGCGCGCTCAGCCGGGCTGAACAGGGTCTCCTGCAGCTCGTAGGGCTCGGCCTTGCCCCTCTTGCTCCTGCGCCAGAGGATCACCAGCAGGAGCAGCACCAACAACACGGATCCCGATACGACAAGGCTATTCATAAACACATACCCCGTTCACAAGACATATCCAGTTCATCAAACACGAAGGGGCAACACTCTACCACGGGGGAACCCCGGCAGGCAGAGCTGAAATCACCGCCGCTCCGGCATTCGCGTTTTTTCACTAAATTTGCGTGGGGCGGGCTTCATATGGCCTGTCGCAGCAGGCACAATGCTAGAGCCTATGGACGTTTCGGCGCACAGAGTCGCAGCCAGACGTCAACCGACCCCAGGCAGTCCCATTCAAGGAGAGCAGGATGCAAAAGCAATTGGTCGTCACCGTGATCGGCGCAGACAAGCCCGGCATAGTCGAGAGCCTGGCCGACACCATCACCCGGCAGCAGGGCAACTGGCTGGCCAGCTCCATGAGCGAACTGGCGGGGCAGTTTGCCGGCATCCTGCACGTCGCCGTGCCGGACGAACACTACCGCAGCCTGTGCGAGGCGCTGGTGATGCTGCCGGGTCTCACCGTGAGCTTCGCCGAAGGCCAGCTCAGCCCCGAGCCCGCCCATCAGCTGATGCTGAGCGTCACCGGCAACGACAGGCCCGGCATAGTCCACGAGGTGGCCAGCATATTGCGTCAGCTCAACATCAACGTCGCCGACCTCACCACGGGGTGCGAGCCGGCCCCCCACTCCGGGGCTCCGCTCTTCTATGCCCATGCCCTGGTGGCCCTGCCGCCCCAGCTCGAACTCGACGATCTGATCACGGCGCTGGAGTCCCTCTCCGACGATCTGGTGGTCGACATCGATCACAATCTGACCGAATAACGCGGGTTGTCATAAATTTGTCATGGTTTGACGCCATAACTTCCGCGCAGACGCAACCTGAGTACAGAGGCACCAGATGAGCACCGACAAGCAGTATGAAGAGAAAGAGCTTAGCTGGCTCTCATTCAATGAACGGGTGTTGCAAGAGGCAATGGACAAGACGGTCCCCCTCATCGAGCGGGTCCGTTTTCTGGGGATCTTCTCCTCCAACCAGGATGAGTTCTTCAAGGTACGGGTCTCGGACGTCAAGCGCCGCATCCTCATCAACGAGGTGCACGGTGGCGATGACGAGGCCAAGGTGTTGCTGCGCGCCATCCAGCAGAAGGTGATGGCGCTCGGCGAGGCGTTTGACAACACCTACAAGGAGTTGCTGATCGCCCTGGCCCGCCACAACATCTTCCTGGTCAACGAGAACCAGCTCTCCGAGTCGATCCAGCAGTGGCTGCGGGTCTTCTTCAGGGAGAAGGTGCTGCGCCACATCATCCCCATCCTCCTCAACAAGGAGGTCAACCCGGTCAAGTTCCTCAAAGACGAGCACACCTATCTCGCCATCGAGATGAAGAAGAACGGCCAGGTGATCCAGTACGCCCTGGTGGAGGTGCCGACCGACGATCTGCCCCGCTTCTTCCAGCTGCCGCCGGAGGGGACCCGCCGCAAGAAGCAGATCATCATCCTAGACAACGTCATCCGCTTCTGTCTCGACGAGATCTTCAAGGGCTTCTTCGACTACGACGAGATAGCGGCCTATGCGGTCAAGCTGACCCGGGATGCCGAATACGATCTCTCAGACCAGCTGGACCTCAGCCTGGTGGACAAGATGAGTGATGGCCTCAAGCAGCGCCTCACCGCCATGCCGGTGCGCTTCGTCTACGAGCGGGAGATGCCCGCCGCCATGATTAGCTTCCTGAAACTCAAGCTGCAGATCAGCTCCTACGACGCCATCATGCCGGGTGGGCGCTATCACAACTTCAAGGATTTCATCGGCTTCCCCAACGTGGGCCGGGACTATCTGGAAAACCCCAAGCTGCCGGCCCTCGATTGCCGCGATTTCGACGGTTTCGTCAACGCCTTCGACGCCATCACCAAGCAGGACATACTGCTCTACTACCCCTATCACAAGTTCCACCACTTCACCGAGCTGGTGCGCCAGGCGGCGTTCGATCCGGCGGTGAGCGCCATTCGCATCAATATCTACCGGGTCGCCAAGAAGTCGCGGATCATCCACTCCCTCATCGACGCCGCCAACAACGGCAAGAAGGTGACAGTGGTGGTGGAGCTGCGCGCCCGCTTCGACGAGGCGGCCAACATCGACTGGGCCAACATTTTGACCGATGCGGGGGTCAAGGTGGTGTTCGGGGTGCCGAGCCTCAAGATCCACTCCAAGCTCTGCCTCATCACCCGGCACGAGCATGGGGAAGCGGTGCGCTACGCCCATATCGGCACCGGCAACTTCAACGAGAAGACCGCCAAGATCTACACCGACTTCTCCCTGCTGACCCGCCACCCGGACATCACAGCCGAGGTGGAGGGGGTGTTCGAATACATCGAGTACCCCTATAAACGCTACAAATTCAACCACCTGCTGGTCTCCCCCATCAACAGCCGCCGCCAGCTCTACCGTCTCATCGACAGCGAGCTGGCCAACGCCAAGGCGGGCCAGCCCAGCGGCATCACGCTCAAGATCAACAACCTGGTGGACAGAGACCTCATCAACCGCCTCTATGCCGCCGGTCAGGCGGGGGTGCCCATCCAGATGATCATCCGCGGCATGTGCGCCCTGCGTCCCGGGGTGCCGGGCCTCAGTGACAACATCCAGGTCATCAGCATCATAGACCGCTTCCTCGAGCATCCCAGGGTGATGGTGTTCCACAACAAGGGCAACCCCCAGCTGTTCATCTCCAGCGCCGACTGGATGAGCCGCAACATCGACGGCCGCATCGAGGTGGGCACCCCCATCTACGACGATCGGCTGAAACAACGCATCCTGGACATCCTCGAACTGCAGCTGAGCGACACCTGCAAGGCGCGCGTCATCGATGCGGACCAGAAGAACGAATACGTGAAGCGGGGCAACCGCCGCAAGATTCGCTCCCAGGTTGCGATTTACGACTATCTCAAACGTATCGAGTCAAACAATGGACAATAGTCTGTACGCCGCTGTCGATCTGGGGTCGAACAGCTTCCACATGGTCATCGCCCGCCTCAACGAGGGGCGGATGCAGATCGTCGATCGCATCAAGGAGCGGGTTCGCCTCGCCGAAGGGATGGATGAACAGCGCCGCATGTCGGCGGAAGCCATGGCCCGGGGGCTCGACTGTCTCGCCCTGTTCGCCGAGCGGCTGACCAACATCAAGCCGGATCAGATCCGCATCGCCGGCACCTACACCCTGCGCCGCGCCAGCAACGCCCGCGACTTCGTGCGCGAGGCGGCCGAGGTTTTGAACCATCCCATCGAGATCATCAGCGGCCAGGAAGAGGCGCGCCTCATCTATCAGGGGGTCGCCCATACCCAGCACATCGAAGGCCAGGTGCTGGTGGTGGATATCGGCGGCGGCAGCACCGAACTCATCATAGGCGAGGGCTTCGAACACAAGGCCCTCACCAGCCGCAAGATGGGCTGCGTCAGCTTCACCCAGAGTTTCTTTGCCAATGGCAAGCTGAGCGAGAAGGCCTTCAACAGCGCAGTGCTGGAGGCGCAGCACCAGCTCGCCCCCATCATCAACCAGTACCGCAAGCTGGGCTGGCAGAGCTGCCTCGGCAGCTCGGGCTCCATTCGCACAGTGCGCGACGTCTTGCAGGGGGAAGAGTGGACCGATGGCGCCATCACGCTAGCGGGACTGGAGCGGCTGAAAGAAGAGATGCTCAGGCACAAACGGGTCGACCAGCTCAAACTCGCCGGCCTCACCGAGGAGCGCCAGGGGGTCTTTGCCGCCGCAGTGGCCATACTGCTCGGGCTCTTCACCTCATTGCCCATCGATCGGATGGAGTACTCCGACGGCGCCCTGCGCGAGGGGCTGCTCTATGAGTTCGAGGAGCGGCTGCAGCACCACGACATTCGCGAGCGCACCGCCCTGGCCCTCAGCTCTCACTATCACATCGACAAGCGCCAGGCCACCCGGGTGGAGCAGAGCGTGCTGGCCCTGTTTGATGCCCTGAGCGATCCCTGGGAGATGCCCATCGAGCCCTATCGCGCCATCCTAGGCTGGGCGGCGCGGCTGCATGAGATTGGTCTGGCCATCAACTACAGCGGCATCCATCGCCACTCCGCCTACATTCTGCAGAACACGGATCTGCCCGGCTTCAACCAGGACGATCAGGCCCTGCTGGCGGCCCTGGTGCGCTTCCAGCGCAAGGGGCTCAAGCTCTCCGAGCTGCCCGCCCTGCCCAACCACGACGAGCAGACGGTGCTGCGCTGCATCCGCATACTGCGCCTCGCGGTGGCGGCCCACCACAGGCGCCAGGACAACCTGCTGCCAGAGTGGCGGGTGCAGGCCGCCGGGGATCAGCTGGTGGTCACCCTGCCAACCGACTGGTGCGAGGAGAACCGCCTGCTGATCCAGAACCTGGAGAAGGAGCACCGCTATTGCCAGGAGCAGGGCTGGCCCCTGCTGTTCCAGCTCGGGTGATCGTTCACCTCAAACGAAAAAAGGCAGCCGATGGCTGCCTTTTTGCTTTCTGTCGTTGTCACTGCAGCTCGGGCAGCAGCCACTTGGCGATTTCGAAATAGATGATGAGGCCGGTGCCATCCACCAGGGTCGAGATGAAGGGGGCCGACACCACGGCCGGATCGATGCGCAGCCGACGCAGCACCATGGGGATGATGGAGGCGACCGTCGCGCTCCAGAGCACTATGGCGATGATGGTGAGGGTGACCACCATGCCGATCTCGGGGCCCACTCCCAGGCTCCAGGCCCGCACCCAGGCCGCGATGGCGATGGCCACCGAGATGAGCAGACCGGTGGAGAGCTCCTTCTTCAGCACTGTGCCGAGATTGCGCAGACTCACCTCCCCCACCGCCATGGCCCGCACTATGGTGGTGGTGATCTGGGTGCCGCTGTTGCCGCCGGTGCCGATGAGCAGCGGGATAAAGAAGGCCAGGGCGATAGCCGCCTCCAGTTGCTCCTCGAAGGCCCGCAGCACTGTGCCCGTATAGGCCTCCGCCACGAACAGGATGAGCAGCCAGCCCACCCGCTTGCGCCAAAGCTGCCAGGGAGTGGCCTGCAGATAGGGGGTATCCAGGGGGGATGAGCCCCCCTGCAACTCCGCATCCTCGGTGGATTCGAGCTCCAGGATGTCGGCGGCGTCATCCACGTGGAAGACCCCCACCAGACGCCCCTGATCCTCCACCGGCAGGGTCGAGATGTCGCGATCGATCAGCAGACGGGCGGCCAGCTCCTGATCCGCCCGAGCATTGATCCGCACCGCCTCCCGCTCCATCAGCTCGCTCACCGGCCGCAGGGGATCGGCGATCAGCAGGGACTTGAGGGAGACGCTGCCGAGCAGGCGCCGCTCGCCGTCGACCACATAGAGGTGCTGAAACAGCTGGGCCTTGTCCCAGGCGTCGTGGATCAGCCGCTTGGCGCTCTCCACCGTGGTCCCCTGGTCGACTGCCAGGTACTCGTGGCGCATGTTGGCACCGACCGACTCGCTCGGCCAGTCCAGCAGGGAGGCGTAGATGGCCTGCGCCTGGGTCGGGAAGCGGGCCAGCAGCCTGGTGCGATCCTGAGAGCCCAACTTGCGCAAGATGGCCACCATATCGCGCCGGGGAATGGCCTCCTGCAGCACGCCCACTATGCTGCCATGCAGGCGCAGCAGCAGTTGGCCTGCGCTCTCCGCCGACAGGGAGGCGAGCAGGGCGGCTCCTCGCGGCGCAGGCAGGGTATCGAAGACGCAGTTGAGCTCTTCCGGGCGCAGGGTCAGCAGTTGATCGGCACGCTGCACCGGGTCCAGGTTGTGGTCTAGCCAGCCCTGCAGGGCGGCGAGATCGAGCAGTTGATGACGGTTGAGCAGGGTGTGTGTTTTCTTCATCACAGATATCCTCATGTGATTTCAGGCAGGGCCTGAAGGCAACCGGCTCGCACCGGTCGCTGTCGACAAGAAAACAGCAATTTGATTGACGAGTAACAGGCAGGAAATGACGCCGTCCGGCGTGTCTTCATCCCCACGTACCAGCTTTAGCACTGCATAACGTATCCGGCACGCCGGAAGCCACTTGGGTTGACACCTTAATCCGATGAAAACTGTCCTGATCTTGGGCGTCTCTGGACGTCGTGAGATCAGTGGCCTGTGTTTATGCAGGAGCCTCGCCTAACGAGATGCTGCGAAAAATGCGCGCCACCTGGGTGGTGCGGGCGGCATCATCTGTCCGGGGCCTCCCCGAGTCAAGGCCATTGGGCTGCTGGCAACGGGTTGTTACAAATTGGAGGGGAAAAGGGGCAGTAGGTAGAGCGGACTCCCCCTGCCCGGGGGAGCCAGCCATCAGCGGATGTAATCGAACAGGGTCAGCTTGCTTATCTTGCCGAAGGCGAGCTGGGAGGCGCTCATGGCCGCGTCCTCCTTGGAGAGCGCCGCAATCACCTCGTACATGTCCGCCTCGGAGACCTTGGCCCGCGCCTGCTGGTTCAGGGTACTGAGGCCGTCGTTCGACCCCATCACCTGCTCCAAGCTGTTCATCCGGCCACCCAGCTCGCCGAGCCCTCTGTCTATCTTAGTCCTGGCGTTGTTCATGTGGGTGGTGGCATCCGCCACCGCCAGCTGGAAGCCGTCAGCCGAGAGGCTGGGGTCGCGCAGGGCGGTGAGGAAATCGGACATGCCGTTGAGCACGCTGTCGTTCTTCGGCTTGTCCAGCACTAAGGTCTGATCCGCCCCCCCTGCCGGCAGGTCCAGGGTCAGCTCCAGCCCGTTGAAGGCTATCTTGTTGCCCGCGCTGTAGTCCCCGTCCTGGATCAGGCCACCGCCGCTGTCCCGGATCTCGTACCTGTCCGGCGGTCCCACCTGAGTGCTCACTGTGAACTGGTTGCTGGCAAGAGACGAATCGTAGTTGTTGCGATAGAAGCTCTCGAAGTTCCCCTGATCCCCCACCCCCACCTTGATGTTGGCGCTGGTACCACTGGCGGTGCGCCGGGTCGCCACCATCTCGAACAGATCGAAGCCGGAGTCATTGGCCGGGATCTGCACAGTGGAGGAGACCTGGATGCTGCGCTGCCCGGTGTCCCCCTGGAACACATAGTTGCCGCTCGCATCTTTCACGAAGGGCTGGGTCTTGCTCTGGTTGCCGCCGAAGATGAACTCCCCCTGGGAGTTCTTGCTGTTCATCAGATCGAACATCTGCTTTTGCAGCCCCTCCAGCTCGCTCGCGATGGCGTTGCGCTCCTCCGAACCCATGGCCGAGCTGTTCGCCTTCTGGATCAGGGTCTGGGCGCTCAGCATGGCGTTGTTGAGGGAGGTGAGCACAGTCTCCTCGTGGCCCAGGCTGTTCTCCAGCAGGCTGCCGTTGACACCGTACTGCTTGAAGAGATCGATCTCCTTGGTCAGCGCCAGCTTCTGGCTCATGCCGGCGGGGTCCTCCCCCGCCCGGGAGAATTTGTCCCCCGAGATCAGCTGCTCATAGGCGGTATTCTGACGCTCGCTGACCTTACCCATGGAGGCAAGGTTGCGGTCATAGATCATGTTGGTGGTGATGCGCATGACTTACCTCACGGAAGACAACAGGGTATCGAAGATGGTCTTGGCGGTATTGACTATCTGGGCCGAGGCCGCATAGGACTGCTGGAAGCGGATGAGGTTGGCCGCTTCCTCCTCCAGGTTGACCCCGGAGACACTCTCGAAGATGGCGGTGCTCTGGGTCAGCTTGGCCTCATTGGCCTGCAGCAGCGTCTTGGCCTGGCTGGCCTTGTTGCCCACCCCGGTCACCAGGGCGCTGTAGGCGTCGTTGAAGGTCATCTTGTCGTTGCTGGTGGCGGCGTTGTTGTTCTTGCGCACCAGCTCCTTGTTCTGCAGCTCCGCCAGCGCCAGCCCGTTGCCGTTGTCGGCAAAGCCATCCTTGTTGTAGCTCAGGGTGAAGCTGTCGTTTGCCTCCACCTTGCCGGTGATGCTGAAGTCGTAGCCCGGGGTCAGGGCCGGCACTATGGGCGTCCCCAGCGGCATCTCGAGGGCGGACATCAGGTTCTGCCCCTTGCTGGAGGCAGGGGCCACCCCGAGCAGGTTGTTGTTCTTGTCATAGACCTCGTAGTTGCCGCTGCCGTCGATCTTGATGACCTGGGGAGCGTTCGGGTCCAGGCTGTTGGTGCCAAAGCCCGACCCCGTGCCTGTGTTGTAGACGCTGTTCACCTTGATCTCGCCCGAGCCCAGGTTCTGGGAATTCTTGTCCGCCTTGATGGGGGATGCCAGGGCAATGTCTTCCGGCCTGGTGGCGGCCTGATCCATGCCGGCGGCGGCGTGCTTGGTGGGTTGCAGCACTATCTTGTCGCCCCCGACCGGGGTGCCGGACAGGTCGATCTCGATGCCGTGCCCCGCCACCTCGAACTTGGCGGGGGGGGTGGTGCCAGTCGCCACCGAGGTCCGCTGGCCTGAGCCGTCGATGGAGAAGACCTCATAACCGGTGGCGCTGTTGAACTGCACTTCGTAATCGAAGGTGGTCACCTCTGAGCCCTTGCCGGGCACGAAGTTGACGCTGGCCGCCCCGTTGCCCTGGTTGCCGGCATAGGGGAGCCCCTGGCTCCCCTTGAGGGAGAAGAGATCCCCCCCCAGCTCGTTGTCCAGATCCATGCCGAGGCGGTTCTGCTGGTTCATGGCATCGGCCATGGCGGCCGCCAGTTGCCCCAGCTCCCGCTTGGCGGGCTCCAGATCGTTGCGCGCCGTGAAGAGGCCGCCGATGGCGCCCCCCAGATCCTTGTCATTGATGTTGGCCTGGTTGGCCCCCAGGGTGAGTTGCAGCCTCGCATCCCGGGAGTCCGGGCTGCCCGGCACCACCTTGAACTGGGCCACGCCGCCGTCCAGCACCAGGGAGTGCCCCGTGCTCATGTTGACCAGCATGCTGCCGTTGGGCTGGGTCACTGTGCGGACTTCCATCTTCTCGGATAGCTGGCGGATAGCCTCGTCACGCTGATCGAACAGCATCAGGTTCTCCTCCGGCGAGCCCTGGGTGCGGACTATGGCCTGGTTCAGATCGTTGATGCTGTTGAGCAGGCTGTTCACCCTGTCCGTCTCGTCCCCTATGGTGGAGTTGATGGTGTCGCTCTGTTTGTCGAGCTGGGCGGAGAGGGTGTGGAAGCGATCAACCATGCCGCTGAGCTCGCTCAGGGTGGTCTTGCGCCCGCCCACTTCCGCCGGCGATTCGTTGGCGGTGTGGAAGGCCTTGAAGTAGGAGGTGATGGTGGTGCCCACGCTGTTGCTGGCATCCCCCAGCAGGCTGTCGAGCTGGAACAGCTGATCGTAGCGCGAGCCTGCGGCATGGTAGGCGGAGGTATCGCGGCGCACCTCAGCCTGGGCGTAGGCGTTGATGACCCGCTCGCTCACCATGTCGCCCGTGCCCAATCCGACGGAATTGGTGTAGATCAGGGTGCGTTCACGTACATAGCCCTGGCTGTTGACGTTCACTATGTTGTTACTGGTGGTCTGCAGCAGTCGCTGCTGGGCCAATACACCCGAAGTCCCGATTCCAAGCAGATCGCTTGCCATAGCTTACAGCTCCATCTCTGTGTTCCTGGTCGCAACGTTGCCGGGCATCGAGTAGCCGGCGATGGCATCACTGCGCAACACTTGTTTAAGTTTGCTGGCGTACTGGGGATCGGTGGCATAACCGGCCTGCTGCAGCGCTTCGAAGTAGCGATCCGGGCTGTCCACCTTGGCCAGCGCCCCCTTGTAGCGGGTCCCCGAGGTCAGGAAGTCCACATAGTCGTTGAAGCTCTCTTCAAACGACTCGTAGGAGCGAAACGCCGCCTTCTGGCGCGACGCCACCCCTTGCTCGTACTCCAGGGTGCTCACCACGGCCTTGGGCCCCTCCCAACGGGGATCGGCCTTGATGCCGAACAGGTTGTGGCTCATCTGCCCTTCCCCATCCTTGATCACCCGCTTGCCCCAGCCGCTCTCAAGGGCGGCCTGGGCCACCAGTACCGCCGGGCTCAGTCCCAGCTTGTCCGCCGCCTTCTTGGCCAGCGGCATCAGACGCTCGACGAACTCCTCCGGACTGTCGAACACCTTGGCGCTCTCATCCAGGGCCGAGGCCCGCGGGCTGCTGCCCATGGGAGGCACGGTGCGATGGGGGCGTCTGGGCAGGTTCAACGGAGACTCGGCCCCATTCAGCTCACCCTTCATCTCGCTCCTCATCTCGTTATCAGCAAAATCTTTGCCAACTTTGGAGGCTGCGATCAGATCGTTGGAGGCGCTGGGGGCTTCATAGGGTTTGTAGACCCGCTCGGTGCGCTGGGGCAGCTTGAGAACCCGGCCGTCGTTATGGGTGAAGGTCTTCTCGGGAGAGAACTGCTTGGCCACCATCTCGGCGATGCCAAGACCCCCCTTGCTCGACATATCGGAGACCCGCTGCTCGTCCAGCATCCCCTCGTAGAACTGGGTGTAGCTGCTGTTCATCGGGTTGTCCTGGGTCAACACCGAGTTGGCCTGGCGCATCCCCTTGAACAGGGTCTGGGTGAAGATGGACTCGAACTGGCGGGCCGCCGCCATCAGTGCCTCTTGCTTCCCTTCCTTGCTGTGGCTCATCTGGCGCAGCTTGTCCAGGTTCTGAACGTCCTGCACCATGCCAAGATTGATACCACTCTGGGTGTCGAACTCTGCCATAACCTTCCTCTTTGCCGCCCGTGGCAACCTCTTGCCGCTCAAGAAATGACTGTATTACCTGTTGGCTCTCTGGGCTGGCTGCTGCGCCGCCAACCCAGAGACTCGCCGGGACAGCCTGTTACAAGATGACCAGCTGTCCCTGAATGGCGCCCGCCTGCTGAAGGGCCTCCAGGATAGCCATCAGATCCCCCGGGGCTATCCCCACCTGATTCACCGCCCGCACCAGATCGTCCAGGGTCGCCCCCGTGTCGAGCTTGAACATACGCCCCGGATCCTGCTGCACGTTGATGGTGGAGTTGTTGGTGACCGCCGTCTCGCCCCCCGCCAGCGGATTGGGCTGGGAGACCTGCTGGTTCTCGGCGATGGTGACCGTCAGGCCCCCATGGCTGATGGCGGCGGGCCGCAGCTTGACCTCGCTGCCGATGACTATGGTGCCGGTGCGCGAGTTGACGATGATCTTGGCGGACTCGGTGGCCGGATCCACTTCCAGGTTTTCGATGGTCGCGAGGTAGGAGACCCGCTGGCTCGGATCCCGCGGGGCAAACACCTTGATGGAGGTGGCGTCCAGGGCCTGGGCCGTGTTGGGACCCACCAGATCGTTGACCACGTCGGCTACCCGGCGGGCCGTGGTGAAGTCGGGCCGGTTCAGGTTGAAGGTGATGGTGTCCCCCTGGGAGAAGGAGTTCGGCACTTCACGCTCCACTGTCGCCCCGTTGGCGATGCGCCCCACTGTCGGGGTATTGACCACCACCTTGGAGCCATCCGCCCCCTCGGCCCCGAGACCACCGACCACCAGGCTGCCCTGGGCCACCGCATAGACGCGGCCGTCCAGCCCCTTGAGGAAGGTCTGGAGCAGGGTGCCGCCCCGCAGACTCTTCGCCTCGCCGATGGCGGAGACGGTGACGTCTATGGTCTGGCCCGGCTTGGAGAAGGGGGGCAGATCGGCGTGAATGGCCACGGGCGCCACGTCCTTGATCTTGGGCTTGATGTTGTCCGGCACCTTGATGCCGAAGTTGTTGAGCATGGTCCTGAAGGTCTGCTCGGTGAAGGCGTTGTTCTTCTCGCCCGTGCCGGGCAGGCCCACCACCAGACCGTAGCCGATCAACTGGTTGCTGCGCACCCCTTCCACCGAGCTGAGATCCTTGATGCGGGAGGCGTGCGCCAGCCCAAGCGGCAAGATACAGCACAGCAGGCCGAGCAAACGGAGTCGGTTCATGACATCTCCTAACTAAACCATTCCGGCTTCGGGTCGCCACTGACGATCCGGAGCCCGAGTATTAAATGGGCCACCAGGGACCGTTGAAGAAGCTGGTCAGCCACCCCTGTTCCTGGGTGTTGGCCAGATCGCCGGTGCCGCCGTAATGGATGCGCGCATTGGCTACCCGCTGGGACGAGACGCTGTTCTCCGAACTCACGTCCTCTGGGCGCACCAGACCGGTGATGCGGATGTATTCGTTGCCGTTGTTGAGCATGATCCACTTCTCGCCGCGCACCAGCAGGTTGCCGTTCGGCAATACCTTGATCACGCTGACCGAGATGTTGCCCTGCAGGCTGTTGCTCTGATCCGCCTTGGCCTGGCCCTTGAACGCGCTGCTCTGGCCGATGGAAGCCGACAGATCATAGGCGCCTGCCGTCACCGGCACCCCGCCCAGAGTGACGGGTTCCAGCTCCATCTTGTTGTTCTTGCCGCTCTGGGTATTGGCCTTCTTCGACGCCGAGGTCGATTCCGCCAGCTCTATGGTGATGATGTCACCCACTCTATGGGCCTTGATGTCCGAGTAGATGCCGTTGACCTGTTCGGGCTGGAAGATGGCCCCGGTCGGGCGTACCGACACCGGCTCCGACTCGCCATACACGGGGGCGAATTCGGGGTCGTCGGGTCTGGCGGTATTGGGGGTGCTGGTACAGCCTGCCAGTGTCAGCAGGCCCAGCATCCATAGGGCTTTCATCATGGGCCTCCGCTTATGTTTCAGGATTAGGTGCGCTGGGTCAGGAAGGACATCATCGAGTCTACTGCCGAGATGACCTTGGAGTTCATCTCATAGACGCGCTGGGCCTGAATGAGGTTCACCAGCTCCTCGGTCACGTTGACGTTGGAGGTCTCCAGCATCCCCTGCTTGACGACCCCCAGGCCGTCCGCGCCGGCCGTGCCCTGGATGGGGGCGCCGCTCGACTGGGTCTCGAGGAACAAGTTCTCCCCCATGGGTTGCAGGCCGGTCGGGTTGACGAAGTCGGTGGTGTTGATCTGGCCCACCACCTGGGACTGACCATCCCCCTTGAGCTGGACGGACACCTGACCATCCTCCCCCACTGTCACGCTCTGGGCATTCTCGGGGATCTGGATCTCCGGCTGCAGCGGGTAGCCGTTGCCCGGGGTCACTATGGTGCCCTCGTCATTGAGGGTGAACTGGCCGTTGCGGGTGTAGGCCGCGCTGCCGTCCGGCAGCTGGATTTCGAAGTAGCCGCGGCCGCTTATCATCAGATCCAGGGAGTTGTCCGTGGTCTGGACGTTGCCCTGGCTGTGGTTTTTCTGGGTGGCGACCACCTTGGCCCCCGCCCCCAGCATCAGGCCGGAGGGCAGCTCGGTATCCGCCGAGGAGCGACCACCCGGCTGGTTGATGTTCTGATAGAGCAGATCCTCGAAGATGGCGCGGGCCTTCTTGTAGCCCACTGTGCTGGCGTTCGCCAGGTTGTTCGAGGTGACCGAAATGTTGGTCTGCTGGGCATCGAGGCCGGTCTTGCTGATCCAGAGTGCAGGATTCATTTCATCTTCCTTAATTAGCGGATCTAGGGTGCAGGGTCATGTCATCTTTTGATGTGCGAATCCAGAGTGCAGAGTTCATGTCATGCTCCTTGATTAGCTGATACGCAGCAGCTGGGTTTGTGCCTCGTCATTCTCCTCGGCGGTCTTCATGATCTTGACCTGAGTTTCGAACTGACGTTGCAAGCGAATAAGGTTGGTCATCTCGTCGACCACGTTGACGTTGCTTCCCTCGAGGGAGCCGGCGATCAGGCCCACCTCGGCAGAGGCTGCCTCCTTCTGGCCATCCTTGCGACGAAACAGGCCATCCTGGCCCTTCTCCACCGCATCGCTCGGCGGATTGACCAGCTTGATGCGCTGGAAATCCTCCGGCAGGTTGGCGGCGGCACCCTCGGGACGGCCGCTGATGGTGCCATCCCGGTTGATCTCGATCTTCTCCATGGGCAGTGGCAGCACTATGGGCTGACCGGCGTCATCCACCACGTTGAGCCCGGTGGAGGTCTGCAGATTGCCGGTGGCATTGAGCTGCAGATTGCCCATGCGGGTATAGGCCTCTGCCCCATTGGGATCCTGCACCGCAATCCAGCCCTGGCCGTCGACGGCGACGTCAAGATCCCGCCCCGTGGTCTGCAGCAGGCCGTGCTGCAGATTCTGACCCGGCCGCTCGGTCATGGCGAACACCCGCGTGGGCAGTCCTTCGCCAAACGCCTGCATGCTGCGCGCCTGCTCGAAGTCAGACTTGAAGCCTATGGTGTTGGCGTTGGCCAGGTTGTTGCCACGCACAGCCAGGCTGTTCATGTTCTCCTTGGCCCCGGACATGGCGATATAAAGCAGGTGATCCATGGGATCCTCCGTCAAACAGATGACTCTCGCAGGACAACTGCAAATTGAGTGCCAAGAGATATGGGAAGGGCGAAACAGCGGAGGAAAAAACGCCGCGCCGGAAACGACAAGGGGCGCATGAGCGCCCCTTGCAACCGCGAAAAACCTTAGCGGATCTGCAGTATGTTCTGCTGCAGTGAGCTGTTCACTTCCAGCGAACGGGAGTTCGCCTGGAAGTTGCGCTGGGCGGTGATGAGGTCCACCAGCTCAGTGGTCAGATCCACGTTGGACTGCTCCAGGGCCGACGACTTGATGGAGCCGAAGGTGCCGGAGTTCGGGGTGCCCGGCAGGGCATCACCGGAGAGCAGGGACTGGCGCCAGGAGGTGTCCCCCACCTGGGTCAGCCCCTGGGAGTTGGCGAACTTGGCCATGGCCACCATGGCCACCTTGACGGTGGTGGCGTTGCTGTAGGTCGCCGAGACTATGCCGTCTGCGGTGATTTCAACCTTGGTCAGCCGGCCGACGGTGGAGCCGTCCTGGGTCAATTTGTTGACCTCGAACGGCGAGGCGTACTGAGTCACTGTACCGAGCTTGAGCTCGATCTCCTGGGTGCCATCGGCGCCATTGTTGATGATGCCGGCGCCCGGGGTGCCCAGCGGCTCTGTCTTGATGATGGCCGGCGTGGTGGGGGTCTGCATCTTGCCGGAGGCATCGAAGGTGACGCGGGCGCTCAGGGGGGCCTGGCTCAGGCCGGTGGCCATGGTGGTGGCGGCACCACCCACGACGTCGATGGGCTTGTCCCCTTCATACATATACATGCGCCAGGCCGTCGGGCTCGCAGGCTGGGTCAGGTTCGCGGGATCAGCTTCCTTGACGAAGTACTGGGTGATGGTGTGCGGCTCCCCCAGGGAGTCGTAGACCACCACAGAGGTGGAGGAGGAGTAGGTGCTCGAATCCTTGGGGTCGAACTTGGAGGCATCGGCGGCGCCATTGCCCGCCGCCAGCGGCGAGGCGGTGGACGGCAGGTTGAAGCTGGCCTCTATCTGCGAGGTCTGGACCGGCTCACCGGCCTTGTCCGGGATCTGGATGGGCTTGGTCGCGTTGATGCTCACCGCCTTGGGAGTGCCATCAGAGTTGATCTCGTACCCCTGCAGGTAACCGCCGGAGTTGCTGACCATGTAGCTGCTTTCGTTGAGCTTGAAGGCGCCGGAGCGGGTGTAGCTGCGATCCAGGTTGGTCAGGCCATCGGAAGTCACGAAGAAGCCGTTGCCCTGGATGGCGAGATCCAGCGCGTTGTTGGTGAATTGCAGCGCCCCCTGATGGAACTGCTGCGCCACAGCCCCCGTCGCCACCCCGTTGCCGACCTGGGTCTTGGCGTTGACGAAGATGGAGTTGGCGTAGACGTCGGCGAACTCGGCGCGGGACTCCTTGAAGCCGGTAGTATTGACGTTGGCAATGTTGTTCGCGGTGACGTTCAGGTCTTTTTGAGCCGCATTGATGCCGCTGAGGGCATTGTTGAATGACATGTCTTTCTCCTTAGATCACTGCGTTAGGGGTCGGCGTCGGTGTCGCAGTCGACTTGCCGGTCGTCCCGCCAATTTCCAATACGTCGGTCAGATAGATGCCACCCAGTCCCTTGAGCTTGAGGGTGCTGGGGTTGGTGCTGGTGCCCAGGGTGACGCTCTCCACCTTGGCATAGGTCAGGGCCGGCACGCTCTCGGACTTGCCATTGACGGTGGCGTGCGCCTCTATCGAATACTTGCCGCTCTTGGCCAGGTTGCCGTCCTTGTCCTTGCCATCCCACTCGAAGGCCACATTCCCCTTCTGGTCTCCTTCGATGGAGAACTCCTTGATCACCTGACCGCTTTCGTCCTTCACCGTCACCTTGACGTTGCTGCCACCGTCCCCGGTGGCGATGACGCCGGAAAGGGTGCTCCCCTTCTCCAGATAACCGGTGTTGGAGGGTATGAGCACGTTCTGACCCACCAGGGCCGAGGCCTGCAGCGCCTGGCTGGAGGTCATCAGGCTGTTGAGGCTCTCCATCTGGGTGGAGAGGCTGCTGATCCCCTGGGACGTCGACATCGAGGTCATCTGGGAGAGCATCTGGGCGTTGTCCACCGGCTTGAACGGATCCTGGTAGGAGAGCTGCATGGTCAGCAGCTTCAGGAAGGACTCCTGATCCAGCTCCTTCTTCTGGGTCGGGGTGTTGGTGTTATTGGTCTGGGCGGACGACGTCCGGTTGACCCCCAGCAGGCTGTCATAGGTATCTGCCACTTATGATTCCCCCTCTGTCCGGGTTTGCCGGGTGCCGTACAGGTCGAACCCATGGTCGCGGTCATGCAGACCGTCACTGATCTCTCTCATCCGGGTTCACCTCTATCAGGACTTGCCGAGGCCGAGCGTCTGCTGCAGCATCTTCTTGGCCGCATCCGCCACCTGGACGTTGGTCTGGTAACTGCGGGAGGCGGCTATCATGTCCGCCATCTCCTCCACCATGTTGACGTTGGGCTTGAAGATGAAGCCATCCTTATCCGCCATGGGGTGGTTCGGGTTGTACTCCTTGAGCAGCGGCGCATCGCTCTCGACTATGCCCTTCACATCCACCCCTACCGAGGCCTGCTTGTCTGACATGGCCTGATCCAGCTGGGCGGCAAAGACTGGCCGCCTGGCATGGTAAGTTTTTTCCACGCTGGAGCTGACGCTGTCGGCGTTGGCCATGTTGCTGGCCACCGTATTGAGGCGGACGGACTGCGCGCTCATGGCAGAGCCTGCAATGTCAAAGACCTTGAACAAACTCATTACTGATCTCCTTTCAACGCCTTAAGCAGGCCGCTTATCTTGCCATTCATGAATTCGAGGGAAGCCTGGTACTCGAGGCTGTTGCGCAGAAACTCGCTGCGCTCCTGCTGCACATCCACCGTATTGCCGTCACCTGTATCCGGTTGCAGGGGGTTGCGATACTGGGTCGACCCGGGGGCATCCATCTGCAAGGCGAAATGCTTCTCGCTGGTGGTGGACAGCCCGAACCCTTGTTGGCTCTGGGCATCCTGCAACGCCTGGGAGAAGTTGATGTCACGGGCCTTGAAGCCCGGCGTATCCGCGTTGGCGATGTTGCTCGATAACACCTCCGCACGCTTGGCGCGAACGCTCAGCGTGTACTGGTGAACACCGAATGCCTTGTCGAATGAAATTGCCATAGCGCACCTCCTGCTTCACGAATGTTTAGCAAGAGGTGTGCCAAAGAGGGACGAGGGGGGAGTTATTTGACCTTGTAGACGATGCCGGGGTTGCAGCGGATCATCTCGAACTTGTCGGTGAGGCCCGCCAGGGACTCCGAGGCCCCCAGCATCAGATAGCCACCAGGATTGAGGCTGCTGGCAAACTGGTTGAGGATCTTGGACTTCACCTCAGGCGCAAAGTAGATGAGCACGTTGCGGCAGAAGATGATGTCAAACTTGCCGAGCAGGCTGTAGCTCTCCAGCAGGTTCAGGGGCCGGAAGCTGGTCAATTTTCTGACACGCTCCGATACCCGCATCTTGTTGTCGCCACAGGGCTCAAAGAACAGCCGCTTGCGCTCGGGTGACAGGCCGCGAGCCAGTGCCAGGCTGTCGTAGACCCCTTCCTTGCACTGGTTGAGCATGGTGCTGGAGATGTCGGTCCCCACTATCTGCACCCCGCCCGGCAAGGTGCCGGGACGTTTGACCTGCTGCTCCAGCGCCGTCATGGCGATGGAGTAAGGCTCCTGCCCGGAGGAGGAGGCCGCAGACCAGATCTTGATGGGACGACCACTCTTGCCGAGCTCGGGGAAAATCTTGTCACTCAGCAGCTGGAACGGGTAGGTATCGCGAAACCACAGGGTTTCATTGGTGGTCATGGCATCGACCACGGCCATCTTGAGCTCCCGTTCACGCACGTTCATAGCCCGGGTCACCAGTTCAGACAGACTCTCGATACCAAACTGAGTCATCAAGGGCGACAGACGGCTCTTGACCAGATACTGTTTGTTGTCACCCAGCACTATGCCGCTCTGCTGCGCCAGAAAATTGCTGAATTGCCTGTATAAGTCGTCCGAAAGTGTCTTCATGCAGTTGTTCTTCTTTATTAGAGAGCGCCTTGTACGGCCTTGGCCAATTCATCAGGCTGGAATTTGGCAATGAAGTTGTTCGCGCCAACTTTCTGCACCATAGCCTGATTGAACACCCCACTGAGGGATGTGTGCAGGATAACATGCAAATCCTTGAGGTTGGGATTGTTGCGGATCTCGGCGGTGAAGGTGTAGCCATCCATCTCCGGCATCTCGATGTCGGAGATGACCAGGGCAATCTGATCGAGGATCGGGCCCTGCTTGGCCATCTCCAGCAGCATGTTGAGGGCCTCCCGTCCATCCTTGGCCAGCACGCACTGCACCCCTATGGCCTCCAGCGCCCGCTGTACCTGCTTGCGCGCCACCGAAGAGTCGTCGGCGACCAGCACAGGACGGCCGTGGGGATTGCGCTCCACGCTGGCTTCCACCAGCTCGGCACTCACCTCGGTGGAGACCGGCGAGATCTCGTTGAGAATGCGCTCCACATCCAGGATCTCCACCAGCTCGCCATCCACCTCGGTCACCGCCGTCATGTAGTTGATGCGACCGGCGCCCTTGGGGGGCGGCAGTATGGACTCCCAGTTCATGTTGATGATGCGCTCGACCGAATGGACCAGGAACCCCTGAACGGATCTGTTGTACTCGGAGATGATGATGAAGCACTTGGAGATGTCCTGGATGGGGCGCTTGCCCATCGCCATGCTGAGATCGATCACCGAGATGGTCTGGCCGCGAATGTGCGCCACACCGCGAATGCAGGAGTTGAGCTTGGGCATGACGGTCAAGGGAGGGCACTGCAGCACCTCACGTACCTTGAATACGTTGATGCCAAATCTTTGACGTCCGTTGAGACGAAACAGCAGCAGCTCCAACCGGTTTTGTCCCACCAGCTGGGTCCGTTGGTTGACCGAGTCCAGAATACTCGCCATAAACACTCCCTAAAAAAACGCTTGGCACTGATCGTGCATGTTGTGTGTGCATGCACATTGGCTTGCATCAGACTATCGATGTCTCGACAACCGAAATCTGCAGCAAGCATAGTTAACTGCGATGGTGTACGTGAACAACTTATCGACCGGTAAGCAAAAATGATTAATAGACTTTTCCTCATCTTACTGCCGTTTTGCAGCCTCTCTCACGCCATGGCATCCGAGGTGACCGACTATCTGCAGGAGCAGGCACAGACGTTCGTCCTCGACCAGCTGGATGTTCCCCTCGATGCCCAGGCCGAGGTGACCGCCGGCACCATAGATGAGCGCCTCCCCCTGAACCACTGCGAAGAGGGGCTGACTATCTCCCTTCCGGCCAAGATGGAGATCCGCCGCAACACCACCGTTTACCTCAAATGCGAGGGAGACAAACCCTGGGATCTCTATCTCCCGGTGCGGGTCAGCATCCAGAAACCCTATGTCACCGTCGCGGCTCCCGTAGCCAAAGGGGACATACTGAGCGAGTCCATGCTGACCCTGGCCTACCAGGATCAGACCCTGATCCGCGGTGACTATCTCACCGACCCGGCCTCCCTTATCGGGGTGCGCAGCAAGCGTGAACTCAAGCCGGGCCAGCCCATCAGGCTCACCCAGGTCTGCGTGGTCTGCAAGGGGGACCAGGTCACCCTGAGTGCGGAAAACAGCAGCATGCAGATCAAAACCATGGCCCGAGCCTTGCAAGATGGCAGCTTCGGAGACATGATCAGGCTCGTTAACATTCGTTCGGGCAGAGCGGTGCAGGGCCAGGTGAGTGCCGTCGGCTCTGTGGTGGTCACATTCTGACTGCTTTATTAATGCAGCAATTTTTTTCTAAAGTTCTGACCGCCGTCACCGATAAACAGGTAAGCGAACAGCAAAGCAGACGAAGGTAAACCGTATGGCTATCAACAATATCAACAACTTGGCAAACAGCCGGTTGCAAAACAGTGGGACCAGTCAAGGTGTAGCCACCAAGTCCGCGACCTCTGCCGAAAGCAATCGCGCGGCGACCGTCAAGACCGACTCTGTCTCCTTGACCAGTGAGGCGCAGCAATTGCAACAGATGCAGAAGTCCCTCAACACCGCCTCCACCGGTAACGAGAGCCGCGTCGAAAGCCTGAAGAAGGCCGTGGCCAGTGGTGAATACAAGGTCAACAGCGAAGCCGTGGCCAGGAAGATGTTCAGCTTCGAAGCGGATCTGGACAAACGGCTGGGATGATGGAACTGCCTTCGCTGCTGCACGCCCAGGACGACAACCTCTCCCAGATGCAAGGTTTGCTGGCAGAAGAATTTGACCTGCTCAAGGCACACCGGGCCCTGGCCTTGCCGGCGCTGGCCGAGCGCAAGCAGCAACTGCTTGAGGCCATCGAGACCCTGGACAAGAGATTGGCCGAGCTGCCCGATCTGCAGCAACAACTCGGCGCCTTCCCGACCCAGTTGCAGGCCCTGCAAGCCAAGCTGGAAGCCTGTCAGGAGCAGAACAACCTCAACGGTCGGCTGCTCGAGCTCAGCATCATCTCCAATCGCCGCCTGGCGAGCTTTCTCAGCAAGTTGCGAGACAGCAACTCCCTGACCTATGACGCCAAGGGCAATACCCGCTCCGGTACCCGCTCCCTGGGGATCAAGGCCTAATTCTCTCTCCTTCCTTCTCTTGATACCCTGCCGTCAGAGCACCAGTTCCATCAGCCTTGCTCCATCGCGGCAGGCATGAATGCTCATGACGCCATCCTCATAACGGCCATAGCTGGCCGCCCATTCTCCCCTCGGAAAGCAGATGGAACCCGGGTTCACCAACACCAGTTCCCCTTCTTGCCGCGCTTCTCGTCGCAATACGGGCAGGTGGGTATGGCCGCTGATGAAGAGGCTGCCCGCCGGCAGGGGCACCGCCTCGGGATCATAGAGATGTCCATGGCTGACGAACCAGCGCCGCCCGTCCACCAGCAGCTGGTTGTAGGGGGCCGTGATGGGGAAGTGCAGCAGCATCTGATCCACTTCGGAATCGCAGTTGCCCCGCACCGCCATGATCCGGGGGGCCAGCTGGTTGAGCCGCGCCGCCACGGCGGCAGGATCATAGCCCGCCGGCACCGGATTGCGCGGGCCGTGGTTGAGCAGATCCCCCAGCAACAGATAGTGATCCGGCTGCCAGGGTGCAAGCTGCGCCAGCACCTGCTCCAGGGCAGGCAGGCTACCGTGCAGATCGGAAATGATGGCTATCTTCATCGCGCACTCCTCATGGCTGGCTGAAGTAGAGATCCTTGGTGGCGATCGCCCCCTTCAGGTTGCTGCTCGGCAGGCCGCGCAGGGCGGGGTCCACCAGCCTCATCTGGTTGTAGTGATAGACGGGGATGACAGGCATCTCCTCCATCAGCAGCTGTTCGGCCTTGCGGTAGAGCCCGCTTCGGGCGGCGCCATCCAGGGTGTCCGCGGCCTGCTGCAACAGGCCGTCGAAGGCCGGGTTGCAGTAGCCGCTCTCGTTCTGGGGATCCTGACAACGGAAACTGCCCAGCATGGACGAGGGCTCGACATAGTCACCAAACAAGAAGGAGCGAGCCAGCATGAAGTCGCCGCTGTCCTTGGCCACCTGATAGGCATTCCACTCCATGTTGTTGAGGCTGACCTCCACCCCCAGCGGCTTCCACATGGCCGCGACCGCCAGGGCCAGCTTCTTGTGGTTCTCCGAGGTGTTGTAGGTCAGTGTCAGCTTGAGGGGGTGGGCACTGTTGTAGCCCGCCGCCGTCAGCAGGGCGGCAGCCCTGGCCAGACGGGTCGGCATGTCCTCTAGGGCCAGCGCCGAACCCAGCTCTTCGTAATCCGGCATGCCGGGCAACAGGGACCAGGCCGGCCGCTCCCCCTGGCCGCTCACCTTCTCGGTCAGCAGGCGGCGATCTATGGCCATGGAGAGCGCCTGACGCACCCGCACATCCTGCAGCTCGGGGCGGCGCAGGTTGAAGGTATAGAGGTAGGTGCCCAGCAACGGCAGACCCCAGATCCGCTCCGGGGTCTCTTCCATGGTCTTCTGGTAATACTCCAGCGCCACCTTGTTGGTGAGCTGGATCTCCCCCGCCTCGTAGCGCAACCGCTCCGCGTGCTGGGAAGCCAGGGGCAGATAGGTCACCCGCTGGATCCGGGTGTGGGCATCATCCCAGTACTGGGGGTTGCGCTCGGCTTCGATACGCTCGTTCGGCACCCAGTTCACCAGCCGGTAGGGGCCATTGCTGACCAGCTTGCCAGGCTGGGTCCACTGCTTGCCAAACAGGGTGATGGCCCGCTCGTTGACCGGCACGAAGGGGCGCTGGCTGATGAGCTGCAGGAAGTAGGGTACGGGCCGCTCCAGGGTCACCTTGAGGATCTGATCGCTCTCGGCCTCCACCCCCAGGGCATCGAGATCGAGGGCACCGGCATAGATGGACTGGGCGTTGTTGATGCCGGTCGCCAGCAAGAGACCGGCGGAGGGCGAGGCCTGCGCCGGGCTCAGAAGACGCCGCCAGGCGTAGACGAAATCCCGGGCGGTGAGCGGCTCGCCGTTGGACCATTTGAGCTGCGGACGCAGGAAGAAGCGCCACACCAGGCCATCCTCGCGCGTCTCCCAGCGCTGGGCCTGCGCCGGCACTATCCTGCCCTGCCCATCCTCGCTGACCAGCCCCTCGAACAAGTCCACCAGCACCACCTCCCCCGGGAAACCGGAGCGGATCTGGGCAGGGTCGAGGGACTCGGGTTCGGCGCCGTTGCCCTTGACCAGGGTCTGTCTGTCGGAGAGGGCAGGCTGCTGCACCACTGTGGTCGCCTGCAACGGCGGCGCCAGCATTAGTCCGAGCAGCAAGGGAGAGAGCCAGCGACGGGCTGGCCGGGCGGCGAAACGGTAAAGCATGACATCAACCTCGTTCAATTCACTTTATTTCAAGAAGGGGAAGGCCGGCGGCGCGCCTTAAAACGAATGCATGATGCCGCGCTTGTTATCCCCGAAGACGCCCCGTATTGTATCGGGCTTGCCCGGCAGATGGAGTCTTTCGGGCTATTTTTTTCAGGGGATTTTTCCCAACTATCAGCCATGGGTGCGCAAGATCGCCTGAGGGCCCCCTCGACTCGCCTCGCATGAAGGTCAGTCAGGCCGCCATGGCGCTCGATACTGGCATCAGCCCGGCTGATTTTTACCGTTTCAGGGGTCTTTATGGGGTATGAGTGGCTGGCGCTGGCTGCCGCCAGTTTATGGGCCGTCGCGGCCCTGATTTCCGTCAAACCGGCGCGCCATCTGGGGGCCTTTGCCTACAGCCGCTGGCGGATGTTTCTGGTCAGCCTGATGCTGGCCAGCGCCAGCCTGATCACGGGGGGCTGGCAGACACTCACCGAGAGCGCCCTGCCACTGCTGGCGTTGTCGGGGCTCATCGGCATCTTCGTCGGTGACACCGCCCTGTTCGCCTGCATGAACCGGCTTGGCCCCAGGCGCAGCGGCTTGCTGTTCTCCTGCCATGCGCTCTTCTCCGCCCTGCTCGGGCTCTGGCTGTTCGGCGAACAACTCGGTGGCTGGCGTCTGGTGGGGGCCTTGCTGGTGCTAGCCGGGGTCATGCTCGCCATCCTGTTCGGCCGCCGTGGCAACCCGCAGCAGGCCCAACAGCACAACGAGTGGGAGCAGGTGCGCGGCCACCTCGCCGTCGGCATCGCCCTCGGCCTGACCGCGGCTCTTTGTCAGAGCCTGGGGGCCATCATCGCCAAACCTGTGATGATGGCTGGCAACGTGGACGCGGTGAGCGCCTCCGGCATCCGCATGGGGAGCGCCCTGCTGGCGCACTGTGCCCTGCGGGTGCTGCGGGTGCCGCTGGCCATGCCGCACAACCCCATCAACCGCCAGGTGCTGGGCATGATAGGCATCAACGGTTTCCTGGCGATGGCGCTCGGGATGACGCTCATCCTGGTTGCCCTGCGCCAGGGGGACGTGGGCATGGTGGCCATCCTCTCCTCCACCACCCCGGTCATACTGCTGCCCCTGCTGTGGTGGCACTCAGGGATGCGCCCTGCCCTGCCCGCCTGGGCCGGTGCCCTGCTGGCCACCCTGGGCACGGCCATGGTATTGGGAGCGGGGTAAGTCGGGGGTTGATGTTGGGCTTAGCTCCGCTTCGCGCCAACCTACACCCAATCCTCAGGATCGTCCGAACAGGCTTCGCTATTCGAATCTACAAAATTCAATTGGTTCTGCAGGTTCGATTAGCCGCGTCGCGGCGTAATCGGACGCGGTAACATCATTGCGAACGTTCGCCGTCGGATGGCGCGATTAAAACTGGGCCACTTCCTCGGCGGTCAGCTCCCGGTATTCCCCCGGTGCCAGCTGGTCGTCCAGGCCGAGCGCCCCGATCCGCTCCCGATGCAGCCCTATCACCTTGTTGCCGATGGCGGCAAACATCCGCTTCACCTGGTGGTACTTGCCCTCGTGAATGGTGAGGCGCGCCTCGCACTCCCCCAGGATCTCCAGCTGGGCGGGGCGGGTCTTGTCGGTCTCGTTGCGCAGGTAGACGCCATCTTCAAACAGCGAGATGGCATCCTCGCTCACGGGGTCGGCCAGCCAGACATGATAGGTCTTGGCACACTCGTGGCGCGGCGAGGTGATGCGGTGGGACCACTTGCCGTCGTCGGTGATCAGCACCAGGCCTGTGGTGTCGAGATCGAGCCGGCCCACCACGTGCAGCTTGCCCATGGCGGGCTCATCCAGCAGGTGGAAGACGGTGGCGTGATCGGGGTCCTCGTTGGAGCAAACGTAGCCTTCCGGCTTGTGCAGCATGAAGTAGCGATTCTGCTGATTCAGGGTCAAGGTCACGCCATCAAACTCGATCAGGCTCTGCTCATTGATGTGGAAGGCGGGCTGCTTGACCAGGATACCGTCCACCATCACCTCCCCCTGACGGATCAGCTTGCCCGCCTGGGAACGGGTCAAATCGGAGCAATCGCAAAGAAATTTATCGAGCCGCATGCACAAAACCTCGGAATCCAACGTTATCAAGGGGCGTCATTATATAGGCCGAACCTCACAACGCCAGCACTAAGGGAGAAGTTAGGCAGATGGCGCCTGACGCCATGATGTGCCAGTGATAGACTGCCGACAGAGCGCCGACACCACGCATAATAATAATCCCAGGAAGCCCCCATGAAGCCGACTCAGCCTCATCCCGTCATCCCCGTCAACCAGTTGCAACCTGGCATGTACGTACTAGCCATCGCCAGCCAGACCGGCGCCATGGAAATCGCCCAGACGGGGTTGGTGACCAACCGTCAGCAGGTGGATGCGCTGATCCGGCGCGGCGTGCTGACGGTGAGGGTGGATCTCGCCCGCAGCAAGCTGCCCGGGATAGAGCAGGTCGTCTCCCCGAGCCCGGCCCACAGCGCCGGCTCGGCGCGTCCCGCAGGCAGTGGCGAAGGGCGCGAGCTCAAGATCCGCCGTCTCTATCAGGAGGCCCGTGAGCTGCAGGGCAAGTTCATTCGCCACCTCAAGGCGGGGGAGCCCATCGACATCACCCCGCTGGCGGCGGTCGCCGAGGAGATGGTGGACACCATGTTCACCCATGGCGACGCCATGCTCTGTCTGGCGCGGATCCGGGCCAAGGATGCCTACCTGATGGAACACTCCATGAACGTGGCCATCCTCTTGGCGAACTTCGGCCGTTATCTCGGGCTTGAGCGCAACGTGCTCAAGGAGCTGACCCTGGGCGGCCTGCTCCACGACGTGGGCAAGATCATGACTCCGGACGAGGTGCTCAACAAGCCGGGCAAGCTGACCGACGAGGAGTTTGGCGTGATGCGTCAGCACGTGGTGCACAGCTACGACATCCTCAGCAATACCGCCGGCATCACCCCCACCATGCTGGAGGTGGCCGCCAACCACCACGAGCGCCTCGATGGCACCGGCTATCCCCAGCGGCTCAAGGGGGAACAGCTATCCCTCTATACCCGCATGAGCGGCATCGTCGATGTCTACGATGCGGTGACGGCAGACAGGGTCTACAAGCAGGGGATGCAACCGACCCAGGCGTTTCGCATCCTGCTCAAAGGCATCGATCAGCACTTTGATGCCGAGCTGGTCACCAAGTTCATCAAGTGCATGGGGGTCTATCCGGTGGGCACCCTGGTGCAGCTCTCCAACCAGCGGCTGGCGGTCGTGATGCAGCGCAACGAACAGCAACCGCTCAAGCCGGTGGTCAAGGTGATCTATCACGCCACCCAGCGCCACTACCTCGAGGTGCAGTGGCTGGATCTCGCCAGAAACGGGGGGCAGGAGAGCATAGAGAGCACGGTCGATCCCAAGGAGTTTGGCATCAACCTGGCCAACTTCGTCTAGCGAGCCTGGGACTCAGGTGCCTGCTCGCGGCAGTAGCGGAGAAGGAACTCTTCATCCAGCGGGGAGAGATCGAAGCGGACGCAGGCCTCTTCGATGGCCCGGATGTCGTGTTCATGGTGTTCGCTGAGCCAGCGTACGGCGCGGCGCAGATCCTCACCATGGGGCAGCAGGGTATGGTCGCTCATGGTACACCTCCAGTCAGCCATAGATACTCGCCCGTCACATCGAGCGCTCTCCTACTAGCTTAGTCCTCCCCCGACATGCCGCCCTCTCCTCCCGAACCACCCGGCGCGATCGCACGCCACCCCGCTTGCGGCTTGACGCCGACCACCCCATCGAGGGTATGCTCGTTCCCTTCCGGCGCCATCTCATGGCCCTGCTTCTCACACAAGGACGCTGTATGCAAGCCAAGGACAAGTGTCTGGCCGCCCTGGTCATTCTCTGCTGGGGACTCAACTTCGTGGCGATCAAATGGGGGCTGGAGGGCATACCGCCGCTGCTGCTGGGAGCGCTGCGCTTCGTCGGCGTTGTCTTCCCCGCCATCTTGCTGGTGCCCAGACCCGCCATGCCCTGGCGCTGGCTGCTGGCCTATGGCGGTGCCATCAGCCTGGGGCAGTTTGCCTTCCTGTTCTGCGCCATGAAGTTCGGCATGCCGGCGGGCATGGCCTCCCTGGTGCTGCAATCCCAGGTGGTGTTCACCCTGCTGTTCGCCATGATCTGGCTGGGGGAGCGCTGGCAGCCCCACCACTGGGTGGCGCTGCCGCTGGCGGGTGCCGGCCTCTATCTCATCGCCACCAACGGCGAGGGCAACCTGACCCTGCTCGGCTTCGTGCTGACCCTGTGCGCCGCCGCCTGCTGGGGCCTTGGCAACGTCATCAATCGCCAGATTGGGCTACGCTATCAGACCTCATTACCCAGCCTCATCGCCTGGGGCGGCCTGGTGCCCATACTGCCCTTCTTCGCGCTCTCCTGGCTGTTCGAGGGGCCCGATGTCATTGCCACCAGCCTGCTCAACTTCAGCTGGCAGGGGCTCTTGTGCGTGCTCTATCTGTCGCTGGTCGCCACCTGGCTTGGCTACGGCCTCTGGGGGCGGCTGCTGATGCGCTATCCGGTGGCCCAGGTGGCGCCACTCTCCCTGCTGGTGCCCTGCGTCGGCATGGTGGCGGCCGCCCTGCTGCTCGATGAGCACCCCACGACCCTGCAGTGGCTGGGCTCGGGCCTGGTGCTGCTCGGCTTCGTGGTTCATCTGCTGGGCGGAAAAATGAGGCTGTTCAAGGCACAAGCCGAACATTGACCTCGATGGGGAAACTTCCCATGATGGATCAGGCCCTCACGGGCCTCACAGCTTGACCCCGGCAGGACGCCAACCATCAGGAGAGCAAGGACATGCTGCACAGTTCACCCTCGGTCATCCCCACTTTGCCGCGTGTCATACGGGTCGCGGCCATGATGCTCCCCCTTTGCTGGAGCGCCTTCAGCTGGAGCGCCACCCTGCCGGCGGATCTCAAGTGGGAGAGCAACGACACAGACCCCGTCTATGCCGATCCACAGGCCAAACGGGGCGGCACCTTCCGTGACTTCATGTCGAGCTTCCCGCTCACCTTGCGCAAGTACGGGCCCGACTCCAACGGCAGCTTCGCCGGTTACGTTCGTGAAACCAATCTGCCCCTGCTCGCCACCCATCCGGTGACCGGCAATCCCATCCCCATGCTGGCCAACCAGTGGGCCTTCGGCGCCGATCACAAGACCCTCTATTTTCGCCTCAACCCCAGGGCGCGCTGGTCGGACGGCCAACCCGTCACCGCCGATGACTGGCTCTTTACCCTCAAGATGATGCGCAGCAAGGAGATAAGCGACCCCTGGTACAACAACTACTACAGCACCCAGATAAGCGAGGTGACCAGGTTCGACGATCACACCCTCGCCATCACCAGCGGCACCGAGAAGAGCCGGGAGGATTTGCTGGAATCCCTGCCGTTCAGCCCGGAGCCGAGCCATGCCATCAAGCTCACGGCCAACTGGGTCAAGGAGTACAACTGGAAGGTGCTGCCGGTCACCGGTGCCTACCAGATTGGCGAGCTGAAGAAGGGCAAGTCGGTCACCTTCAACCGGGTCAAGGATTGGTGGGGTGACGGGGAGCGCTACTTCCAGCACCGCTTCAACCCGGACCGGATAGAGATCAAGGTGCTCAGGGATCAGAACATCGCCTGGCAGCACTTCCTGCGTGGCGATCTCGACACCTTCCCGCTGGTCATGCCCAACTGGTGGCACGACAAGAGCAAGACAGCCGAATTCGAGAAGGGCTATATCGAACGGCTCTGGTTCTACAACCAGACCCCGCAGTCCCCCATGGGGCTTTACCTCAACACCGCAGACCCGCTGCTCAAGGATCTCAATGTGCGGCTCGGCATCCAGCATGCCCTCGCCTTCGACAAGATGATCGCCACCCTGCTGCGGGGGGACTACCAGCGTCTCAACAGCTACGGCTCGGGCCAGGGGGCCTTCACCAACACCGATATCAAGGCACGCCCCTTCGATCCCAGGCTCGCACGGGACTACTTCGCCAAGGCGGGCTTCACCACGACGGGGCCGGATGGCATCTTGCAAAACGACAGGGGTCAGCCCCTCTCCCTCAGCATCACCTACACCACGGCGGAGCATGCCCAGCGCCTGACCCTGCTGCGGGAAGAGGCGAAGAAGGCGGGCCTCACTCTGGAGCTGAACCTGATGGATGCCTCCGCTGGCTTCAAATCCATGCTGGAGAAGAAGCATCAGAGCGCCTGGATGGCCTGGAGCAGTGGCCGCTATCCCGCCTACTGGGAGCACTTCCACAAGGTCAACGCCAACAAGCCCCAGACCAACAACATCATGAACCTCGATGACGACGCCATCTCGGCCCTGGTGGATCAATACGACAAGGCCTTCGACTTCGGCAAGAAGGCCGAGCTCTCACGCCAAATCCAGCAGCGGCTCTATGAGCTGGCCAGCTTCGTCCCCGCCTATCAGGTCCCCTATACCCGGGCAGGCGCCTGGCGCTGGATAAAACTGCCCAAGATTCCGGCAACCCCCCAGAGCGATCTGCTCTACTGGCCCCTGGATGGCGCCAACTCGGGCTACAGCTTCGGCGGCCTGCTCTGGATTGACGAGGAGCTGAAAGCGGAGACAACAGCCGCCATCAAGCAGGGCAAGACCTTCCCTCCCGTCACCCTGATCGACACTCGCTATCAAAAGCCCTGAGCCCTCTTCACGCTCTGGCTCGGCACAAACAAAAGACCCCGCACTGTGGCGGGGTCTTTTTTGTGGCAGCAGCGCCTGGGCGGGACTTAGCCGCGCTTGGCCTGCTTTTGCGCGATGGCGTCGGCCACGTCGGCCGGATCCAGCACTATGCCTTCCTGCTCCGGGGTCGGGAACACGGCCACGCAGAGCTCGTCCTGTTCCATGCCGTCGACCCAGCGATCCAGCCACACCTTGAGGGTGATGGACTGCGGCTTACAATCTGCCCACTCGCCTTCGGCCCACGCCTTGGCGTATTCCGGATGCGGCCAGACCGGGATGCAGTCTTCGTCTTCGGTGGTCAGCATCATGACGCCGTGCTCGTCGGTCAGAACAAACAGCTCTTCGTGCTCGACCAGCTTGCTGATGAAGTGATCAAAGCGGTAGTCGGCGTTCAGTTGCAGCGCGGCATTGCGCTCGGTGTCGCTAAGTTCATAGCTCATTGGTCAAGTCTCTCATTCAATAAAGGGCGACATGTTCACATCTTGCTGGCGCCTTGTCCAGCAAGAGTGCTCAGTCGCTCCTGTTTCGGTTATCTCAGCCCAGCGCCGGGGTCACCAGGGTGATCTCCGCCGTCTCGCAGAAACGCTGGCGCAGCCAGTAGGCGGACTCCACCTCCACGAAGCAGAGCTGATCCCGACCGGCCCAAACCCCTGCCATGATCTGCTCGAAGCGTCTCTGCTGCTGCTGCTCCCAGGCGACCGCCAGCTTGGAGCCATGGGCTTCATCCACCACCCCACGGCGCAGCTCGAACAGGTTATCGGTGATCGGGCTATTTATCTTGCCAGGGCTGTGCCAGTACATCAGCAGGTTGTCCAGCATCTCTTCGTCGTAACTCGCCAGCGCGTCCAGCTCGGGCGTCTCACCCTGGCCGCCGGCCCCGAAATCGCACCACCCCGCCGCCAGAGGAGCCAGACTCTGGGCCTCGCGCCCCTTGGCATGCTGGCGCAGGGCGGTGACATCGGCCCCCTTGATGGATGGCAGCCAGAGATCCCCCTGATGCTCATCGAGCAAGGGGAGCAACAAGGACGGTGCATAAACAGGAAAGCGGGGACCTAGGGTGTGCAGCAGAGATACCAGTGTGACAGTGATCATGAGACGCGCCTTGAGCTGGAAGACCTGGGTTCATACCTGGCCAGGAGGACAAAAGAGAGACTATTCTACCATGTTTGCCGGCACGCAGACTCTGCTCGTCCAACCAGCCGGGGCATGACGCTTCCGGCCAAAAAAGCAGCGTTCAGGCAAAGCCGGCCCAGAGAAAGCCCAATACTTTGAGCCAGCGCCCACTAAAGTCAAACCGGGAATGCTAGTTTGCATACATCTTTAGCGTAAGGAGTGCATCCATGAGTGGGATCGACCAGGTTTCTGACGATTTTGTGAATGAGCTGAAAATACTGGCATGCTTTGATCCGGCGAACATGAGTCTGGGGATCAAGTTACGCAGCGACATGTCTGAAGAGTTGTGCCTCGCGGCGCAGCGTCTGCATCAACAAGGCATGATCAGTGCCGTCGATGGCGGCTATCTGACCCCCTTCGGCATGACCATGCTGGAGCATCTTCAACACCTGCTGGTGGCGCTCAAGCCGAATTGAGTTCCTGCGGCGCCCAGAGCGAGAAGTTGAGCAATTCCCAGCGCTTTCCCTGCCGCAGCAGACAAGCAAACAACAAAGGACCTTCGGGTCCTTTTACCTTGCCATCGATCAACCACTCCCCCGCCCGCTTCGGGACAGGCTGCGCCTTGATCTCCTCGGGCTGCTCAGCCTTGCCCAAACGGACCTGCACGAATTGCTGGCACACTGTCACGGCCTCGTTTGCCGCGGGATCCGGCACGGTGGTATTGGCAAGCGCCACTGTCAGCAAGAGTGATGGGATCATGATGATGGTCATTGGCAAACGTGGTTTATGAATATGCCATAAAACAAAAAGCCGTGGCACCAGAGGTACCACGGCTTTCTTAAATTCTGTAAGAATTACAGAGCAGTTACGTTCTCAGCCTGCGGGCCTTTCTGACCTTGGGTCACGGAGAACTGTACGCGCTGACCTTCAGCCAGGGTACGGAAACCGTTACCGCTGATAGCGCTGAAGTGAACGAAAACGTCCGGGCCGTTTTCTTGCTGGATGAAGCCAAAACCTTTGGTTTCGTTGAAAAACTTAACGGTACCGGTGATCATGTTAGACATATCTTTAACCTGTATTCAAAATAATTACTTATGCTTTTCAGCGGATAAAGCTCAAAAACGGGATTAACTTATGAACAACAGGAAAAGATGCAAAACATCATATTCATTGACATAACTAACGCCCTTTCAAGCTGATTTAGATTATACGTGCCTTTGTCGATTACGCAACCAAATTTGCACCCCGCCGGGGGCAGGGTGCAATCACTTACGCATCCGCCGCTTCCAGTGCCTGAACCAGGGCTTTGAGGAAGCGCGCAGCCTCCCCGCCGGTACAGGCGCGGTGGTCAAATGTCATCGACAAGGGCAGTGCCCGGACCGGTCGTGCCTCCCCATGGATGAAGACCACTTTCTCGAACAACCTGCCCGCCCCTATGATGGCCACCTGGGGTGGCGTGACTATGGGGCTGGCGTAGCGACCTGCGATGGCACCAAAGTTGGTGAGGGTGATGGTCGCCCCCTGCAGCATCTCCCGCGGTACGGCGCGCGCCTTCACATCGGCGATCATCCGATCAAGCCCGTGCCGAATATCCGCCCTCTCCCGCTCGGCCACGTTCTCCATCACCGGTACATAGAGCCCGTGTTTGGAGTCAACGGCGATGGCCACATTGACCTCCCTGAACAGCCGTCTCGACAGGGTATCCCCGTCAAACCAGGCATTCATGGAGGGCTCGGCACGACACGCCACCCCGATGGCCTTGATGAGACGCACCGTCACGTCTTCGTCTGCCCGCCAGTGACGCAGGTCCACCTCGTCGGTGATGCTGACCGGCACCACAGTCTGATGGGAGTGTTCCATCGCCTTGGCCATGGCCCGGCGCGAGCCCTTGAGGAACTCGTTGCCGCTGCTCTGCAACGCTTCGAAGGCGCTCTGCACATCCTGCTCGGTCACCATGCCGGCACTGCCAGTGCCCTTGAGTCTGTCGATGTCCAGCCCCAGCTTTTGCGCCAGCAGACGCACCGCCGGCATGGCCTGCACCAGGGCGCCACCGGGCGCCATGGCACCCACCACGAAGTGATCCTCGATATGCTGTTGATGGGCGCTGACCTTGCCCACCACTGTACCGTCGTCCTCCCCCCCCTCAAACTCCACCAGGGGAGCGCCGATGTGGAGTATGTCTCCCTCCTGGCCGCACAGCCTGGCGATCACCCCCGCCACTGGCGAGGGCACATCCACCAGTGCCTTGGCAGTTTCCACCGACAGCAGCACCTGATCGACACTCACGGTGTCGCCGGCACTGACCTTCCATTCGACTATCTCGGCCTCGGCCAAGCCTTCGCCCAGATCCGGTAATTTGAAAAATTTCATGACCAGTTCTCCATCCGCGGGAACATCACCAAAGGTTGACCGACTTCATGGCTCTTCCTTGCTCGGGCGCCTGGGCGCCAACCGTTGAGAAACGTCATAGCCACTTGTTCTCCATCAGCTGGTGAGCCGCATCCGCGATATCCTGCTCGGTGATGAGGTAATACTCCTCGTTGCGATAGTAGGGGACGGCGGAATCCACCCCGGTGAGCCTTCTTGGCGGCGCCTTGAGGGAGGTCAACGCCTCCTCGGTGACCCGCGCCACGATTTCGGCACCCACCCCGAAACTGCCACAGGCCTCGTGCACCACCAGCAGACGCCCGGTCTTGCGCACCGAGGTCAGGATGCTCTCCATGTCCAGGGGTTTGATGGTGGCAAGATCCAGCACTTCGCACTGGATGTCCTGCTCCGCCAGCAGGGCGGCGGCTCTCATCACCTCCTGGATGCAGGCCCCCCAGGCGACCACGGTGAGATCCCGTCCGGGCCTCAGGGTGAAGCAGACATCCAGCGGCAGGCCGACGCCGTCATCCACCACATCTGATTTCATGGAGCGATAGATGCGATCCGGCTCGAAGAACATCACCGGATCCGGATCCCGAATGGCCGACAGCAGCAGGCCATATGCCCGCCTCGGGCTCGAAGGGATCACGACCCGTAGCCCGGGGATATGGGCAAACAGGGCTTCGACGCTCTCGCTATGGTGCTCGGGCGAATGGATGCCGGCCCCGTAGGGGGAACGATAGACGATGGGACAGGAGAGCCGGCCACGGGTGCGGTTTCGCATCCGCGCCGCCTGGCAGATGATCTGCTCCATGCCGGGGAAGATGAAGCCCTGGAACTGGAATTCGGCCACTGGCTTGAGCCCCTGGGTCGCCATGCCGACCGCCACCCCGGCGATCAGCCCCTCGGCGAGCGGGGTGTCTATCACCCGCTTGAAGCCGAACTTGTCGCGCAGGCCCACGGTGGCGCGAAACACCCCGCCGTTGACCCCCACATCCTCGCCGAGCACCACCACGTCAGGGTCTCGCTCCATCTCATGATGCAGCGCCAGATTGATCGCTTCGAGCAGCGTTATTTCACTCATGCAGCCTCCCCAGACCCATCTCGTGATGCAATGTCAGGTGAATCGCTTCGCGCAGTGTCATGTCACTCATGGTGTGTCTCCCCGCCGCGCTGCTGCATGCCCTTGGCGATGATGCGCTGACGCTGGGCACGGTACTCCCTCGGCAGCTCGGCAAACTGGTAATCGAGCAGGGTTTCCGGCGCCTGCGGTGCCATGCCTTCATAGGCGGCCACGGCACGCTCGACCTCCCGGCTCGCCTCCGCCAGCAACGCCTGCTCCTGATGCTCGTCCCACCAGCCCTGATCGGCCATGAACTGGCGTAGCCGCTTGACCGGCTCCTTGGCCCATGCGGCTTCCACCTCGGCGGCCTCGCGATAGCGGGTCGCGTCATCGGCAGTGGTGTGATCCCCGAGCCGGTAGCTGACGGCTTCGATAAGCGTCGGTCCCTTGCCGCTGCGGGCCCGCTCTATGGCGGCGCGGGTCGCCTCATAGACGGCCACCACGTCGTTGCCGTCGACTTGCAGGCTGCGCACCCCGGCCCCTATCCCCTTCTGGGCCAGAGTAGGCGCGCTCGACTGCAGCTTGCGCGGCACCGAGATGGCCCACTGGTTGTTGTTGATGATCATCACCATGGGGAGGTGCCAGACACCGGCGCAGTTGAGCCCCTCGAGAAAATCTCCTTTGGAGGTGCCGCCATCGCCTATGGTCACCACGGCAACCCTGGGCTGGTTGCGCAGCTTGAAGGCGGCCGCTATGCCAGCTGCATGGGTGATCTGGGTGGCGATGGGGACGCAGATGGGCAAGTCTTCCGACAACTCGCCATCGGCCTTGTAAAAGACACTGCCCCGCTCATCCCCGCCCCAATATTGCAGGTTCTGCTCCATGGGCACGCCCCGCACATAGAGGGTGGGCATGTCCCTGTAGTAGGGCACATAGACATCCTCTGGCCGCATGGCGAGACCGACCCCGATTCCCACCGCCTCAGCCCCCAGATGGGAGGGAAAGGTGCCGAGCTTGCCGGTTCGCTGCAGTGCTATCGCTTTCTTGTCGTAACTGCGCACCATCACCATGTTGCGGTAGAAGGTGTGCAGCATCGCCTTGTCCAGCCAGGTCGGCAGTGTCGCGACCGGGCGCCCCTCCTCATCGAGGTAACGAAGGAAGGGGATGTCGACATGGGTCATAACTGGCTCCTTGCCGTTGTCAGCGTCACCACCATGAGGTGACACTTAGAATGTAAATAAGATGTTAAGCAAAGGACAAGGTGATTCAGTCAGGTAAGACCAGTAGAAACTTCTTTAATTTCAGAAAGAAGATGAGATTTTCGGCGAGCAGAAACGAAGAAGGGAGCCCTTTCGGGCTCCCTGTCAGGGTGAGTTCGGGATCACGTCCATCCTGGCCACGCCGCCTGGGGCGCAGGGTTGACGTGAAAAGATGGGTTCAGATCACTCCCACAGACGGGTCGGCACCACCAGCAGCATGGTCCGCTGGCCGATGGCCACGTTGGCATTGGGGAAGACCACCGCCTCCCGCGCTTTCTCTACCCTGTACTGCCGATCCCCATCTTCCGCCAGCACAAACCCCTGGGGAAATTCGGTGAAATTGTCCACGTCGCTGGCAAACAGGAAACGAAACGCGGCCGTTTGCTTGTTGATCACCCGATCGATGGCAAAAATCGTGAAGTCATCAGCCCGCCAGGGCTCGAGCACCACCTCATCCTGGGTCACCAGCTCCTGCAACGCCTGACGCGCCTCGATGAAGCGGGTCATGTCGTTCTCGCCAAAGGGGCGCACCTTGCCGAGCTCCACCGTGAAGGCATGGGCGCCATGCTGGTGCGAGCTGTAATAGCTGAAGGTGGTGGTCGGGCCGCTCGAGAGCAGTATGGTGCGCACCCCGCAGGCCCCGAGGAACTGCACCTGCTCCTTGCAGTGTGGCCGCTCGTGGGGGAAGGGGTAGACCGCAAACTTCTCGTGGCGGGAGCCGCGAATGGCAGTGTGCAGATCGTAGTGATAACGGGGCCGGGCGGGATCGGCAAAGAAGCGGCTCACATACTGCTCCAGGCGCATGGCCCGAATGCGCTCCCTGTTGCACAGCCCCTCCCCCTTGCTGTGGGCTCCAGAGAAGAGCCGGTTCATGTTCTCCTCCACCTCGCGCGCCCCCTGGTTCATGGCGGCCGGGTTGCCAAAGAGGAAGAGCACCCGGTGGCGGGCCTGAAGCTCCCCGCCGAGCAGCCGGGTCAGCAGCTGGTTGCAGATCTCGATGGGGGCTGTCTCGTTACCGTGAATGCCGCAGGAGAGCACTATGTCCTTGCGCCCGCCAGGCAACTGACCCATGGGCTCCAGGCAGAGCACGCCGGTGTCCCACACGCTCACCCGGGTGCCGTTGGCCAGGTCGAAGGCAAAGGGCTCGAGCTGCCACTCGTGGCGGCGGGTCAGGGCCAAAAAGTCATGCTGGGGAATCATCCATCTCACCCTCTTGTCTGGAATGCTATGGCCGGATTATACGCAAGGCAGGCGGGCTTAAAATCAATTTTTAAACAAATTCAAACAGTAAGGATACAAAGTTGGCGAGGGATGATGACAACTCATGCCACAGGGGGCAAACAGAAGGAAAAACAGACAAGGGGAAATGACAGGAAGCGGCAACAGGGGAAAAGTCAGGCCCGTTTGAGGGCGAAAAACACAGGCAGAGCAGTTCAGATCAGCAAGAAAAACGAGGCATCCATGCCCGGCTGATCAACCACGCCAGAACGGCTTGGTGGTCTCTTGATAGCGGTCAGCTTCGTTCAGACCAATGTCCTTGAGCAGGTAGGCGGGCAGCTCGGAGAGCTGGCGACGGCTGCGGCTGCGTTCCAGCCAGGTCAGGACGGTCATCTTGACGCGAGCAACCAGATTCGATTCGCTGGAATCCTGGTAACCGGCTTCGGTATAAGTCATGTTGGCCATGATATGGCTCCTCTCTCTAGTTCTGCGCAAGGCTCGGATTTGATGCGCAAAGCTTAGTCAGGGCGAGGAGGTGCCTCAATTGACGAATTTTGATACATGAGATTAGTAAAAGTAATGGCTGATCTCGCCATGGGGTAAAATACAACTGATTGATTTATATGTAAAATCCTGACCAGATATTCCCTCCCCCAGCCGTGCAGCATTTTCTCCTGCCGCATCGGCTTCTAACTATGCAGTTTCCCACGTTAGCTATGCAGAGCCCGAGTTCGAGACAGGACGCTGCCACCCCTGCCGCACCGCCAATTGTTAACCATTGGATCACTTAAAGATCGTTATTTAACAAGATGATACAGACAGGCAACCCCCGAAAGGCGGCCACGGCTGCCGCCCTTGCACCGCGCTTGAAAGGCGGCACTTGGCGCCTTCCCGTCATGCTGGTATGGTTATTTATACAGTGGTTTAATCATGCCCCCTGATCGCCGCCTTTAGGGCAACGGATTGAGGGAACACACAGGATATGCCGATGGACACCTTTACCCCCACCGCCGCCCTGCGTCAACAGATGGACGCGTTGGAAGACGCCCTTGCCCGTCTCGCCAGGCAGCTCGGCCAGCTCGAGTTGCTGGAGGCCCATGTCTATCCCCTGCCCGCCGTACCGCAAGGGGAAGAGCATGATCCCATCGAGGCCATCGAGGTGGGTTATCTCTCGGGCGAGGCGGCACTGGCCGCGGCCGTGACGGCCTTTCAGGATCACAGCGCCCACCCCGGCTGCTCCACCAAGGCGACTCACCGCCTGCCTGGCTGGTTGCGCTTCCCCACCGCCAGCGCCTCCTTGCTGCACCCGCTGCTCGACGAGATCAACGGCCACAAGCTCGCCTTCAAGGCCCTGGTGCAGGCCGCCGGCGGGCGAGACGAGAAGTTCGAGCTGGTGCACGGCGCACTGCCCGGGGTCATCACCCTGCAGGTCTATCGCAAGCTGACCCTGCTCACCGGAGAGCTGCATTCCCTCGGTTTCACCTGGGCCGACAAGCAGAGCATCAGCCGGCTCAGCCGCGAGCAGGTGCTGGAGATGCTGGAGCGTAGCCGCCGCTATGTGCCGGCGCTCTCCAGCAACGAGGAGTGGAGCAAGATGGTGGATCAGGAGGTGTATGACATTCGCCGCCTGCCCGCGGATGCGCAGTTGCGGATCCGCCGACCGGTCAAGACCCACCCCATGATCAACCTGCTCTGGCAGGACAGGGAGCCCCGCAAGCAACAGCTCAAGGCGAGCCTGCCCCTGCTGCTCTGCTCGGACAACCCGCCCAGCGTCACTCACCTCGGCCACTATCCGCCCAAGCTGCGCCAGGCGCGGCGGGATCGCAAGATTGGCGGCGAGGCCATCATAGAGCGGCTGCACCTCTATCGCTATCAGGGCTAGCGCCTCTTAACCATACCCATGAGAGGGGCCCCAGACGCGGGCAAGGAGCCCCTGAAACAGAGAAGGGGGATGGTCACCAGAACCATCCCCCTCTCGCACCCAGGCAGGCAGCACCGCTCCTAGCTCATCAGCAGGGCGCGTAGGCTCTCCACGTCCAGGCCACGCACCTCGGACTGGCCGCTCAGCAGGCCATCGGCCAGGGCCCGCTTCTCGTCGTGCAGCGCCACTATCTTCTCCTCCACCGTCTGCTCGCACACCAGTCGATAGACTGTCACCGGCTGGGTCTGGCCCATGCGGTGCGCCCGATCGCTCGCCTGATCCTCCACCGCCGGGTTCCACCAGGGATCCAGGTGCAACACTGTATCGGCCTGAGTCAGGTTGAGGCCTGTGCCCCCCGCCTTGAGGCTGATGAGGAACAGGGGAACCGGTTCATGACGAAAACGCAGTATGGACTCCTGGCGGGACTTGGCGGAGCAGCCGCCATCCAGGTAGCAGTAGTCCCATTTTTTGAGCTCGATGCGGGCTCGCAGCAGGCTCAAGAGATCGACGAACTGGCTGAACACCAGTACCCGGTGGCCGCCATCGATGGCTTCCTCCAGGAGCGCCATGGCCTCGTCCAGCTTGCTGCTGGTCTGGGACCACTCCGGCATCACCAGCTCGGGGGAGCAGCAGAGCCGCCGCAAGCGGGTCAGGCCGCTCAGCACGTGCATCAGGGCGCGGCCATCGGCGCTTTGCACCTGCTGCACCACCTCGCGCCTGGTCGCCTCGTAGAGCTGACGCTCCTCGGGGGAGAGGCTGATATGGTGGATGATCTCGGTCTTGTCCGGCAGCTCGGTCAGCACCTGCTGCTTGAGGCGGCGCAGGATGAAGGGGCTGATCACCGCCCGCAGCAGCGCCATGTGCTGGGGATCCTTGACCGCCTTGCCGAAGCGGCGCTTGAACTCGCCGAGGCTGCCGAGCAGACCCGGGTTGATGAAGGTGAACAGGCTCCACAGCTCCCCCAGGTGGTTCTCGATGGGGGTGCCGGAGAGGGCCAGGCGAAAATCCCCCTCGAGCTGGAACAGCAGCTTGGCACGCTGGGTGCCGGCATTCTTGATCTGCTGCGCCTCGTCCAGCACCATGCTCGCCCAGCGGCGGGACTTGAGGGACTGGGCCAGGCTGCCGAGCATGCCGTAGTTGACCAGGATGATCTGGCCCGCCTTGGCCTCCTGGATCAGGGTCTCCCGCTCGGCGGGATTCTCGAACACCACCACCTCCAGCTCGGGGGCAAACCGGGTCACCTCCTCCTGCCAGTTGGTGACCACGGACTTGGGCACTACCACCAGGGCGGGGCCGAGGTGCTGGCGCATGCGCAGCACCATGAGCGCCTGCAGCGTCTTGCCAAGGCCCATGTCATCGGCGAGACAGGCGCCAAAGCCATGGTGGGCCAGGGTCGCCATCCAGCGCACCCCGTCCTTCTGATAGTCCCGCAGCGCCGTCAAGAGCTCGGGGGCACACTCCACCTCCTGCTGCCACTCCTGCTGCAGGGAGTGCCAGGCATCATCCCCGGCCGTGGTCACCGCCGACAGCAAGCGGGCCAGGGGGTAGGCCAGCTTGTTGTTGATGCGCTGCTCGGTATCCAGCATGGCCCCCAGCATGGTGAGGCGCTCCACCAGCTTGTCGCTCAGCATCAGGCTGGTCTTCTCGTCGAGCTGAACGGTGCGCTGGCCCGGGGTCAGCTGGCGCAGGATAAGGCGCAAGTCGAGGATCTGATGTTCGTCCAGTGCCAGTGCCCCCTCCACCTGGAACCAGTCCTGGCGACGCTCGATGCGCAGGCTCAGGGCCGCCTCGTCGAGGCTCTTGAGACGGGCGCTGTCCTGATGCCAGTGAACGACCACTCCGGCGTCCACCAGCTCGGGCAGCGCATTGACCAGGGTCAGTGCCTGCTCACCGTCCAGCTTCCATTCGTTGCCCGGCAGACCTATGGGCAGCTGGTTGCGCAGCAACTGGGCCTCGGCCTTCTCGGCAGCCAGATCCCGTTGCCAGTAGTGATAGTCCCTGACGCCCTGGCGCACTATGGCCTCCCCCTTGCCAAGGGGCAACGGCGGCAGCTCCCCCTCCCGGGTCACCAGCTGGACCAGCAGCTGACCATCCTGCCAGTCCAGCTGGACCGAGGGCACTCCGGGCCAGGGGGTCAACTCGGCATTGCCGCTGAGCCCCTCGACCTGGCTGTGCCAGGGCAGCTCGGGAATGGCGTCCAGGGTGCGTTGCAGCTCGGCGAGCCCGCCCGCTGGCAGCAGCGGGATGGATTCCAGCGCAGGCAGTCTGTCCAGCAGGGCCTGCGGGGTCAGGATGAGCTGCCACAGATCCTGGGCAAGCGGCACTATGTGCGCCCCTCGCGCTGCGGCGGCCGGGCTCAGGACGGCGCTCATGCCCTGCTCGGTGGCGACCACCTGCAGCAAGGGGGCGCTGATGGCCAGTTGCAGCTTCTGCCCCTTGGCGTTGAACAGGCGCGGATGGCTGGCCAGAGGGGCCCAGGCGTCCCGCGGCAGCTTGCTCATGCCCCGTGGCAGGGTGCGCACCAGGGCCCAGTCCGCCTCGTCGAGCAGGGCGGCATACTGGGTGGAGAGCAGGGCAGGATCGACCCGGCGCCCGGCGGTCCACTCCCCCTTGGTGCTCTGCTTCTGGATCTTGCACTCGAGCTCGGGCCCTTCCGCGTGGAGCAGCCATACCAGCCGCTCCTGCGCCTTGCGCACGCCGCTGGAGCGCCCCAGCCCCTGCAGCCAGTTGAGCCAGCTGGCCGAGGCGGGGGTCTTGTCCTCATCCTCTGCGTCGCTGGCCGCCTCGGGGGCCGGGGTGGCACGCAGTTGCTGCAACGGGGGCCGCTCGGCCCCCTCTCCCAGCAAGAGGCGCAACAGATCCTGGCAGAAGGCCATCAAGCGATGACGGGGCTCGGCCTCCAGCACATGGGAGAGATCCCACTTGTGCAGTATGGCCACCTGGGGGCTCTGCTCGCCGTGGCGCGCGAGGGCGCAGAGATCCAGCCAGAGGTAGCCCCAGTGGAGCTCCTCCAGCGGCAGTTGCAGGGTATCGAACAGGCCTATCGCCTGACCGTGGCGATCACCGGCCCACTGTCCCAGCAGATCCGAAAGCAGGGGGAAATGGTTGCCTAGGCTGCGCTGCCACTTCTTGCGCTGCTCGCTGGCGAGCACGGGATCGGCCTGCTGCAGCCAGCCAAGCCAGAGCAGGGCGCTGAACATCCTGGGCCAGGGCTCTTGCGCCGCCGTAGCCTGCCACTGTCCCAGTGCGCCGAGCAGCCGCTCCGCCAGGGGCTGTTCATCCCCCCGCTCGGCCTGTTGCTGCAGGGCCGGCCAGTGAGTGGTCACCTCGCCGGCCAGCGGGCCGCAGAGCCAGTCCCACTCGCTGGCCAGCGCCTCAAGCCGGCTTGCCAGCGCAGGGGCGCAGGCCGCGGTCACGGACGCCAGCGGCCAGTGCGCTTCGGGCTCGGCATCGAGCAGGGTCTGCAGGGCGAAGTGTTCCAGCAACAGTTGTTGCCAGGCGGGGCTTGAGCCCGGCAGCAGGCGGTGGGCATCGGGAAGGTCCAGCAGGCTCAAGAGATCCGCGCTCTGGTAGTAGGCGGGGATCTGCCCCGCCTCCCCCAGGCAGAGTTCGCGCACCACCCCTTGTGCCATCTCCTGACCCGTGACCGAGGGGACCCGGGTCCAGTCTGGCATGGGGCAGGCACCTCCCCGCACCGCCAGGATCAGGGTCAGGGTGCCCTCCGCCGTCAGGCTCCACTGTTGCTCGTTGCGCAGCCGTATCAGTCCCTGTTGCTGCAACTGGTTCAGCGCGTCCGTCAGCGCCTGCCCGGGCGAGCGCTGCGCGTACAGCGTATCTTGCAAATAACGGGTACTGGCGGCGCGCTGCAGTTGCAGCTCGCTGAGCAGGGCATGGCAATCCGAAGAGAGGGTGAAGGCTGACATCAGAACTCGCGGGCAGGTGCAAAGGCGGAATTTTAACGGGAAAGCGGCGGCGGCTCGACCCTTAACCGCGAATTAGTACAAAAAAAGCGGCCAGGCTCATAAAAGCGGTGACAGGGGGCCGGGCGGGCCATCCTCTGCGAGCGACCAACGGGGCATGAAAAAAGGCGCCGCAGCGCCTCTTGATGGGGTAAGCAAACTCGCAGGATTCAGCCTTCCAGGTGCGCCAGACGGGCCTCCAGGGCCTGCAACTGCGACTTGAGGCGCTCAACCTCCTCTTCCAGCTGGCTCAGGCGATCGGCGGCAGGAGAGGCATAGCTGCTGGCGGGGGCGGCCTCGGCCAGGGCTTCCAGATCGATTTCGCCACCAAACAGGTGGGCATAGCGAGATTCCCGCTTGCCCGGCTCCCGGGGCAGCTTGACCACATAGGGTCCCCGCTCGACCAGCGCGGCCAGCACCGCATCCACCTCGGTCACATCGTCGAAGCTGCACAGCCGATTGGTGCGCGAGCGCAGCTCACCCGGGGTCTGGGGGCCCCGCAGCAAGAGCTCGCAGATAATGCCGAGCTCCTGGGCGCTGAACTTCAGTTCACCGAACTCGGTGTTGCAGAAACGGTGCTGATAGCGCGGCACCCGGGCATTGAAGCCGGCGGTGTTGACCACCAGACGGCGGCGGATCAGCTCGTCGATGACGGCGCGGATATCCAGCTCGGCGAGCTCGAGCACGGGTTCGCGATTGCTCTTCTGATTGCAGGCATTGACCAGTGCATTGAGAGAGAGAGGGTACTGATCCGGCGTGCAGATCTCTTTCTCTATCAGGCAGCCGATCACGCGAGCCTCTAATGGGCCTAGTACTATCTCCATTTCATACTCCCTTGCCAAACAAGACGTTAAGACGGTTATCTTAGCCAAGGCGCTCTCGCCGTCCAGCACTGAACCGCATTTTTGCGAGCCGATGAAACCCTTGATGAAACATCGTACAATCCGGCCGCAACCAGGGGGCTAGCCCCTGGCATCATACCGCCAGGAAGCCAACGCCAGGCAGCCCCCCCTAGACGGACTTGTCGACCCGGGTATCCGTTCCCGTGGTCAGGATGCGCACCTTGTCCCCCTTGTTGAACGTGAGCGCGGGCTCCTGATCCTGCACGACGCGGAGCAGTTTTCCCGCCTCGGTCTTGATCAGCAGCTCGACCGTCTGCTTGCCCTGCACGCTCTGCTGGTTGCCCTGACGGCGACGGGAAGCCTCGGCCCCCGCCACTGCCCCCACAGTGGTGGCGACGGTCTGGCCCGAGCCACCACCAAATTGGCTGCCGACTGCCGCCCCCAGGGCGGCGGCCCCTATGGTGCGAAGTGGCCGGGTTCCGCCCTGCTGGGGCGCCGCCTCCTGGGTCAGGATGCGGCTCTCTTGCACCGTGCCGTATTCCACCTGGGCGCTGGTGCCTGCCAGGGCCGGTGTGCCCATCAGAATGAGCAGGCTGGTAACCATGAATGCAATCTTCTTCACTATGTCGACTCCGATGACGACTGAGACCCGATGGCGCCGGCACCGCACCTGCGCGGCCCCGCCATCCCCATTCGGGAGACTACACCGCCGATCCTGACTGTGAGCTTGCCTGAGGTGGAAATGATCACGGCCGCAAGGCGGCCGTGATGGGAGAAGAGAAAGCGGTGCCCGGCCTGCTCATGAGGAGGGCTTGGGCTCCAGGGTCGCGGCGACCGACTTGGCCGCCGAGGCGGTGAGCAAGGGCTCACCCGGATAGAGCATCAGCGCCTGGGTGCGCAGGCGGTCGGCCTCCTCGGTCCGCCCCAGCGCATTGAGGGCAATCACCATGTTGGCGTAGATGTTGGCCCTGGGGGTATGACGCACGAACGCCTGCCCCCAGTCGAGATAGGCTTCCAGCTCTGCCTTGTTGTTGGCCTGCAAGCCCACCATCAGGCGCACCGCGTTGACGTCGAACTCCACCCGGGTCAGCCAGGCCATGGGGTTGACGATGTCGAGCAGCAACGCAGGCTGCTTGTAGCCGCCGCGCTCATACTTGGTCACCACCCAGGCGGTATGCAGAGCCGTCAGCATGAAGGGGACGACGATCAGGGGAATGCCAATGGCCAGGAAACGCAGCAAGAGCCAGGGGCGGTAGACATACTCCCGCCAGTTGGCGTGGCCAGCCGTTCCCCCCTCCTCCACTTCCGCATCCAGCACATGGATGAGCAGCAGCAGCGCCCACCACAGGGCGATGGCGTGGTAGAAGGGATACTCGGTCTGGGTGTGCAGCAGTATGGGGATCACCAGCGCCAGCAAGGCTGCCCCCTTCACCCAGCCAGCCCTACCCAGTCGCCACAGCAGAGCCCCGCCCATCAGCGCCATGCCGAGCATGGGGGCGAGCCCCCCTTCCACCGCCCAGTAGAGAAACTCGTTGTGGGGGTGATCCAGGTTGTACTCGATCTGCACCATGGCGGGATTGAGCGCCTTGTCCGCCATGTAATGCTGGAGGAACACGGACTCGAAACTGCCATAGCCCCAGCCGGTCCAAGGCGCCTCAGCAATCAGCCTGGCGGCATAGGGCCAGTAGATGGATCTCATGCCGCCGGACTGATACATCTCCAGCCCCCGCCTGGCCCCCGCCATCCAGTACTGGGATGCCAGCCCGAGCGCTATGCCCAGCCCAACCAGCCCCAACACCCGGCCCAGCTGCCGCTCGCGATGCAACTGCGGCAGCAGCAGGATCAGAGCCAAGGCCCCGCCCAATTGGCCCACCCGGGACTGCAGTACCACCAGCAGCAAGGCGGTCGCCAGGATCACGGCATGACGCAGCCCCTTGAGCCAGTGGTTGGCGTGCCCCCGCATCTGAAGCCAGATCGCCAAGGCAAGCCCGGTCGCCATAAAGGTCGCCATCACGTTGGGTTGCTGGAAGATGCCGTAAGGGCGATTGGTCCGGGTGTCGTAGCCTATCCAGTTGCCCGGTACCAGCAGGTAGTACTGTACCAGGCCGAGCAGCGCCTCTATGGCTACTGCCCCCAGCAGCAGGTAGAGCAGCCGATCCCGCATCTGACGGTCCAGTCGCCATTGATAGAGGCAAGCGAGAAACAGCAGACCGGCAAACAGCCCCAACAGGCGGGGGATGGCATAGTCCTTGAGCTCGAAGCCCGGATAGGCCACGGGCAGCAGCAGCAGCAAGGCCCCCAGCCACAACGCCGTCAGCAGCGGAGAGACCACCAGCCGCTGGCTGAGGGTGACCTGCCACAGTCCCAGCGCCATCACCAGGCTCGCGAATATCCAGCCCCAGGCGTTGAAGGGCAGATAGAGCCCGGCCCCGCCCGGGTTGTGCATGAAAAAGTGCATGCCCAGTAGCCAATAGAGGATGCTGAGCATGCCGAAGATCCCTGTTGTTGTCCTCATCGTCCCTGATCCCTGCAGTGTCATTTCCATGTGTCGTCACCAAGCAACCAATACGTAAAAGGGGGCAATCGCCCCCTTGTTCACTTCCTTGCCATCATGCCGACTCTGGCCTACGAAACATATGACGCACCAGCACTATGCCCACTCCCAGCATGCCGCCGAGCAAGGTAGCCAATACCACGACCAAGGGACGCTTGGGCTTGTCACGGCTCAGGGGTTCACTCGGCGAAGCCAGATAGGCGAAGGACTGGAACGGCAGCGCCTCAAGCTTGATAGCCTGGAGACTGCTCAGTTGCAAACGCAGATCGCCGATCCCTGGATTCATGAACTCAGGGTTCTTGATCTCCTTGAGGATCTTGAGCTTCTCCGCCAGGGCGCGAGCCCCCAGATCGATGGCCAGGCTGCCCTGATCCTGCAGGTTCTGCACCGGCGCCTCCAGCCCGGCCGCCTGAGTGATACGCAAGCTGTATTCGGTACGCAAGATGTCGTCTTGCAGCTGTTTGAGGGTATCGGCACGCGCGCTCTCATACTGGGTCTGCAGCGTCTTGAGACGGTTCTGCCAGATAGTGTTTAGCTCCTTGCCCTTGGCCGCCGACTCCTGCAGCTGGATGAAGGCGATGTATTGCTCCAGACGCTGTATGGCATCCTCTGCCGTGCTGGCAGCAAAGGAGAGGGTGATATTCTCACTCAGCTTGTCCAGCACTTTTGCGCTGATCCCCTCTGTCATTTTCTTGAGCAAGCGCCGCTTGTCTTGCGCATCCGTTGCCCCGGACTCCACCGCCTCGGCATCCAGATAGCCTTTCTCCATCAGGAACTGTCGCTTGTTATTGAAGCTGTTGAAGCTGTTTACAAAATCACCGTAAAGTGCCTTCTTGTCAAAGGAGGTAAAGGCTGTCGCCGGTATCTGAGCGTTGATCAGCTGGTTGATATTGAGCTCGAGTGATTCTACCTCCTTGAGGGTGGGCTGCTTGATCTCGGCTTGGCTGACCCAGACCTGGGAGGCCAGCAGGGCATAAGCGATACCTGCCGCGGCAAAGACGCCTGCGACCAGCAGGATCATGAGTTTCTGGCGCCATAACACCAGAATTAGCTCGCGTAGATCAATCTCATCGGATCCAGCGGGCTGTACCCACTGAGATGGTACATCTGGGGTTCTCTCTTTCATTTGCTATCTCTTATCTATTAAATGCAAAAGCCAAAAATGAATTAAAGTTTTAACTACACGAGAAAGTCACAACTGATTTTATAAATGAGCATTAGTTCAGTTGATTGGGAGCGTTATCAGCGTCAACTGTTAAAAAATTAATTCCATGAGAATGAACTTTTGCAGTGTTAAGATTGCCCTCCTGACGCGCATGCCAAACAAGATCACAAATACCATCAGTAGGGCTAAAGCCTGTTGGTGCAGTTAGCAAAATTCGCCGTATTTCATCATGTTCAAAAGAGTGGCAAGCCTTATCAAGTTCAAGAAGAATTTCGCGAAGTTCTTCCCATGGCAGCATGCCTTCATGAGCAGTCATGATTCGGGGATGGTCTGTCCCTTGAACATCATCACCAATGAGTAACTCTTCAAACAATTTTTCTCCTGGGCGTAATCCAGTAATTTTTACTGCAATATCCCCATTGGGATTTTTCTCATTCTTTAATGTTAAACCGCTTAAACGAATCATTCGATGGGCTAGATCCAAAATTTTAACTGGTTGCCCCATATCTAGCACAAAAACGTCACCACCATTGCCCATTGCCCCGGCTTGGATAACCAATTGAGATGCTTCAGGAATAGTCATAAAATAGCGAATTATATCTGGGTGGGTGACTGTGAGTGGCCCCCCATCCAGAATCTGTTTACGAAATAAAGGGACGACAGAACCAGACGATCCTAGTACATTACCAAAACGAACCATACAAAAACGAGTTTTATTTTGAGCAGATGCTAAGGCTTGTAATACGAGCTCAGCCAAGCGTTTGGTCGCCCCCATTGTATTAGTCGGGCGTACCGCCTTATCCGTCGAGATCAGTACAAATGTCTCAACACCGCTCTCAATAGCGGCCTGAGCACAATAGAGTGTTCCAAATACGTTATTACGTACCCCTTCCACCACATTATATTCAACCAATGGCACATGCTTATAAGCTGCGGCATGATAAACTGTTTGAATCTGGAAATTACTCATTACTGCACTTAAGCGGTGCTGGCGCTGCACCGAACCCAATAATGGAATTATTTCCAAATCAATATTTTCACGTAAACAAAGCTCATTCAGCTCTTTATCAATGGCATATAAGCCATATTCTGACAACTCATATAATACTAGCTTAGCTGGCTTGCAACACGCGATCTGGCGACACAACTCAGAACCTATTGAACCACCAGCACCGGTAACCATCACTCGCTTACCACAGATATTGGCATTGATCAGCTCCGGAATGGGGTCAACGGGATCCCTTCCAAGTAGATCTTCAATAGAGACCTCCTTGAGTTCGTCGATCAGAGCCCTACCACCAACCAAGTCAGACATACCTGGAATCGAGAGAACCTCGCATGGAAAATGCTCCAAGCGGTGAATCACTTCCTGGCGCACTGAACGTGGTGCACTGGGCATTGCCAGCAAGATTTTCTTGAGACCAAAGCGAGCGACTAGTTCACCTATCAGATCCGGACTGTAAACATTGATTCCTTGAATGACTGCCTTACGAATTGCAGGATCATCATCCACAAAAGCAACAGGGAAAAATTCATGACCTTGATTAAGAGCAAGCTGTAACTGACGACCAGATGAGCCTGCACCGTAAATTAATACAGGAATCCGGTTATGATTACCACGATTGACCAGCATTCTAAAAAACAGTCTGGCTCCACCCACTAGTAATACAGCAAAAGCAAAATAAATCACAGATACCGTTCTTGGTAATGGGGCTTCCAAAAAGAAGGCCAACATAACTAAAAACATGGTGGAAAGAGACACACCAAGCATAACTGTCCATAACACTTTAAACCCGACATAACGTAATACTGCTCGATAAAGCCCCAAGCGCATAAAAATGATGATAGTAACTGGAATTAATAAAAGCAGTGTTTGCCAATGCAATACACTCTTAATAGGAATTGCGGCATCCAGCCGAACCCAGAACCCTCCCCAGAATGCCAGTGAGAGCAGTACACTATCGACAAGAACACTAATGATTCGTTTGTATAAACGAGGAATGCCAAGAAATGAAGTGAACATTATCACACCATGATGATTATGAAATTTAAATGGTTATAAACTATTTTGGTCTAACAGCATCACCACTACCACTACCACTTATTGTCATGATGATATAACTAAAATAGCTTCGCACATTCAGGGAGTCGATCATGTCACGATCTGTTTTAGCTAAAAGTCTAGGAGTAGACATATCGATATTCTGAATTTGAGCAAGCCCGGTAATTCCAGGTAAAACATCATATACACCCAAGGCATCACGCTCGGCAATAAGTTCATCTTGATTAAATAAATTTGGACGAGGTCCAACTAAACTCATATCTCCTTTCAGAACATTGATCAGCTGCGGCAATTCATCAATCTTTGTTTTACGCAGAAAAGCGCCAAGCTTTGTAATAGAAGCTGCGCTAGCCAAATGACTTGCAACCGACTTGGTATCAACCGCCATAGTACGGAATTTAATGAGCTTGAATGGTTTCTTATGCTTACCAACTCGAGTTTGTACAAAAATAGGAGAACCAGTGTCAAATTGACCAATTATTATAACAACCAACAGAATAGGACAAAGCAATAGTAAACCAAAAAAGGCAGCCAAAAAATCTAGTAATCGAATCAACATGATTTATCCTCGAAAAAACAACGCCCAATGCCTTCTTCCAGCGAGATTGGCGGTAGCCAACCCAAAGTCTCTTTAGTATGTGTAATATCTACCTGCAAGTTACCACACAGCCTATCGATCACCGCCTGCTTACCTGTAAGTCTGCCAGCCAACCTTAACCACCTTACGGGTACTGGCAACAACCGTGGCACTTTCCCTGCCGCTCGGGTCATAAACTCTAGCAACTCAGTGGTAGACACATCACGATCATCACTGACCAAAAAAATTTGATTAGCTGCTCTGGGATGATCAAGACAGGTGATAATCAAATCGACCAGATTATCGAGAGCCACTAAACTACGCTTATTGTGTATCGCACCAAAAGGAAGAGGTAAATTTTTCTTAGCTAAATTCATCATCGCGGAAAAGTTAGCTTTGACGCCCGGTCCGTATACCAGTGGAGGGCGGATGATTACAACCTCCATTCCAGACTCGATAGATATTTTCCTCAACCCAGCTTCAGCTTCAGCTTTCGAGACACCATATGGATCGTTGGCATGGATGCAGTCAGTATTTTTAAATGGGGCATCAATCTCTGTCGATTCACCATTTACTTTAATACTGCTAATGAAAATAAAGCGTCTAACCCCTGAATTCACCGCCTGCCGCGCCAAATTCAATGTTCCAGCCACATTGACATTACGGTATGCAATCAATGGGTCAGTTTCAACGTCATCCATTACATGAGATCTAGCCGCAGCATGAATAATTACATCAACACCAGTCAAAGCCGATGAGTAATCCGTTACAGCATCAATTGTCCCCATCACATGTGATATAGATTGACCATTTATTATTTTGCGGCCATAAGTACGAATGTGCGTGCCAGAAGTACCACTTAAACGCTTCAAAATAGCACTACCAATAAACCCAGTGGCCCCTGTCAATAGAATCATATTGGTTCTCAACATTCAGAATAAATTAAACAGCAATGCGATAGCTAAAGCCAACCTATCGCGTCCCCGCCTTCGCAATTCGTTAATTTTTGTCAGTAAGTATAAATTACCTAAGTAATTGCCAGATAAACCATACTTTATGATAGCAATATCATGTAACTCCAATAAGCCTGCAATGTTTACAACCTGTTCTCTGTACCAATGGCTTTTAATTAATTGCAATCTTTTTTTAGCTGCAAGCCAATTACTATTCGTGCCTACCTGATTATTAGCATGCTGGCGATAGCGCATACTCGGCTCAGAATCTATAATCCAACGATAGCCATGATAACGTGCAAAGGCATACAGTAACCAATCGTGCAACGATACTTTACTTACGACTTCATCATGATTTTTTATAAGCCATCTTTGAAAGACAATAGCCAAGTCACGCTTAAATACATAGGTACAACCCGGTCCAGCAGCTTCAAATAAGAAATCCCATTTTCGCTGCGATTGAGCCTTGTCAATGAGTAACTCTCGGTCGTCATCCCAAAAGGCGATTACGTTAGAGGAATAGCAATCATATCTGTCTAACTTCCTCACAGCACCAATCAACTTATCCGCATGCCAAATATCATCCTGGTCACTAAAGGCTATAAAATCATATCTATTGAAATCAACATCCATAACTAATCTGAAAAAATTCTGCCCTGCACCACCGAATCTCTCTCCATAAGGCAGCAAGGTGATATTATCATACTTGGACGCATAAAAAACACACAACTCCAGTGAGTCATCATTGGAATGGTCAAGGCTAATATATATATGAATATCAACTTGCTTTTGCACTAAGATGCTATCGATCTGCTCCGTGAGCCACTTTTCACCATTATAGGCAGCCAAAAGAACAGCAATACTATAATTGTTGCGACTATCCATAACTAAGATTCACATCTAAAGACATCATTAACAGCTTCGAGATATTTATGCCCGTTGACTGTGTCAGGTTCAAGATAAGCACCTTCAGACCATTCATTCCACGCATTAATAAAGACTATTTTTTCATCATATTCATTAAGCTGTGATTTTATAATCTCTAGTGCCTCAACAAATTTTTCAAGCTTCACATTATAAAAAAACGTTGCGCGCTCATTATACCTAGGAGCATTATCCCAGTCAGGGAATGCGACTTGATATACAGGTTTGTCAAGGAAATTCAAGTCAGAGCGAACTTTCAATGTGTCTAGATATGAATCATAGGAGAATTCACTATACGTCTTATTCTTTAACATTGTTGCAATATTTAATTGCATAGATTCAGGTAAACGCCTAGCTATCTTTCCCAGTACATTTTTTACAACACCATTCTTTTTAAGGTATTTGTTGATGGCATAACGAGGTTGAAAATTAACGATTGCACTGAAGTTTTTATACAGATTCTCTGCATTAATTACATCATATGCTCGGAGTGCAATAAAATGAACACCGTCAAACCCTGACTTTATAGCTTCATCGTTAAAAAAAGACATAAATTTATCTAAATTATTTATCAGCTCAGGCCTATAAATACAAAAAACTGGTTTATTTGAAACCTTAAGATATCTTATATCTTGGAAGTGCTGATTTAAATATTGATAATGTGCTTTCCAAAGTTCAGTGTCGACTATATGCTGCTGTTTTATTAGAATATCTTTTGGCTTACCTACCCACTGACGGGTCCATGTTTCATTCGCCCAAGTAAAAAAGTACTCGATATCAATATCTTTATTTTCCAAAAGATTTTCCGCTGGTTTTTCCAAGATTAATTTCCCATCAAACCAATAATGGTAAAAATTGAATCCAGAAATACCATAACGCTTAGCGAGAGCAGCTTGCTCTGATAAAGTCATAACTATTGATTGATCGTAAAAATCCGTTCCATACGGTATCCTAGGCTGCCTTTGCTTTGTTGATACTGCTTTAGCATTCTCCACCAATTGCCAATCAGTAAACCCCTCACCCCACCAAAGATCATTCTCCGGGGTCGCATAAAACTGGGGAAAATAAAAAGGAAATACTTTACATTTATTCATACTGCTCACCGAGATTATATTTTTGCCATGAAATTTATAAGTTTTTTATTTTTCACTGATTCTCTAAAGCTTAAATAAAATAGATAAGCATACAAAATAATCAAATGAAAAATATTTTTCCCATAATGGGATTTCCAAAAACGAACAACGTTAAACAGAGCTCGATGATACTGCTCTGAGTTTCCTTTAGGATGAAAGGATAGCTCATGCTGAATGCGTGAATCCATAACAACAACTGGTATATCAGCACTGTGGACATACTCAAAAAGAACAGTATCTGTACCATAAAAGCTGACATAAGGGGGATAACTATAGTTTTTTATCTCTTTAATATTTGGCAAGAAAACACCACTATTTATTGCATATATATTTTTACATGTGCCATGAACAAGGTCACGAATAGCCCGAGAGAAAAACAACCATGATTTATATGGACTAACTAACTTATCGAAAACGATAACTTTTGGTACAAAAATACTTTTCGTACCAAATTCTTGTTGAGCCTGATGAAACTTATCAAGATAATCATAGGGAAGTGATGTATCATCATCCAATATCAATATATAATCACTGTCGAAATTTTTAAATTCAGCTTCATAAATCACATTCAAACCATTATTATTTCCATCATGGATATAACTTACCTTTAGCTCCCTTCCAATTTCAGATAGTTCATTATCATTAATCATCGCCAATGGACTATTATCATGAATTGACAGTGACACGCAGATATTATCTTTCGAGTATTTCTGTTTTAGAATACTGTTAATTGATGCACTATCAACAATTTTTTTATTATACAAAACTATTACTATTTTAATAGAAGTCATAGCGACTCCTAAATGCATATCCAAACATGGTAATGATTCCTAATGGCACGGTTCCCTCATTTGCTCATGAGTAATGTAGCTGCGCTACATGATGTCCTTTCATCCATAAATCGTCGTATCACTTACGTTTAGCCCTATCACCGACTGAACTTGACCTGGATGGGTGGATGTCTATAGGTCAAACTTGATGATGGCAAAAAGGTGAGGTAACAACTGATGGCTGTAGTGATTTTATTACATTACCTGAGGTCGGCTATTGAAGGGTCTTGTGGTCATACTCAGGGCAGATAAATTTTTGTAGAACGCGCTAAAGCAGAGCATTCTCACACCGGGACTGTATCTTGCTCGTGACCATGACGCCCCCTCGTAGGTGTAGCGTAACAACCGATCATAACCAATTAAGGTAATTGAACATGATTTAATATATCACTTTTTATTTATTCTTTAACTACCACAAAAAACTGCCAACATAATCGCTTTAAATTTTCAATTTACTGAAACTAACATTGACATAAGAAGAGTTTTCACGAGAAGAAAAAGTAATAGTCATTTAGCAAATTGCCTTTATAAAGAAAAGCAATAAACCCTAGCAGACTGTATATGGACGAAATGATAAATGTTTTTCCTGTCATTTTCAATGAAATATATGGAACTACAAATACAATCGAAAACAAAAATATTTGACTAATCCGTCCGGACAATACTGGAATTGCTGACATGGAAAACCATATTATTTGTGAAAGTATCACATACTTCATCATCAGTACAATCCAAGGATCGTTTACACCTCTATTTCTAATACCATAATAACCTACTACCAATGCAATGCTGACATTAAGGAGAGGGAACAGTCCAAAAACATTGATAATATTAGCACCTTCATTGGCCAACCCCTGATACATTAATAGTATAGGGATGTTGGTAAATGTAATAAATGAATTTAAAACCAAATCAAACAAATCAAAATAACAAAAAACAACACTGACAACCAATGCAATAGTCAAGAATGAAAACGAAACCCCTCTTATAAACAAACTAACTAAACATAAAAAAATGAGTGATGGATGAACCATGGTACTGACTGCTAGGAGTATTAAAGCGCTCTTTCTTCGTTTTAATACAACCATTAGATAAAGTGCGAAATAGGCTATCGCTATTGCCAGGCTAACTCTTATTTGCGTAAAGTCGTGTAAATATACAAAAAAACCAACATACACTAAAAAAACAGAACCGATATCAATTCCAGCCTTATAAAACAAAGCAACTTTAATTGGTAATGCTAAAGCATAAAACACGAAAACCATAACTACTGGAATACCAAGAGTAAATGTTATAGTAACCAGTGAATCAAAAAATGCACCTCCTAATGTAGGAACATTTCCATTTTTAATATTATTAATATACTCTAAGTAAGTTAGATAATCTCTATCAACAGCATCTCCACGTAATATAATCAACATAAAAAACAAGAGAGACAAGATAAAAACAAAACAACTCTTTATAGCTTTCGAGTATGCTAATGTATTTAAGAAGGTCACACACCACAATAGTATATATACCACAACGGTCTAATCCCTTTAGCGTTCATTCACAATGTCATTGAAGCTGCGTGATATATTATCCCATGAATATTTAAGCATTGCATTTTGATTTCTTTCAATCTCAAAATACTCCCCACTTAAATAGATATTCATTGCTTTATTTAGTTTCTCAATAATTTCATTTTGTGAAAAACCAATTATTTTCAAACAACTATCAGTATCTGTCAGCGGTGCATAATTAGATATCGTCAAACAACCTGCCACCATCGATTCAGCACATGGATAATGAAATGCTCCATACTCAACCAATCCTGTAGCAACAAAAATATCATTCAACTTGTAAAAGCCAGCCAATTCGACATCATTATTAACTTCGTGGTATTTAATACCCTTTGATTTATACTCATCTGCTAAATATACAGCAACATTAATGACAACTTTATTCTCTAGTTTATTATATTTTATATATTTTAAGAGGGTATCCAGAACCTCCTTTGTTCCTTTATACGGCTCCTTTCTACCTATGATGCCAATATTGATTGGCCTAGATCCACTAGTTGCGTTTCGACGCTCGCCAAAAAATAAATTGTAGTCTACTCCTGCGGGAATGCATGCGCGATAATTATTGATAAAACGAGGTAATATACATTCAGAGTTAACAATTTTTTCAAATGGCATCATATATGTAAACCCAGCAAAAAACTTACCAATAATATTGGTGTAAAAATTAACCTCATATGCTTGAATATAATAAATTCGTCTCATCTTTCGAGGCAGAAAAAGTGCTATATAAGCCATCTGATGATATGTAGCTATTACAGCATCAGCATTTACATTTTTGCACGACACTAGCATATTAAAATAGTTACTTATCCACCTAAATATTTTAAAATGCGACTTTGAACCTTCAAAAGTAATTATTTTGGCAGTAGTTGCATAATAAGGAACATCATTTCCTTTAGGAACAATAAATGTAACATCATGCCCCTCTGAACTCAAACCAGAAGCTAATTTTGATATTACACGCTCACCACCAGAACGGCCAAAGCGAAGAATAGGTATTACAATCCTCATATAGACCCTTGAACATTAAAACTAAAGCATATGAATGCATGGCACTACAAAATACAATGTAAACTGTCATTGTAGTTATTTAGAAAACTTCTTTATATTTAAAAACACAAAAGAAAAATACAGTGTATAATTAATCGCATATGCTATAGGAGCACCTTCTACACCATACATAAAAATAAAATAATAGCTCAAGCCAATTAATATAGCAGAGAATATAATTTCGGTAGACACATACCAGCGAACAGCCCCACGAGATAACATTGGATATGCATATAGCCAGCTAACAACTTTAATTACATCACCACACAACTGAACTAGGAATAAATCTCTAGCCGCACTGAAATCTTTAGTGAACAGTAGTAATATTGCAACATCTCGCAACAAATAAACCCCTAATGCCATAGCGGCAACGATTGGGATGATAACCATTACTGTTTTATGGATTTCATTAACTATAGCATCAACACCGACCAAAGATGACAAACGAGGTAAATAATATGTCCCTAGCGCCATCGTTATGACGCCTAAATAGACTTCTGATATCTTCCATACCGCTTGCCACTGTCCGGCAGCATCCCAACCGACTTGCTCGATCAAAATAGTACGAACTATAATCTGTGATATTGGTACGGTCAAAGCACTGGTGATGGCCATTACCATATAACCACCAATCGCCTTCCTAGCCTCTTTATCAGTTCCTCCCCACCAATAACGCAATCTCAGCCAGGGTTGACGAAGGTTGGCAATAAGCATTACCACTCCGACCAAAGCCCCCTGCAATGCGGCTGCAAGTAAAGCACCTTGAATATTCGCCTTTACTATCATGGCTAGCATCAACGCCCCAGATATCAAAACAGATAGCATTCCAAGGCACACATAACGACGATAATGTTGCAGACCATTTATCACTGAATTACATAAAGTGCCCATGGCTGCTAGGGGTAATACGCAGATCGTTGCCATCACAATCCAAGCCAGCTCTTTATCTTGGAATAACCAAATAGCGATATGATCTGCCAACAGCAAGCCAGCAGGAATGATTATAGCAGAGATGATCAATACCCATTGAAGGGCGGCTTTCCACCATGGGGAACAGGCATAAAAACCTTCGACCTGCTTTTCTGCGGTGTATCGTACAATACCGTTGCCAACTGGGGCATTAATAATCCCATTGAGACTAGCTACCATACTTTGTATTTGCCCGAGCATGGCCATTCCGGTGGGGCCGGTATACACGGCCACCACCTTGGCAATAACAAACCCCATCGCCATTCTCAGCAAAGTCAGTAGTCCAGTCATGGCTGTGACTTTAAGTAAACGCTTCATTCATTGAAATCATTTATTGCAGTGATAACTTTCTCAATCGCGTCATCAGACATAGTTGGATATAATGGCAATGAGATAACTTGTTGATGGATTAGCTCCGTCAACGGCAAATATTTATCTGCATACTCGCTATAAGCGGGTTGTTTGTGTGGAGCCACAGGATAGTGGATCAACGTCTGAACTCCTTGGGCGGTGAGCCATTGCTGTAATGACTCACGCAACTCGCAACGTACCACAAACAGGTGCCATACATGCAACTCTTCTACTGCTACTTGTGGCAAAGTAACCAACGGATTGTTGATGCCTGAACGATAACGCAAAGAGATTTGCTGTCGACGCTTCGTTTCAGCATCCAGATTGTTCATTTTTACCCGAAGCATAGCGGCTTGGATTTCATCCAGACGACTATTGCTACCTTGGTACAAATTTTCATATTTTTTGTGAGAGCCGTAATTACGCAGTGCTTTTAGGGTTTCGGCCAGTTTATCATCATTCGTTGTGATTGCCCCAGCATCACCCAATGCCCCCAGGTTTTTACCAGGATAGAAGCTGAAGCCTGCTGCATGCCCCCAATTCCCAGCACGCCGACCTTGCATTTCAGCACCATGTGCTTGAGCACAATCTTCTAGCACCAATAGGTTATGTTCTGAAGCAATCATCATTAACTCAGGCATAGAGGATAGCAGCCCATAAAGATGCACGGGCAATATTGCCTTTGTTTTAGGCGTAATGGCAGCACGAACAACTTCAGGATCGAGATTATAAGTGGTCAGGTTTGGTTCAACCAATACCGGAACCAGATCATTTTCAGTAATTGCGAGAATGGATGCAATATAAGTATTTGCCTGTACGATCACCTCATCGCCAGCTTGCAACTTGCCAAGTTCTTTCCATGCCCGCAGCACCAATATCAGAGCATCCAAGCCATTAGCCACGCCAATAGCATGTTTAGTGCCACAGTAGGCCGCAAACTCGGTTTCAAATTCTGCCAACTCATTACCCATAATATACCAGCCAGAATCAATCACTCGGGCACATGCATCTTTCAACTCTTGCTGGCATTGGTTATTAATTGACTTTAAATCAAGAAAAGGAATCATTTATCTGTCTCAACATAGCGAACTATCTTTGCGGGGTTACCAACAACAACCGCATAATCTGGTACATCTTTGGTGACAACTGCACCGGCACCTACCATTGCGTATTTACCAATGGTTATACCAGGTAATAAGGTAGCATTTGCACCAATCGAAGCATTGTGCTTAATGAGAATTTTAGAAAACTGCTCAGGGTACAACTTGGATCTTGGCTGCTTATCGTTTGTGAACGCGACACAAGGGCCAATGAAGACATCATCTTCTAGCGTGATGCCATCCCAGATATAAGCACCTGACTTTATTGTAACGCGATCCCCAATAATGACATCATTTTCAATCAGAGTGTGTGCACAGATATTGCAGTCCTTACCTATCTTTGCACCTTCAAGTATCACTGAAAATTGCCAAACTCGGGTGCCCGCACCAATATCAAGAGATTTCACATCGCTTAGTTGATGTATGAACATCATGCACCAACCTTACTAGCAGCAATGAATTCATCATAATTTCTGATGTAATCAGACTCATCGTAGATATCACTTGCCAGTACAAGTAATACACAGTCATGGCTGAAGTCATACATTTCATGCCACTGCATAATATCTATTAACAACCCTTGAGCTGGCGAGTCCAGTACGACACTTTGTTTATTTGAACCGTCATCCATCACAAACCGGCAAGAACCTGTTAAACATATTGCCACTTGCTTGACCGCTTTGTGGGCATGAAAACCACGGGCCACATCGAGCTTAGTATCAAACAAATAGTAAACACGTTTTATCTCAAATGGGACATGTCGATTTTCTTCAATCGCGACTAGATGCCCTCTATCATCACCGAGAGCATTAAAATTTATAAGATTGATCAACATTGCAATACCTCAAAATAAATCTGCATCATTTAGACTTTTTGCCAATTTATCTTTATCTGATAACAATACGTTATTAAATGGCCAATCAATATTTATCTCAGCATCATTGAATGATATTGCACGTTCACAACTCGTATTGTAATAACCAGTAGTTTTATATAAAAATTCTGCAGTCTCACTTAAAGTCAAAAAACCATGAGCAAAGCCTTCAGGGATCCATAATTGACGCTTGTTTTCACCAGAAAGATGTACACCAACCCATTGACCAAATGTCGAGGAGGTTTTTCTGATATCCACCGCCACATCGAACACCTCACCCGCAATGCAGCGCACCAGTTTCCCTTGGGCGTGAGGAGGAAGTTGATAGTGTAAGCCGCGCAATACACCTTTGGATGACTTGGAATGATTATCCTGCACAAACGTCACTTGATGGCCAATCGCCGCTTCAAATTGCTGGTGGTTAAAACTCTCAAAGAAAAAACCACGCTCATCGCCAAATACTTTTGGTTCGAAAATCAACACGCCGGGGATATTGGTTTGGATCACATTCATCATTAATACCTGATTTAAAAATTGGGCAGATAACCCCATGGTAAATTGTTATTACTTGATGATTTTCAGCAGATATTGGCCATATGCATTCTTGGCCAGCGGTACGGCTAATTCCCTTACTTTGTCTGCGTCGATAAATTTCTGGCGATACGCGATCTCTTCTGGACAGGCCACCTTCAACCCCTGACGAGTTTCGATGGTCTGAATGAAGTTGCTCGCCTCAATCAGGCTTTCATGAGTACCGGTATCCAGCCAGGCATAGCCACGGCCCATCATGGCTACCGACAGGTTGCCCTGCTCAAGGTAGATACGGTTAACGTCGGTGATCTCCAGCTCGCCGCGGGGGGATGGCTTCAAGCTCTTGGCGATCTCGACCACGCTGTTGTCGTAGAAATAGAGGCCAGTCACCGCATAATTGCTCTTGGGCTCCAGCGGCTTTTCTTCCAGCGAAATAGCCGTTCCCTTGCTATCAAACTCCACCACGCCATAGCGCTCCGGGTCATGAACGTGATAAGCGAAGACGGTAGCACCACTTTCTTTGGCCGCTGCACCTTCCAGCTGCTTTTGCAGGTCGTGGCCGTAGAAGATATTGTCGCCCAACACCAGTGCACAAGGGTCTGAGCCGATAAATTCTTCGCCCAAAATAAAGGCTTGTGCCAGACCATCCGGGCTCGGTTGCACTTTGTATTGCAGATTCAAGCCCCACTGGCTGCCATCACCCAGCAGTTGTTCAAAGCGAGGGGTATCTTGCGGGGTGCTGATGATCAAGATATCGCGGATCCCCGCCAGCATCAGGGTGCTCAGCGGGTAATAGATCATCGGCTTGTCGTAGATAGGCAGCAGCTGCTTGCTCACCGCCATGGTTACCGGATAGAGACGGGTGCCTGAACCACCGGCCAGAATAATGCCTTTACGTTTGGTCATGATGCTTATTTCTTATTTTTAAACTGCAAAAGAAAAGGGTGGTTTGATGGCTAACCTTTACGTTTAGCCCTTGCCACTGATTTACTTGCCCAGGATCTCGGTCAACATACGCTCCACACCAACGGTCCAATCTGGCAGTACCAGATCAAAGGTGCGCTGGAATTTGCTGGTATCCAGGCGTGAGTTATGTGGGCGCTTGGCTGGTGTCGGGAAGGCGTTAGTTTGTACGGCATTTAGTTGCGTGACCGCCAGTTCAACACCTGCTTCCCTTGCTTTGGCAAACACTAGCTGGGCGTAATCAAACCAGGTGGTGGTGCCAGAGGCGATCAGATGATAGAGACCCGCCACCTCAGGCCTACTTTGCGCAGTACGGATCGCATGGGCCGTGCAGTCGGCCAGTAACTCCGCGCCGGTCGGCGCACCAAACTGGTCATTGATGACTGACATCTCGCTGCGTTCCTTGCCAATGCGCAGCATAGTCTTGGCGAAGTTGGCGCCACGGGCGGCATACACCCAGCTGGTACGGAAGATAAAATGGCGAGAGCAAAGCGCTGCCGCCTGTTCCCCAGCCAGCTTGGTTTCCCCATAGACGTTGAGCGGTGCAGTCTCATCGCTCTCGACCCAGGGGCGATCGCCACTGCCATCGAATACGTAATCGGTAGAGTAGTGGACTAGCCAGGCGCCCAGCGCTTCGGCTTCTTTGGCAATCGCAGCCACGCTGGTGGCGTTGAGCAGTTCGGCGAATTCTCGCTCGCTTTCCGCCTTGTCGACGGCGGTGTGGGCCGCTGCATTGACAATCACATTCGGCTTGAGCAGGCGTACCGTTTCAGCCACGCCAGCCGGGTTGCTGAAATCGCCGCAATAGTCGGTGGAATCGAAGTCGACTGCGGTGACGAGCCCAAGGGGCGCCAATGCCCGCTGCAACTCCCAGCCTACTTGGCCATTCTTGCCGAACAACAGGATATGCATCAGGCACGCTCTCCGTAGTTCTGCTTGATCCAGGATTGATAAGCCCCGCTCTTGACGTTGCCGACCCACTGCTGGTTTTCCAGATACCACAGTACGGTCTTGCGGATGCCGGATTCGAAGGTCTCTTGTGGCTGCCAATCCAGCTCGGCACTCATCTTGCTGGCATCGATGGCATAACGGCGATCGTGACCGGGGCGGTCGGTCACATAGGTGATTTGATCACGATAGGACCCGGCTTTCGGCACCATCTCATCGAGCAGATCGCAGATGGTGTGTACCACTTCCAGGTTCTGCTTCTCGTTGTGCCCACCGATGTTGTAGGTCTCGCCCATCACGCCAGTGGTGACCACGGTATAGAGTGCACGGGCATGGTCTTCCACATAGAGCCAGTCACGGATTTGATCGCCCTTGCCATAGACAGGCAGCGGCTTGCCATCCAGTGCGTTCAGGATCACCAGCGGGATCAGTTTCTCGGGGAAGTGATAGGGGCCGTAGTTGTTGGAGCAGTTGGTGACCACGGTCGGCAAACCGTAGGTACGACGCCAAGCGCGCACCAGATGGTCGCTGGAGGCCTTGGACGCAGAGTAGGGGCTACTGGGGGCGTAAGGTGTAGTTTCGGTAAAGAGCGGCAACGCCTCACCGGGAGCCACTTCATCGGGATGGGGCAGGTCGCCATACACCTCGTCGGTGGAGATATGGTGGAAGCGGAAGGCCGCTTTGCGTGTCTCGTCCAGGCCGTTCCAATATGCACGGGCGGCTTCCAGCAGCATATAGGTGCCGACGATATTGGTTTCGATGAAATCGGCAGGTCCGGTGATGGAGCGATCGACGTGGCTCTCTGCCGCCAGATGCATCACTGCATCGGGTTGGTGGGCGGCAAAGACGCGATCCAGCTCGGCGCGGTTGCAGATATCTACCTGCTCGAACGCATAACGAGCGTTGGCTGAAACCTCTGCCAAGGACTCCAGATTACCCGCATAGGTCAGCTTGTCGAGGTTGACCACTGAGTCGTGGGTATGCTGGATGATATGGCGAACCACGGCAGAACCAATAAAACCGGCACCACCAGTCACAAGGATTTTCATTTAAAGGTTCCTGATTTCAATATAATAACGAAATGAAAAGACAATATTTTGTATTTTACTACCGGGAGTACGAGAGTAACTTCGCTTCATTTTTACTTTACGTATAAAAAACGCGCAGTCATGGTGGCAATTGGTCATAATCTGGTGAAGGAATATAATATATAGCAGGCTAAGTTTGCTTTCTCTTGCTACAAGAGAAACCAATATCGCTCAAAACAAGATTAAGACCGGCAAAAAGTTACGCTACCGCCCTTGAGTTACAGCTCCCAACATACTGCTTTTAACCTGATTGTGCGCGCTGTTGGTCATCATATCCTCCAGCTTCTTGTTTTACTTGATGTTTGACAATGGCGTCACATCACATTGCTCACTAGGTATTCCTGGTGCCTGCATTGCCCACATCTTGGGCAGTTAACCCGATTTTGGGCCAGATTCTATCTCGTTTGGCCTGTGAATGAACAGTCAAAACATCACAGGCTTCATATCCACGACGGACTCATTGATATCTTTGTAGCTATTGTTAACGCTCCACCAAAGAATCCTAATCCCAACAATGGGAGACATAGACTTACCTAGCCGTAACTATTATAGAAGAGAAAAGTCACTTGTTTTCAAATTCTTACAAACGATGTGAGTGGACATGACATCAGAACCAAGATTGTGTTGCCAGGCATGGCCTCCACGCTGTAAACCGCCTAAAGCATGAGGATTTCTCGGCCCCGGCCCGTGCGATAGGAACGGTCGCAACCCTTGGTACTGAAGTGCTGGGTGAGCCCAAGGTTGCCGATAGCTTTGGTTGAGGGGTCATGGATCTGCCTGGTCACGGAGTGAGGCGGAGCGATGATAATAAAGGCAGACACGATTCAGTCCCGATACAGGGGGGTTATGTAGGATCCTCGTTGACTCTCCCCCTTAGACACCCTCTAATTGACAGCCTGGACCCTTATCATCATGCATCTTATGAAAATCCTACTGGTCGAAGACGACAAGCTGCTCAATCATCACCTCACCACGCTGTTGACCGAGGCCCAGAATCAAGTCCACAGCACTGACAGTGCCCAGGTGGCGCTGCACTATGCGGCCGACTACCCCATCGACGTTGGCATCATCGATCTGGGCCTGCCGGACATGGACGGTCTGCAGCTCATCAGCCGGCTGCGCGAACAGCAGATCCCCTTCCCCATCATAGTCCTGACGGCCCGGGGCAACTGGCAAGACAAGGTGGAGGGTCTGGAGGCCGGCGCCGACGATTATCTGGTCAAGCCCTTCCAGAAAGACGAGCTGCTGGCCCGCCTCAATGCCCTGGTTCGCCGCAGCGCCGGTTTCATCTCCCCCAGGGTGAAGGCGGGTGACTACGAGCTGGATCTCTCCCGCAAGGAGCTCACCGTCGCTGGCGAAGTCACTGTACTCACCAGTTTCGAGTATCTGATCCTGGAATACCTGATGCGCAACGCCCGCCAGGTGGTTTCCAAGCAACAGCTGCTGGATCAACTCTATGGCGATGGCGAAGGGGATCCGAACACCATAGAGGTGATGGTGAGCCGACTGCGCAAGAAGCTGGATCCGGAAGGGGTCATATCACCCATCTCCACCATCCGCCGTCAGGGTTACATCTTCAACCTCTCCTGCAGCTGATGCCCCGTTTCATGCTGCACCCCATGCAACTGATCCGTCGCTCGCTGCACCTCAAGCTGATGCTGAGCGCCATGCTGGTCATCGCGCTTATCATGACCTTCTCCGTCTATATCCTCTATCTTGGTCACGCCGAGGAGCAGGCGCAGAAGGCCAGCATCCGCATGCAGGAGAATCTCTCCAAGCTCTTCTCCTCCAAGCAGCCCGATCCCCATGCCATCACGGATCTCGGCAACATCACCCCGGATGCCATAGACCCCAATCTCGACACCCTGATCTGCCGCTCCGACGGTGAGCTGAGCTGGTCCAGCCTGCACATGCCTGAGGTGATCACCATGAAGGGGACCATCTGCCGGGATCTGATGAAATACCTTGGCGGCCTGGATCAGGACTATTTCTTCAAGCTGCACACCATCAAGAACGGCGAGAGCTACTTCATCTACAGCCTGCGCTTCCTGCGCAATCACGGCGACGGCCCCACCACCTACTACGTGGTCATGGTCGATTCCGCCAAGCGTTACCAGGCCCAGACCCGGGAGTATCTCTACCGCTGCATTCGTCAGGCGCTGCTCTCTTATTGCCTGCTCGGGGCCCTGCTGCTGCTGACCAGCTTCTGGAGTCTCTCCTCCCTGCGCACCATGGCGCGGCAGATTGACGAGATCCGCGCAGGCTCCCGGGAGTCGCTCTCCAACGACTACGAGCGGGAGCTGACACCGCTGACCGAGTCGGTCAACCAGTTGCTGGAGAACGAACGCCAGCAGACCCAGCGTTATCAGCACGCCCTGAACGATCTGGCCCACAGCCTGAAAACCCGGCTGGCGCTCATCCAGATCACCGCCCAGGAGCTCAAGCTCGGCCACGATATCCATGACAACATCAGTGAACAGATCACCACCATGGATCAGATCATCCAGTACCAGCTGCGCCGGGCCGTCACCGGACGAAAACGCCTTGCCAGCAAGGGTACCGAGCCTGTGCCCCTCATCGAGAAGCTGCTGGCCAGCCTCACCAAGGTCTACCGCCACAAGAAGCTGCAGACCGTCTTCCAGTTTGATGACGACGTCTTCTTTCACGGTGAACAGGGCGATCTGATGGAACTGATGGGCAACCTGCTCGACAACGCCTGCAAGTTCGCCATCAGCGAGATCCAGGTGCGGGTCAACCGCCAGGGCAGCGGCCTGCTCATCGTGGTGGAAGACGACGGCCCCGGCATAGACCCCGGCAAATCGCAGCAGATCTTCCAGCGCGGCGTGCGGGCAGACAGCTCCCCCGGCCAGGGAATAGGGCTAGCGGTAGTGACCGAAATCGTGCACAGCTATGGCGGCAAGATCCGGGTGGACGAGTCACCACTCGGCGGCGCCAGGTTCCATATCACCCTCCCCTGATACCGCGATAAGGGCCCATGCCATGGGCCCTTCCTTACCTCTATCTCCATGCTGGCTCTGCCCTGCCTGGCTCCAGATCCTTCCATCATTCCCAGACCACTTTATGAGGGTTCACCGGCCCTGCCACATCCTCCTGGATACGGCGTCCCCTATGGTGCCCTCATAGGGGGAATGCCACGACATCAGGTAGACAGACATAAAAAAACCGGCCGCAAGGGCCGGTGAAACAGTTCAGGCTTGTCAGGTGACAATTCGCACCCAGCGGATGAAGACAGCTTCCAATTCCCTGTGAAACCCTGCCCTCTTGAGTACGTGATGTCACTCTACGCTAGGGTCACTGAATCGGGACTGAACCATTTGTGCATTCTTTATCCGCCTCAGAGGCGGAACCCGAGGGACTGGCGCAGATAGGCGCCCGCCCCCAGCAGGCCGGGGCCCTCATGGGTGATGAGGAACACCGGGATGTCCTTCAGATAAGGCTTGAAGCGCCCCTTGTCCTCGAAGGCGACCCGAAAGCCGGAGCCGATGAAGAACTCCTGGAAGCGGGGCACAATACCGCCAGCGATGTAGACGCCGCCGAAGGTGCCCATATTGAGGGCCAGGTTGCCAGCAAAGCGGCCCATGAGCACGCAGAACAGGCTCAGGGTACGGCGGCAATCGAGGCAGTCACCCGCCAGCGCCCGCTCGGTGATGTCTTTGGGGGCAAAGGGCTCGGGTTCACGGCCGTCGGATTTGACCAGGCCGCGATAGAGATTGACCAGCCCCGGGCCCGAGAGGAAACGCTCGGCCGACACATGGCCCAACTCGCCACGCATCACCTGCAGCACCACATCTTCCTCTTCCGTGTTGGCGGCAAAGTCCACGTGACCGCCCTCCCCCGGCAGACTGAGCCACTGCTCGCCCGCCTGCACCAGGTGCGCCACCCCAAGGCCGGTGCCTGCGCCATAGATGGCGATGGGCTTGCCGGCCACGGGCGCCGCGCCGCCGAGCTGGATGCGGTCACTCTCACCGAGCACGGGCACCGCCATGGAGACGGCGGTGAAATCGTTGATCACCTGCAGGCGATCCAGGCCCAGGTTGCTCTGCATCTCGCGGATGGAGAACTCCCAGCTGTGGTTGGTCATGGCGACCCAGTCGCCGTTGATGGGACAGGCGATGGCGATGCAGGCCTCGCCCACCTTGACGCCATGCTCCTCCAGATAGAGGCGCACCACGGCCTCGAGGCTGGGGTGGGCCAGCCCGGAATAGGTCTTTGCCTGGGAAATGGCGCCGGTCGCCAACTCGCAGAGGGCCAGCCGGGCATTGGTACCGCCTACGTCGCCCACCAGCGCATGGGTATGCTGCATAACAAACTCCTTCGTTACCGACTCGGGGCGGCCCTTACCGTCCCGACATTGTTATTTGGTTGCAATACTACCCGAGCCCCTTCCCTTGCGGCGCGTCGGATGAATGCAACTGTGCGCCCGCTCACAGTGTTGTTGCTTTGCAACATTTGTAAGCGTTTTCAAGGGTCGAATGGAAGTTTGTAACCAAAAGCACGAAATAATTAGACATGAGTCATACTTTGTGGGGACGAGATTAGTTCCGATAAGCGCTTGTCTTGTATAGTCATCAAGTAGATTGGAAACCTGCTTGAGCTGTGAATTTAGTGCACAGACACTGAAGTTAAATTACAAAAATGCCTGGTGGTAATGATGAATACCCTCGATAAAATTACGAACAATTTGGAAAGTTTCAGTAAATCAGAGCGTAAGGTGGCTGAAGTGATCCTGGCGTCGCCCCAGACCGCCATTCACTCCAGCATTGCCACCCTCGCCAAGCTGGCCGATGTCAGCGAACCGACCGTCAATCGCTTCTGCCGTCGTCTCGATACCAAGGGCTTCCCCGACTTCAAGCTGCACCTGGCCCAGAGCCTGGCCAACGGCACCCCTTATGTGAACCGCCACGTGGAAGCGGAAGACGGGCCCGACACCTATACCGCCAAGATCTTCGAATCCACCATGGCCTGTCTCGATGCCGCCAAGAACAGCCTGGACATCTCCGCCATCAACCGCTGCGTCGATATCCTGACCCAGTCCAAGAAGATCAGCTTCTTCGGCCTGGGCGCCTCTTCCGCCGTGGCCCGCGATGCCCAGAACAAATTCTTCCGCTTCAACATCCCCGTGGTGAGCTTCGACGACATCGTCATGATGCGCATGAGCTGCATCAACAGCAGTGAAGGGGATGTGGTGGTGCTGATCTCCCACACCGGCCGCACCAAGGCGCTGGTGGAAATCGCGGCCCTGGCCCGTGAAAACGATGCCACCGTCATCGGCATGACCGCCAAGGATTCCCCCCTGGCCCGGGAGTGCAACCTGGTGCTCTCCATGGACGTGCCGGAAGACACCGACGTCTATATGCCGATGGCGTCCCGCATCGCCCAGCTGGCCCTGGTGGACGTGCTGGCAACCGGCTTTACCCTGCGCCGTGGCATGAAATTTCGCGAAAACCTGAAGAAAGTCAAAGAAGGTTTGCGCGAATCCCGCTTTGATACCCCGCATAATTCCTGAATCATTCGGGGGTCCGCCCCCGACTGTCTATGCCACCGGGCTTGGTGTAGTATCGTAATTTAATAACACAAGGCCACCCAGATGGCCTGCAAGCAGGCGCCATGCCACATGCTTGACGGGGCAGTATTTCAAGTCATATCAACTTCACATTGGAGTCTTTCATGCCAAGACGTACAAAGATTGTAACCACACTCGGTCCGGCGACCGATCGCGACGGCATCCTCGAGGGGATCATCCGCGCCGGTGCCGACATGGTGCGGATGAACTTCTCTCACGGCACTCCTGAAGATCATATCCTGCGCGCCAACCAGGTGCGTGAAATCGCCGCCAAGCTGGGCCGTCATGTGGCCATCATGGGGGACCTGCAAGGCCCCAAGATCCGCGTTTCCACCTTCAAGGATGGCAAGATCTACCTCGCCATCGGTGACAAATTCGTGCTCGATGCCGCCCTCGGCAAGGGTGAAGGCTGCCAGGAGCAGGTCGGCATCGACTACAAGAGTCTGCCAAACGACGTGGTGGCCGGCGACATCCTGCTGCTGGACGATGGCCGCGTGCAACTGAAAGTCGAGCAGGTCGAAGGCACCCGCATTCACACCACAGTCACAGTGGCCGGGCCTCTCTCCAACAACAAGGGCATCAACAAGAAAGGGGGCGGTCTCTCCGCACCGGCCCTGACCGAGAAGGACAAGGAAGACATCAAGACCGCCGCCCGCATGAACGTGGACTACCTGGCCGTCTCCTTCCCCCGCAGCGGCGATGATCTGCGCTATGCCCGCGAACTGGCCCGCGAAGCCGGCTCCAACGCCAAGATAGTGGCCAAGGTCGAGCGCGCCGAAACCGTCGCCAGCGACGAGGCGATGGAAGACATCATCCTCGGCTCCGATGCCGTCATGGTGGCCCGTGGCGATCTCGGCGTCGAGATCGGCGACCCCGAGCTGGTGGGCGTGCAGAAGAAGCTCATTCGTCACTCCCGTCGCCTGAACCGCGTGGTCATCACCGCGACCCAGATGATGGAGTCCATGATCAACGCCCCGCTGCCGACCCGCGCCGAGGTAATGGACGTGGCCAACGCCGTGCTGGATGGCACAGATGCTGTGATGCTCTCCGCCGAGACCGCCGCTGGTCAGTTCCCCATAGAGACGGTCACCTCCATGGCCAGCGTCTGCGTGGGCGCCGAGAAGCACCCTAGCCTGAACGTCTCCAACCACCGCATGAGCTACACCTTCACCTCGGTGGAAGAGGCCGTAGCCATGTCCACCATGTATGCGGCTAACCACCTGGAAGGGGTCAAGGCGATAGTGGCACTGACCGAGTCCGGCACCACACCGCTGCTGATGTCCCGCATCAGCTCAGGCCTGCCGATCTTCGCCATGTCCCCCCACAACAAGACGCTGGCCTGGACCAACCTCTACCGTGGTGTCACCCCTGTGCTGTTCGACGGCGACGAGAGCAAGCCGGTCTACGAGGTGTGCCGCGAGGCGCTGGACGTGCTCAAGGCCAAGGGCCTGGTCCAGAGCGGCGACATGGTGCTGCTGACCCACGGCGACAAGATGGAAACCGTGGGCAGTACCAACACCTGCAAGGTGATGATGGTCGAGTAATCCCTCGCTTGGACATCGACAACAACGGCTCCCGCGGGAGCCGTTTTTTATGGCGCCAGACCAGGTTCAGCCACGAAACAGCTCCACCTTGTCCCCATCCTGCAGGCTGCCGGCGCCGCGTACCACCACTCTGTCCCCCAGCTTGAGGGCGCCGCTCACCGCCACCTGCCGGTTGTCCCCGAACAGCACAGTCACCGGCACCCGGTTCACGGTCAGCGCCTCGCCGCGCTGCTCCACCTGATAGACCACGCTCCCCTCGGTGCCGAGCACCAGGGCATCCCGCGGCAGCAACATGGTCTGCTGTTCCCCGAGCGGCAGCGCCACCCGCACCGGCGAGCCGATGATGAAACGGCCCGGCTCTGGCCTGAGGCGCAGCTCGATGAGGCGCGATTTGGGATCGGCGCTCGCCGCCCGCTGGTAATAGACGGCGTGGCCGCTGAGCTGATCCCCTTCCACCCGCAACCTGGCCTTAGCTTCCAGCTGGCTGGCCCAGACGATGGGTGCCCGCAACCGGATGTCAGGCTGCGCCGGGTTGACCAGCTCCAGCGCCCGCTCCCCCGCGTCCACATGCTCCCCCGGCTGGATGAAGTGCTCGTTCACCACCCCATCGAAGGGGGCGAAGATGTGGGTCCTTTGCAACTGAGCCTCGATCTGGCGCACCTGCACCCGGGCCAGCTGCTCCGCCAGCTCTGCCTGCTCCACCTCATAGCGCGCCTTGTCGTACTGGCTCTGGGAGGCACTCTTCTGCTGGTGCAGCCGCTCGAGGCGCTGGAACTCGGCGCGAGCATAGCGCAGCTTGCTCGCCTCCCTCCCCTGCTCGGCCCGGGACTGCTCGAGGGAGAGGCGCAGGGTGGCGGCGTCCAGGCGCAGCAGCTCGTCCCCCGCCTTCACCCGGCTGCCGAACTCGGCAATCCACTCCACCCGCCCGCTTACCTCGGCGCTGAGGGCCGCCTGCTGGCGGCTCGCGACAGTGCCGCTGACCCAGATGCTGGCCCCCGCCTCCCCCTGGGTAACCTCCGCCAGGGTCACCACCTTTGCCCCGGCAGGCCCTGCTGCCAGCAGGGCCAGGGTCATCATCATCCTTGTGAACATCTGCATCATCGATAGGCTCCTTCTCAGGCCCGCTGCCGGATGGCGTGGGGCGCGTCGACCCGCTCACCCAGCCGCAGGAAGGCGGGTAACAGGATCAGGGTAAACAGGGTGCTGCAACTCATGCCGCCGACGATGACGGTGGCGAGCCCCCGGTAGATTTCGCTGCCCTCGCTCGGGCTCAACATCAGCGGCAGCATGCCGAAGATGCTGGTGAGGCTGGTCATGGCGATGGGCCTCATCCGGCTTTGCAGGGCATCGGCCACCGCCGACTGGCGGCTCATTCCTTCCCGCTCGGCCATGCGGGTCTGGTGCACCAGCAGGATGGCGTTGTTGACTACCAGCCCCAGCAGGATCACGAAGCCGATGATGGTGAGCAAGTCCATCGGCAGCGGCACCAGCAGGCCGCTCAGGTGCAACGCCAGCACGCCGCCCACTGTGGCGAGCGGCAGGGTCAGCAGCACCAGCACGGCATCCTTGAGGGAGGCGAAGACCCCCCACAGCAAGATGAGCAGTATCATCACGGCGAACAGGAAGATGCCGCCGAGGTTGTCCAGCGCCTGCTGCAGGCTGTCGGCATTGCCGGCGACCCTCAGCTCGCCCCCGACTGGCAACAGCGGCCGGATGGCGGAGAAACTCTTGGTCTGCAGGGTCTCCAGCACCTGCTCCATGCTCATCCCCTCAGGCGGGGTGATCCGCAGGCTGATGCTGCGCCGCCCGTCGGCCCGGAAGATGCTCTCAGGCCCGAGGCCAGGCTCCACCCGCAGCAGCTCGCCGAGGGGGACTATGCGCCCGGACGGGGTCGCGAGCGGCACCGCCTTCAGCTCGTCCGGATTGGCGGAGGCCTGGCCCATCAGCAGGATGTCGAGCCGCTCCTCCCCGTCGAAATACTCGCCGACCCGCAGGCCGTCGCCGAAGGTCTGGATGATGGCAGGCAAGGGGCTGCGATCCCAACCCACCTCGGCAAGACGCCTGTCTTGGGGCACCAGTTTGAGCTCGGGGGCGGTGAAGTCGAGCCCGGGCTCAGGCCTGACCTGGGCCCCCGGCAAGTCGCGCTGCACCATGGCCATGCTCTCTCTGGCTGCCTGATAGAGCGCCGGCAACTCGCCCCCCTGGATCAGCAGCGAGATGCCGTTCTCGCTGTCGAAGCCGCCAAACAGGGAGCCCTGACCGCCGAAGGCCCGGGTATCGGGTATGCCCACCAGCAGCTGTTTCATCAGGAGCTGCTCCAGCGCCTTGATCCGGGTCTCGTCCCTGGGACGCACCCCGATCTGGGCGCCGCCCGGGTAGCGCAATATGTAGTAGTTCTTGAGGGCCGGCTCCTGCTCCCCCTTCATGTAGGGATCCAGCCTGGCAATGAGCGTGTCTATCACCTCCTCCCGCTGGGCCTTGAGGTTGACCCCTGGGGTGAAGCTCATCCACACATCGATGGCATCCCGCTTCACGTCCGGCAGGTAGTTCATCTTGGGCAGCAGCAGCCAGCTGGCCAGCACGGGCCCGCTCATCATCAGTACGATGAGGGCCCAGCGCCGGGGGGCAGTGCCGGTCCAGCGGATCACGTGGCGGGTGGTGCGCCGCCAGAGCCCGTCATAGGGATCGACCAGCCGCTCGCGCCCCATCCAGCGCGCCGCCACGGCAGGCAGCACTGTCACCGCCACCAGCATGGAGACGGTGACGGCGCAGGCGATGGTGAGCGCGAGATCCGCAAACAGCTGCCCCTCTACATCGTTGAGCAAGAGCACCGGCAGGAAGATGGCGACAGTGGTGAGGGTGGAGGCCACCAGGGCGGTCCACACCCGGCGGGTGCCTTCGAGCGCCGCCTCGGCCTTGCTCAGATCCCCCCGCTCATGGCGCCGGTAGATGCTCTCCAGCACCACTATGGCGGCATCCAGAACCATGCCGACGGCGAAGGCGATCCCCGCAAGGGAGATGATGTTCAACGTCCTGCCCATCACCTTGAGCAGGCAGAAGGTGAGCATGATGCTTATGGGGATGGCGACCGCTATCATCAGGGTCGCCTTGAGCTGGCGCAGGAAGACCCAGAGGATGGCGCAGGAGAGCAGCACCCCCAGCCCCAGGTTGGCGGTCACCATGCCCACAGCCCGGTTGATGTAGAGGGAGGCGTCGAACGACTGCTCCATGTGCAGCCCGACCGGCTCCAGCACCTCGCGGTTGAGTTCCTCCACCTTGAGCTTGATCCCCTCCAGCGCCGCCAGGGCATTGGCCCCGCTCTCCTTGAAGATCTGCGCCGCTATGGCGGTGTTGCCGTTCTGGATGCGCAGCACAGGGTTCTCCTCCCGGGCCACCCTTACTTCCGCCACATCCCGCAGGTAGATGGGCAGGCCATCGCGCCAGTCCACCACCTTGTCCCCCAGCGTCTCGACATCGTAGCGACCGGCGAAGCGCAGCTTGTATTCCCAGCGGCCTATATCGAGGGTGCCGGCCGACACGTCCCAGCCAGTGGTTGCCCGGCTGGCGAGCACGGGTATCTCCACCCCCAGCTCGGCGGCACGATAGGGGTCGAAACGGATCTGGATCTGGCGTTCGTTGATCCCCTCGATCTCGACCGTCGATACCCCGGGGATCCGCTCAAGCTCAGGCTTGACCCTCGCCTCGATCAGCGCCTGGTGATCGTCGATCGCCCCCTTGGCACCCGGCAGTTGCTGGATGAAGAAGAAGGTGAGGGTGTCGTTGCTGCTGTAGTTGTTGACGTAGGGGCCGCCGATCTTGTCCGGCAGGCCGGAGACCCGGTTCAGGCGCGAGATGACGTCGAGCTGGGCCCGCTGCATGTCGGTGCCGAGGGCAAACTCCATGTCGATTTCGGTAAAGCCGGGATAGCTGTTGCTGGTGAGGTTTTTCAGCCCCTGTACCCCCTGCATCTCCTGCTCTATGGGGTCGGTGATTTCCGACTCCATCTCCTGGGGCGAGGCCGAGCGCCAGTCCACCGAGATGTTGAGGTGCGGACGATCGATGTCGGGAAACAGCTGGACAGGCAGTCCCCGGATGCTGAGCAGGCCCAGCAAAAAAATAAGCACGACCGAGACCGCCACCCAGATGGGGCGTTCGATCGCCGTTTTGGCGAGGTTCATTCACTCTTCCTGAGTTGTTGTTATCGGCCATTCCGCTGGCCTTGCTTCCTGCCCCAAGGGTGGGGGCCATTGCATTTAACTGGAATTAATCGAGGTTGTAAATGCCTGGTTAACAAACAAAAAAACCGGCCACATGGGCCGGTTGTCGGTTCACTCTCGGGGTCAGGCGGCGTGCACAACCGGGTTCGGTTGAGACAACCCTTCCAGCTCGCCAGGGGCGAAGTTGTCCACCTGGATCGCCTCGTAGCGCAGGGCATCGGCAGCCAGCAGCTTGTCTGCCTCATCCTTGCCGAGGATGGACTGGGACAGGGCCGCGGCCACCAGCTCCGGCAGGGCCATCTTGCGGGGCAGTTTGCCCTCTTTCTGGGCCTGTACCAGCTTCTTCTCGATGGGCTGCACCGCCACCATGGCCTGGAAGGCGCGTTCCATCAGACCGACCGGATCAGCGTCATCCTTGCCCACGTAGCACAGTGCAGTCAGACGGTCGCGGAACTCGCCCGGCGTCATCATGGCCAGACAGATGGCGTGGCAACGCTCGTCTGCCGGCATCTTGTAGCCCACGCCGAACGGGAAGACCACGCGTTTGAGCACGGCGCCCACCACCTTGTTCGGGAAGTTCTGGAAGAAGCCCTCGAACGCCTTGCCGATGAGATAGAGGTTGCGCTCCACCGCGTACTGCACGAACGGCAGATCCGAGACCATGCGGCCCTGATCCTCGTAGTGCTTGAGGGTGGCGGAGGCCAGGTAGAGGTGGCTCAGCACGTCGCCCAGACGGGCGGAGATCATCTCCTTGCGCTTGAGATCGCCACCCAGCATCAGCATGGATACGTCGGCGCACAGGGCCAGCCCTTTACTCATGCGAGAAAGCTGCTTGTAGTAGCGGGCGGTTTCGCCAGCCACAGGGGCATTGTTGAACTGACCCAGGGTCAGCCCCTGGAACAGGGCGCCGAAGAAGTTGCCGGTACCGAAGGCGATGTGCTTCATCAGCAGGGCATCAAACTTCTCGAGGCCACGCTCCACATCGGTGTCGGCAGCGGCTTCCAGCTCGGCAAACACATAAGGATGGCAACGGGTGGCCCCCTGCCCGAAGATCATCAGGTTGCGGGTCAGTATGTTGGCCCCTTCCACCGTGATGGCCACAGGAATGCCCATGTAGGCGTAGCCGGTGTAGTTTTTCGGACCGAGCTGGATGGCACGACCGGCGTGGATGTCCATGGAATCATCCATGATCTGGCGCGCCATTTCGGTCATGTGGTACTTGGAGATGGCGGTGACTATGGCCGGGGCCTGACCCAAGTCCAGGGAACCGGCGGTCATGCGACGGGCCCCTTCCAGCTGATAGGTGAGGCCGCCGATGCGGGCCAGCGCTTCCTGCACCCCTTCAAACTTGCCGATGGACATGCCGAACTGCTTGCGCACGTAGGAGTAGGCCCCCACGGTGCGGCTCGCCATGTGACCGCAAGCGGTGCCGAGGGCAGGCAGCGAGATGCCGCGACCGGCGGAGAGACACTCCACCAGCATGCGCCAGCCGCGGCCGGCGTAATCCGGGCCACCTATGATCCAGTCGAGCGGAATGAACACATCCTTGCCGAAGGTCGGGCCGTTCAGGAACGCCAGCCCCATGGGGTAGTGGCGATCACCAACCCGCACGCCCGGGTGGCTGGTGGGGATGAGGGCGCAGGTGATGCCGAGCTCTTCCTTGTCACCCAGCAGTTTTTCCGGGTCATAGAGCTTGAACGCCAGGCCCAGCACTGTGGCGCGCGGCGCCAGGGTGATGTAGCGCTTGTTCCAGTTCAGGCGAATACCCAGCACCTCTTCACCCTTGTACATGCCCTTGCAGACGATCCCCTTGTCAGGAATGGCGCCAGCGTCCGAGCCCGCTTCCGGCCCGGTCAGGGCGAAGCAGGGCACTTCCTTGCCGTTGGCCAGCCCCGGCAGCCAGAAGTCCTTCTGGGCCTGGGTACCGTAGTGCATCAGCAGCTCGCCCGGGCCGAGGGAGTTCGGCACCATGACAGTGACCGCCACGCTCAGGCTCTTGGTGGCAATGCGGGTGACTATGGTGGAGTTGGCAATCGCCGAGAATTCGCGGCCGCCGTAGGATTTCGGGATGATCAGGGAGAAGAAGCCTTCCTTCTTCAGATAGTCCCACACCGGCTCTGGCAGGTCTTTGGTTTCGTTGACGATCTTGAAGTCGTCAACCATGGCGAGCAGGGTTTCGACCTGATTGTCGATAAAGGCCTGCTCTTCGGCGCTCAGTTCGGCCTTGCCGTAGCCGTGCAGTTTTTTCCAGTCGGGGTTGCCGCGAAACAACTCGCCATCCCACCAGACGGAGCCGGCTTCCATGGCCTCCCGCTCGGTAGCTGACAAGGGCGGCAGTATCTTTTTGAAGATGCCGAACACAGGACGGGTTACCACCTTTTTACGGATGGCGGGCACGCCGAGTACCACGGCTATCGCCAGCACCAGCAGGACAAGCAATGTGATCATACCGAAGTTCCTTCTATTTCACTGTTTCCGTTGATTATTGTTAGGTGTTACACGGCCAGGGAGAGCCTGGTCGACTCCACGGGCGCCCCGACACCGGACGCCAGATAAGGAATAACGTTGCGCACCAGCCCTTCCACATCGAGCTGCTGACCAAAATCGGCCTGGGCGATGTCACGCAGGGCATCGGCGGAAGCCATGGTGAACACCACTGTGCCCAGGGTGAAGTGCAGGCGCCAGAAGAGATCCGCCGGCGACAGGGCCGGGTTGGCCTTGGAAATCGCCTGGGTGATCCCGTGCAGGGTCGCCCCGTAGTGGGTGGTGATGAAGCGACGCAGGTGGCCCTGGCTGTCGATGTAGCCGCGCCCCAGCAACTGCATGAAGAGCGCCGGGCCGTTGGCCCGCACCGCCACCAGCTTCATCAGGGGGTCGACGAAACTTTCGAACACCTGCAGCAGGGTCAGCTGCTCCTGGGCCATCAGGGTCTGCAGGCGAGCATCCAGCTCAGGCATGAAGATACTCAGGTAGCGATCGAGCACTGCCTGGATCAGCTCCTTTTTGGAGCCGAAGTGATAGTTGACCGAGGCCAGGTTCACATCGGCCTCGCTGGTGATCAGACGCAACGAGGTATCGGCGAATCCCCGCTCGGCAAACAGCACCTCGGCGGCATCGAGAATACGGTTTTTGGTATCGATTTTACTCACTGGACACCTCACTTAAACGAATGTTTAAAAAGTACGTTTCACGCCCAGTCATGTCAAGAGAATGTGAACGGTGTTGGCGAAATGTTTTCAACCAAAAAAGCGGGAACAAGATGGGAACTTAGCGGCCAGGCAGGACTCTATATCTATGCCACTGCAATTAAACATTAAGTCTCGCCCAACTTGCGCCATGCTAGTTGGGCATTTTTTTATCCGGATGGCGGCGAGAATTGCGGGCGAAAAAAAACCGTCGCAGGGGCGACGGTGGGGAAAAGTGAGTCGAATCATCCAGTTTCGACTCATCGATGAGAGTTCAGGCTTGCATCGATGGGGCTATGCTCGCAGACAAAGATGGTCAGACTTTGTCAGTCCTGGCGTAATTTGTGACAAAGTATGGCAGGCCGCCACATGGCCCGACTCCGCCAATCTTGCTATGCTGGCGCCTCATGCCAGAGGGGAGAAAAGATGAAGTACCAGGTCGATACCCACACGCACACCGTCGCCAGCACCCATGCCTACAGCACCATTCACGATTACCTGCCCATTGCCAAGGCCAAGGGGATCAAGCTCTTTGCCACCACGGATCACGGTCCCGACATGGCCGATGCGCCCCACTTCTGGCATTTCGTCAATCTGCACGTCCTGCCACGGGTGGTGGACGGGGTCGGCATACTGCGCGGCATCGAGGCCAACATCAAGAACATAGACGGCGAAATAGACTTCCCCGAGCGCTACGAGTCGCGCCTCGACATGATCATGGCCGGCTTTCATGAGCCCGTGTTCCCCCCCTGCGATCAGGCAACCCATACCCAGGCCATGATCAACGCCATCCGAAGCGGCCGGGTCGACATGATAAGCCACCCCGGCAACCCCGCCTTTCCCATCGACATCCAGGCAGTAGTCAAGGCCGCCGCCGAGTACAGGGTGGCGCTGGAGATCAACAACTCCTCCTTCAGTCACTCCCGTCCGGGCAGTGAAGGCAACTGCCGCGCCATCGTCGAGGCGGCGAGGGATCTGGGTGCTTACCTCACCTTCGGCTCAGACTCCCACGTGGCCTTCAGCCTGGGGGATTTTGACCACTGCCACCGGCTGGTGACCGAGGCTGGCTTCCCCGAGGAGCGGATCCTGGCGCGCTCCCCCCGTGCCCTGCTCGCGTTTCTCGAGAGCCGTGGCCGCGCCCACATTCCGGAATTTGTCGATCTCTGAGGTGTGCCCGTAACTCCATGAGCAGGCTCATAAAAAGAGTCCGGGCTCATTGACTTGCCAGCACATTTTCGGGAATCTAGGGCCAAGCCGGTGTAGCTCAGTTGGTAGAGCAGCGCATTCGTAATGCGAAGGTCAGGAGTTCGATTCCCCTTATCGGCACCATATAAAACAATGGGTTAGCTTGTTGGTGAAGCTAACCCATTGTGCTTTTTTGTAATTTGGCCCAACGCTGGGCCCAACATAATACAATCCATGACCCTCCTTTGCGATTTGCTACCCCTTCGTGTGGGTCAAGAATATCTTGTCGCAGTGATGGCGCGACTTGCTCATGTCAGATTGGTAAAGGGGGGCTTTTCTGGGCCTACTACTTAGTGATTTCTCCACACTATTTGTGCAGATGCGTTAGGAGTGAGCGGATAAAAGGATGGATAAAATTGGATGTAATGTTCTGGGCTGCGTATTTAGTGGCAGGAGTTGGATTCACTTGCGCATTAATTGAGGCCGACAGCGTTAGGAATATCTACCGCCTGTTGTACGTGATCATCTTCTTCCCTTTCTGGTTGCTGTGGATGAGTGGCTTACTGCTCACAATTTTTGTAGTCTGGTTGGCTAAAAAGTCATAGATAGAGCCTTAAGTGGTCTGGCCGTGGCCTCTTCAATTCCTGTTCAACTCCCTCAAATTTTCCTCAACGGGGGCGGGCCTGTTCAAACTCATTCAAAGTGAATGCCCCGCCCAATCCGTGAATAGCCGAAGTCACGCACCCCATCCGGTCGGTAGCCTTTGCCCCGCTCCTTGGCAAGGTATGAGATACGGTAAACAGCCTCGGTGATATTGTGGCTGTCAGTCATCAGATAGCCGTTCTCGGGAATGGATAACCGCCCCCCTTTGCGCTGCCAGATCTCGGCCAATGCTTCATACAATCGGGCGGGGTGGCGTAACTTGTCGCCGTCTATGAGAAGGGCCAAATGGTAGTGCTGGCGCTTAGCTTTCTCCTGCTCACGACACCACACGTATTCTAATCGCGTCCCGTGCTCTCTCGTTACATAGCGGCCAGCTTGCTTTAGGAATGCGCTCAGGCGCTCGCTAGTGGCTTCTCCCTCTCCCATGCTCAGGTCGAGCCGAACAAACAGCACCCGCCGATAACGCCTAACAGCTTCCACAATCCGCCGGATCATCTCGCTCAGTGGTTTGGTGTAGCCGCCGCTCGCAGGCGTGGTGTTGATCGGGTACTCGATACCTTGATAACGGTAAACGCACTGGTGGGTTACATGGCCATAGCGCTTGCCCTGCTTCCGCTTGGCTTTGCCTGTTACCTTGGCAGCAACAGCACTGGGCAGGCCATCAGCTAACATCATGGGGCCGTTCCCTGTTCTAGCCCCAGCTTGGTTTGATTACCCCCCATAAAGAGGTCTCTTCCCTCATAGATATTATAAAATACCGCTCGATTTTCCGGTTTTACTCTCCCCGCCAAACCGCACCAATGCTGGGGTTTACCCTGTTCATAGATCCCAATTAGCATGTCCCAATTAGCGTAAATAGTTTCACGCTGTATCAGGCCAGCGAACGGGCACAGCAACGGGCGGCAAGGCTTGCCGTTGGTGGTTTTCATCATGGGTGATATGCTCGATGGTGCTGGTGGCCGTCCTCGCCAAAGTAGGGCCACCAGCAGGTTATTGATTACGCCTCGGGTTCGCTCGGGGCGTTTTCTATGCTGGCCACCTCAGCAAAATCAGCGGAAACGTGATCCACTGGTTGGGGTAACAGCTCACCAGAACGGGGATCTATTGCGGGCTTGTGCTCTACTCGGAGTGGAAAGCGCCGCTTGCCTAGCGCCGATACCACAGAGTGAAGATTGCCGATGCCGATAAAGCGGCATTGTCTGGTGTTGATTGAATGCCCCGCCAGTAAAATCCGCCTTATGTATTCCCGCTGGGTCTCTTGCTTACGGGGCTCTGGTAGCCCCAGCAAAATGCAGTTTTTGGCATTTAACAAAAGGCTCATTGCTCACCCCCTTTTTTGGCGACGAGCGAAAATCCACTGCTCAAGCTCTGTCATGTCGAATCTGATAGAGTTGGGACCGATGTAGATCGGTTGGGGGAATTGGGCATCGGGACTTCTTCGCAGCCGTTCGACGGTAGAACGGCTAACACCAAGGTGGCGGGTTACTTCTGAAATCGGGATTAGCATGACACATCTCCTAATGCCATCGGGTCTCTTGCCGTGGCTTCGGAGCTATGAAAACAGAATTCGTAAAAATCAGAGGGACAATAGTTCAGCTATTTTTGTCCCTTAGTGCGACGAGTAATCGACCTTACAGTGTTGCGTATCTGATCGGGTTCGAGTTCCCAAGCATCGGCTAACAGCAGAATCCAGCAGGCGCTTTCTTTACTACCACGTGTACCGATTCCAAATTCCGCAAATTTGGCCCTAGCCTCTTCTATTGAAGTCAGCAAAGCTTTGGTGTTTTCATCAAGCTCCTTTTCCTCAGTTTTCTTGACCTTGGCGAGTAACTTGGCCGCATTGACGATCTCGCTCGGATAAACATTTTCCTCACCATGCAAAATTATCGACAAGCCAATCCGCTCTTCATTTTCTATCAAGCGTTCATAGTTTTTAACTATGCCACGAAGCCAATCATTGATGAGATCAGTTTGATGACTGGGCTTTACCCCTCTGGTGCCTTGATGCCCCACTCTCCACATACTTTCGTGGCCTGTTCTCATATCGGGTGCTAATTCAGCTAACTGAACACAAAGACTCACTTCACACCATCTTGCCTGCTCAGGTGTTAGCTGTTTTCGCTTTGTTCTCCAATCTCCTCTGAATTTGTCTATCGTGTCTCCTCGGTTGTTGATTGCGGTCAATGCCCTTGTCTGTAAGAGCTCCAAAATTTCGCAGTTCTCCATCAGGCCACCGGAACGGGCAGGCACGGCACCAAGTTCACAGCAGCCCAGATCCCACCAATGTTTTTTTAGTTCTTCAGCGGTCAATGGTTCCTTCAGTAGGTGGCTGATTACTGACTGGCTCATCGCTGATCCCCAAACTTTACACTGACCACGTTATCCGGCTTGGCTTGCTTAGGTTGCGTTATGGTTGCCATGAAATCCCCCCAGCGCAGAAACAGCGCCCGCAATTTCTCGGCCATGCCGCCCACCTGATAGGTGCGGATTAGCCTGTCTTTGGGGATGTGGTTTAGCATCAGCTCGATCAGGCGCTCGGGGGCATCCAGATATTCAGCGGCCCCAGTTGCTACACTGCGGCGCAGGTCGTGCGGGCTGAATGGTACAAGCTCGGCAAGGTACTTGATGCGAACACGCTCTAGCGCTTTGGTTACAGCATCCCCTGTGATCGGGTGTCCGGCCTTGCTGGTGGATTCGAACACATAAGGGCCATTAGATAACGCCTTTTGCTGCTCGATAATATCCAGCGCCAGCGGGCACAGGGTTACAACGTGGGCGCGTCCGTTCTTGGTTTCGGGTATCGTCCAGCGGTCGCCGTTAATCTGCTCCCAGCGCATCCCTACAGCCTCAGAACGGCGTACAGCGGTCAGGGTTATCAAACGCAAACAGTTTGCCACCGCAATCGATAGCACTACGTTAGACGCGATCCCACGGCCACCAGCAGCCACAGAACCGCCGCCAGCAGTCGCTTGTTCAAGTGCTCCCCATAACTGGCGCAATTCATCGCGGGCCAACCAGCGTTCACGGGGTGGGGGCATAGATGCGCCAAACATGGCGGGTTTGAGCAGGCGAGCTGGGTTGATCTCGATGTGACCTTGTAACACCGCATGATCAAGACACTGGTTCAGGACTATCAGCCCCTTGCGTGCGCCCTCTGCGGTCTCTACTCGGCGGAAGTGCTCATACAGTACGGCACGGGAGAGATCACACACTCGGGTATTGCCAATGGCCGATTCAATGTGGCGGGTGAACGTCCCCTCATAATCGCGCAGGGTGCGCGGGCCTATGGGCTTTGACTTGGCTCGCATCGCCAGCCAATCGCGGTAAATTTCGCCAAGAGTCGGCATCTCGATGTTCTTAGCCTTTGCTTGCTTGGCAGTTTGTCTAGGGTCTATACCCTGTTTAACTAACGCCACCGCATCGGCATGAGCGAGACGAGCTGCGGCTAAGGTTACGGCTGGATAATATCCAATCTGAAAATCGATCTGTTTCCCACCCACTCGGGCACGATACACAAAGCGTTTGCGGCCATCGGCGCGGATCTCCATGTGAAGTCCGCCCCCGTGGCGGGAGTGAACCGATACCCGCTTAACCGCCTTCCCTTCATCCACCACTAGTGAAGGGATCTCTCTATCTTGCCGGATTGCCACCTTGGACGCTTTCCCGCTCATACCTCACTCCATTTATGGCCCAACATTGGGCCCAACAGATTACATGGTATAGGGTGATATTTTATGACACAACCCGATACGGGAAATGGCGTGTAATTTCATGATTTTATTGCCTATTTATGTCTTTCTATGAGACGAGGTGAAACCGATTGAAATTGGAAAAATCTGGATTCGTAATGCGAAGGTCGCAGGTTCGACTCCTGTTTCCGGCACCAGGTAAAACAAAGGGTTAGCTTCGTTCAGACGCTAACCCTTTGTGCTTTTTGTGATGTGGGCCCCCGCCAGGGCCCCTGATTGTCCCGCGAGCGCCCAGCCCATTTCTTTCATATACCGGCGATGTCCGGCTCTTCCATTCTGCCCTGACACGCCCGCCGGGAGGCTGAGCAATCAAGGCGTGATCCCCAGGCGAATGGCCCCAAGATGGCGGCACCTGGCCGGGCTTTGGCCGCTCGGGTGCGTCTTATTGCACGGCATAGATCTGGTCGAACACCCCGCCCTCCTTGAAGTGGGTGCTCTGGATAACAGGCCACTCGCCAAAGGTCTTCACCACGTTCAGGAAGGTGGCGTTCGGGAAGCGATCGGCAAATTCGGCGAGGATAGCCGGGCTTCGTGGGCGCAGGTAGTTGTTGGCGGCGATGCGCTGGCCTTCGTCAGACCACAGGTAAGTCAGGTAGGCCTCGGCCTCCTTGCGGGTGCCCTGCTTGTCGACCACCTTGTCGACGACCGCCACCGGGAGCTCGGCCACGGCGGTGACGCTGGGGTAGACCACCTCGAAGCTGCCGCGGCCGAACTCGCGGGCTATCATCTCGGCTTCGTTCTCGAAGGTGACCAGCACGTCGCCTATGCGGTTCTGGATGAAGGTGGTGGTGGCCGCGCGGCCACCGGTGTCGAGCACGGGGACTTGCTTGAACAGCTTGCCGACGAACGCCCTGGCCGCCTTCTCATCGCCCCCCTGCTCCAGTACATAGCCCCAGGCCGACAGGTAGGTGTAGCGGCCGTTACCCGAGGTCTTGGGGTTGGGCACTATCACCTGCACCCCCTCCTTGAGCAGATCAGGCCAGTCCTTCAGCCCCTTGGGGTTGCCCTTGCGCACGATGAACACAGTGGCCGAGGTGAAGGGCGCGCTGTTGTCCGGCAGGCGGGCCGCCCACTCTTTCGGGACCAGGCCGCCATGCTCGGCCAGGGCGTTGATGTCGGTGGCCATGTTCATGGTGATGACATCGGCGGGCAGGCCGTCGATGACTGCCCGCGCCTGCTTGCTAGAGCCGCCGTGGGACATATTGATCTGCAGCGGCTCGCCGCCTTCCGCCTGCCAGTGTTTCTGGAAGGCGGCGTTGTAGTCCTTGTAGAAGTCACGCATCACGTCGTAGGAGGCGTTGAGCAGGGTGGCGGCCTGGGCCATCGGGGTGAGGGCCAGTCCTGCGGCGAGCAGGGTGGCGGGCAGGAGTCGTTTCATTGCACATCCTTGGAATGAGAGTCGAGTGACCAACTATAAGAGCCACCCATTTATTCTTTGAAAGAATAATTAGTGCGCAGCTTATGCGATTAATGGCATCCCCTCGGCCGGGCTCAGCGAACGAGCCGGATGCCGGCTGCGAGTCGGTCGCCGGTTTTCTCTGGCCGGTGATGACGGTAAGGGCTGGTACACATCATGGAAGGCGCTTGTGCAGGCTTGCTCCCGGTCTGGGCGGGTTTCTCCCCGCGACCAGGCTGGGCTTTGCATGGTCAATCGTACCTAAAAAAACAGGGCGAACCGTATGGTTCGCCCTGTGGCTGTGACGTTGTCGGCGAGAGAGACTAGCCCTGCCCTTCGGAGGCCACCGGGGCCTCCTTGGGTGCCTGCCAGCCGCCACCGACCGCCTTGTAGAGGGCGACCTGGTTGCTGAGCTGGGCCAGGCGGGTGCTGATCAGCCCCTGTCTGGCGCTGAACAGAGAGCGCTGGGCATCCAGCCTCGTCAGATAGCTGTCCACCCCTTGCTCGTAGCGGAACTCCGCCAGCTTGAAGTAGGTCTGGTTGGCATCCACCAGATCCTGCTGGGCCTGCAACTGTTGCTGGTAGTCCGCCTGGGCGCCGAGGGTATCTGCGACCTCCTTGAAGGCGGTCTGGATGCTCTTCTCGTAGCTCGCCACCGCCTGCTTGGTGCCGACCTCGGCCACGTCCAGATCCGCCACCCGCTTGCCACCGTCGAAGATGGGCAGGTTTATCTGGGGCATGAAGGTCCAGGTGCCGGTGCCGCCGTCAAACAGCCCGCTCAGCTGGTTGCTGGCGGTACCCGCCGTCGCGGTGAGCGAGATGGTCGGGAAGAAGGCGGCACGGGCCGCGCCTATATTGGCGTTGGCCGCCTTCAGGCTGTGCTCCGCCGCCAGTATGTCGGGCCGCTGTTGCAGCAGGCTGGAGGGGGCGCCCACCGGGATGGCCGCCAGTTGAACCTCGGCCAGGGTCGCCGGTTGCCCCTCCAGCACCGGCACATCCGTGCCGAGCAGCAGGGCCAGACCATTTCTGTCCTGTTTCACCTGACGCTGGTATTGCGCCTGGCTGACACGGGCGTTCTCAAGTGCCGTACGCCCCTGCGCCAGCTCCATCTCGGAGGCGGCCCCCAGCCGGTACTTGTGCTGGGTCAGGGCATAGCTCTCCTGCTCGGTCGCAAGGGTCGCCTGGCTCAGCGCCAGCAGCTCCTGATCCGCCAGCAGGGTGAGGTAGGCATTCGCCACCGAGGCGATCAGCGCTATCTGGGTGCTGCGCTGGGTCTCGATTTGCGCCAGGTAGTTCTCCAGCGCCTGATCTTTCAGGCTCTGGATCCGGCCAAACAGGTCCAGCTCATAGGCGGTGATGCCGATGTCGGCGCCGTACTGGCTGCTGATGCCCCCCTGCCCCGTGCCGCTGAGATCGTCGGATCCCTGCTGACGGGTGCCGGAGCCGCTGGCGGCCAGGGTCGGCAATTGAGCCGCCCGCTGGATCCGGTATCTGGCCTCATAGGCCTCGACGTTGAGGGCCGCGAGCCGCAGATCCCGGTTGTTCTCCAGGGCGGTGTCGATCAGCTTTTGCAGCGCCGGATCGAGGAACTGTTGCTGCCAGGGCGCCAGCGCCCCCTGGGTGGCGAGGTTCTCTTGCCAGGAGGCCCCTTGCGGCACCTCAGGGCGTTGGTAATCGGGGGCCATGGAGCAGGCCCCCAGCAGCAGCGTCACACTCAGGGCGACCAGGGTCTTAGTCATGTTGGGTCTCCTTGGTCAGCGCGGCGCGCTCCTCGGCTGAACTCTGCTTGGTGAAGTAACGCATCACCAGCACGAAGAAGAGCGGCACGAAGAAGATGGCGAGCACTGTGGCCGTGATCATCCCCCCCATGACGCCGGTACCGATGGCGTTGCGGCTGCTGGCGCCGGCACCAGTGCTTATCACCAGCGGCAAGACGCCGAGGATGAAGGCGAGGGAGGTCATCAGGATCGGACGCAGACGCTGGCGGGAGGCTTCCACCACCGCATCGCCGAGCTTCATCCCCTTGTCATGGAGCTCCTTGGCGAACTCCACGATCAGGATGGCGTTCTTGGCCGACAGCCCGATAGTGGTGAGCAGGCCCACCTGGAAATAGACGTCATTCTCCAGGCCCCGCAGGGTGGCCGCCAGTATGGCGCCCAGCACCCCGAGCGGCACCACCAGCATGACGGAGAACGGAATGCTCCAGCTCTCGTAGAGGGCCGCCAGACAGAGGAAGACCACCAAGAGCGAGATGGCGTAGAGCGCCGGCGCCTGGGAGCCTGCCTGACGCTCCTGGAAGGAGAGCCCTGTCCACTCTATGCCAATGCCTTCCGGCAGCTGTTTCACCATCTGCTCGATGGCCGCCATGGCGTCACCGGTACTCTTGCCGGGGGCCGCTTCACCGACGATCTCCATGGCGGAGACGCCGTTGTAGCGCTCCAGGCGCGGCGAGCCGAAGCTCCACTCTGTGCTGGCGAAGGCGGAGAAGGGCACCATCTGGCCCGCGCTGTTGCGCACGTACCACAGCTTCAGATCCTCCGGGTTCATCCGGAAGGGGGCATCCGCCTGCAGGTAGACCTTCTTGACCCGGCCTCTGTCGACGAAGTCGTTCACGTAAGAAGAGCCCCAGGCCGCCGACAGCGTGTTGTTGATGTCGCTGATGGAGAGCCCCTGGGCCAGCGCCTTCTCGTAATCTATCTTGATGTCGAGCTGGGGGGTGTCTTCCATCCCGTTCGGGCGCACCCGCACCAGGTTGGGATCCTGCGCCGCCATGCCGAGCAGCTGGTTACGGGCCTGCATCAGCTTCTCGTGCCCCAGACCACCGCGGTCCTGCAGGAAGAAGTCGAAGCCGGTGGCCGTGCCGAGCTCAGGAATGGGAGGCAGGTTGAAGGCGAAGACCTGGGCTTCCTTGATGCTGAACAGATAGCCCATGGCGCGGCCTATGATGGCATTGGCACTGCGCTCCTCGCCTTTACGCTCGCTCCAGTCCTTCAACTTGATGAAGGCCATGCCGCTGTTCTGGCCGCTACCGGCGAAGCTGAAGCCCGCCACCGTCAGCACCGAATCGACGTTGTCCTTCTCGTTCTTGAGGAAGTAGTCGCGCATGTCGGCCAGCACCACCTCGGTACGCTCCTTGGTGGCCCCCACCGGCAGCTGCACCATGGACATGATGACCCCCTGATCCTCTTCCGGCAGGAAGGAGGTAGGCAGGCGCATGAACAGCACCGCCAGCACCGCCAGCATGGCCAGATAGATGATGCTGTAACGGGTCCCCTGCTTGATCACCTTGCGCACGCCGTTCTGGTAACGGTTGGCATTGGTGTCGAAGAAGCGGTTGAACCAGCCGAAGAAGCCGCGCTGGGCACCGAACTCCCCGTGTTTCATGGGTTTGAGTAGGGTGGCACAGAGCGCCGGGGTCAGGATCAACGCCACCAGCACAGAGAGCACCATGGCCGAGACGATGGTGAGGGAGAACTGGCGATAGATGGCGCCGGTCGAACCGCCGAAGAAGGCCATGGGCACGAATACCGCCGACAGCACCAGGGCGATGCCCACCAGGGCGCCGGTGATCTGGGTCATGGACTTGCGGGTCGCCTCAAGCGGGGAGAGCCCCTCCTCGCTCATCAGCCGCTCCACGTTCTCCACCACGACGATGGCGTCATCCACCAGCAAGCCGATGGCGAGCACCAGACCGAACATGGTCAGGGTGTTGATGGAGAAGCCGAAGGCCGCCATGACCCCGAAGGTACCGAGCAGCACCACGGGCACCGCTATGGTCGGGATCAGGGTCGCCCGGAAGTTCTGCAGGAACAGATACATGACGCAGAACACCAGGAAGATGGCCTCGATCAGCGTCTGCACCACCTCCTCGATGGAGATCTTCACAAAGGGCGTGGTGTCGTAGGGGTAGACGATCTTCATGTTGGCCGGGAAGTAGCCCGACAGCTCATCGAGCTTGCCGCGCACCTCGTCCGCGGTATCCAGGGCATTGGCCCCGGTGGCCAGCTTGATCGCCAGCGCCGCCGTGGCCTGACCATTGTAGAGGGCGGAGGCATCGTAGCTTTCGCCGGCGAGCTCGACCCGGGCTACGTCCTTGAGCAGCACCTTGGAGCCATCCTGATTCACCCGCAGCAGTATGTTGTTGAACTCCTCCGGGGTGGAGAGACGGGTCTGCCCCATGATGGTGGCGGTGAACTGCTGATCGTTCACCGCAGGGGTGCCCCCCAGCTTGCCGAAGGCCACCTGGGCGTTCTGGGCCTGGATGGCGGCCTGCACGTCTCCCGGGGTCATCTGTACCCGGTTGAGCTTGTGGGGATCCAGCCAGACACGCATGGAGTACTGGCTGCCGAACAAGGTGATGTCACCCACCCCATCCAGTCGGCTCAGGGGCTCCTTGATGTTGGAGACCACGTAATCGGCGAGATCGTCGTTGGTCATGCTGCCATCGGTGGAGATGAAGGCGGCCACCATCAGGAAGCTGCTGGAGGTCTTCTGAACCCGCACACCCTGCTGCTGTACCTCTTGGGGCAAGAGCGACATGGCCTGCTGCAACTTGTTTTGCACCTGCACCTGGGCGATGTCGGGATCCGTGCCCGGCTTGAAGGTGAGGGTCACGCTGACGTTGCCGGACGAATCGGACTGGGCAGACATGTAGAGCAGGTGATCCAGCCCGGTCATGTTCTGCTCGATGATCTGGGTCACCGAGTCTTCCACCGTCTTGGCGGACGCCCCCGGGTAGCTGGCGGAAATGCCAACGGCCGGCGGGGCTATGGTCGGGTACTGGGCGACCGGCAGGCCTATGATGGCCATGGCCCCGGCCAGCATGATCACCAGGGCGATTACCCAGGCGAAAATGGGTCTGTCTATGAAAAATCGTGCCATGAGGCGACTACTCCATCCTACTGCTTGGTGACCTGGGTCTGATCGGCTTGTGCTGTCGTGGTGTTGCTGGCGCGCTCAGCGGGCGCCACCAAGGCACCGGGTTTGACCTTCTGCAGACCAGCCACTATCACCTTCTCGCCGGCCTTGAGGCCGGACTCCACCACCCAGCTGTCGCCAACCACGCGGCTGAGCTGCACTTCCCGCAGCTCGACCTTGTTGTCCGCGGTCACCACCATGACGGTGGCACCGCCTTTGGGGGTGCGGGTCACGGCGGTCTGCGGCACCAGCAGGCCTTGCGGGCGCTCGCCCTCTTGCAGGGTGGCGCGCATGAACATGCCGGGCAGCAGCAGATCATGGGGATTCGGGACCAGGACCCGCAGGGTCACCATGCCGGTGGTCTCGTCCACTGTCACGTCGGAGAACTGCAATGAGCCCTCTTCGCTGTACTGGCTGCCATCTTCCAGCTGGAAGCGCACCTTGGCGCCCTTGCTCTCGTCCTGGACGAGCTTGCCGGCAGCGACCTGGCGCTTGAGGCGCAGCAGATCGGCGGTGGACTGGCGCACGTCCACATACATGGGATCGAGCTGCGAGATGGAGGTGAGGCTGTCGGCCTGCTGGGCGGTGACCAGGGCACCCTCGGTCACCGCGGACTTGCCGATGCGACCGCTGATGGGGGCGGTGATCTTGGTATAGGCCAGGTTGATGTTGGCGCTCTGCAGGGCGGCCTTGGCGGCCCCAATCTCGGCGACCTGCTGTTTCCAGGCCGCGTCGGCGTCGTCATACTCCTGGCGGCTGATGGCTTTCACCTTTACCAGCTCGGCATAACGCTGGGCCTTGAGGCGGGCACTCTGCTCGTTGGCCTGTGCCTTGGCCAGGTTCGCCTTGGCGCTGGCGACGGCGGCCTGATAGACGGCGGGATCGATCTGGTACAACAGCTGGCCGGCCTTGACGTCGCTGCCTTCGGTGAACAGGCGCTTGAGGATGATGCCATTCACCTGGGGACGCACCTCGGCCACCCGCAGGGGGGCGGTGCGGCCGGTGAGCTCGGACATGAGTTGCAGCGGTGCGGCATGGAGAGTGACCACGTCCACGGCGGCAGGCGGCATCTCGCCCGCCCCTTGCCCGGCCTCGCCCTTGTCGCCACAACCAGCCAGCAGGCCGCTTGCCAACAAGGCAAGGCCCACCGAACGTGCGAGAATGTGTTTATGCATGGAGTTTCTGAGCCTCTGTTTCAAACAAAAAAAACCACAAAACCACAGGGTTTATAGGGCCCCTGTTGGTAAAACTGCGAAGATGAGGCAATATACATACATTCATAAATGTATGTAAGTAACTTTTTCCCCTTTTAACAGGTACAGATCCGATGGCCAGAAGAACCAAAGAAGAAGCGCAGCAGACCCGCTGCCACATCATGAGCACGGCCCTGAATCTGTTCTGCCAACAGGGATTGGCGAAGACCAACCTGACCGACATCGCCAAGGCGGCAGACCTGACCCGGGGTGCCATCTACTGGCATTTCAAGAACAAGGAGGAGCTGTTCGTCACCCTGTGGGAGGAGCTGTGCGCCCCCCTCTCCCACCAGCTCGATGCCTGTGTGGATGAGCAGGAGCCGGATCCCCTCGGCAAGCTGCGCCTCTTCCTCAAGGAGGTGATATGCAAGATCAGCACAGAACCCGCCCACCAGCAGATGTTCACCATCATGTTCAATCTGGAGTCGCTGGAAGGAGAGGCCATCTCCCTGCGGGATCACATGCGTCAGCAATCCATCAACTTCTTCCGGGATCTGGAGATCACCCTGGGCAACGCAGTGCGCCTCGGCCACCTGCCCCAAGGGCTGGATCTGCGCCGCGCCACCACGCTGCTGCACTGCACCCTGGATGGTTACATCATCAACTGGCTGCACTTCCCGGAGCGCATCAACCTTGTTCAGGAGGCCGACTTCCTGCTCGACACCCTGTTCGGCCTGCTCGCCAACCCCTCGCCCTCGCTTCTGCGCCGCCCCTGATTGTGCTGGCGCCGCCAAGGGCCGGGGAGGATCCTCAGCAGATCTGAACAGAGCGGGGCAAATTTGCTAGAGTAGCCGCCCACCTTAGAGACGAGCCCTATGCCACTGTCACTCTCACCCGCCCAAGGCACCCAAAGCGCTGCCCTTCAGGCGCCCCGTCCCGCCCTCATAGGCCAGGCCCACTCCCCCTTTCTGGCCCGCCTGCAGCCGGGCGCCCATCTGCTGGAAGCCGGCTGCGGCGCGGGGGAGGATCTGCACCATTTTCGGGAGCTGGGGTTCATGGTCACCGCCTTCGATGCCAGCCTGAGCCAGGCCAGCGCCGCCTCGCGCCTGTGCGGCCAACCGGTGCGGGTCTGCCGCTTCGAGCAGATGCACAACGTGCTGCCCTATGACGGCATCTGGGCCAGCGGCTCGCTGCCCTGCCTGACCGAGGATGAGCTGGCCCCTGCCCTGATGCACCTCGCCGGCCTGCTCAAACCCCAGGGACTCCTCTACTGCTCCTTCCCCTATGGCGAGAGTGAACCCGCCAGCCCCTTGCCCCCCTCACAGGAGGAATATCCGCTGCTGACCCGGCTCGATGAGGCCCGGTTGACGCAGCTGATCGCCCCCCTGCCGTTTGAGCTGCATCAGAGCTGGTGCAGCCAGGATGCGGTACACGGCCGCTGGCTCCATGCCCTGCTGATCCGCGACCCCAATCCCGCCACAATTAATCAATATCGCGGCCGTCGATCCAGACAGGGTGCCCGACGTGATTCAGCATCCAGATAACAATATTTAACTCTGAGTTAACCAGGTGATGGCAGACAAGATGCGGCGTTTGTGTTAAAAAGCGGCATTAAAATCAAGATTAAATAACAAAACAGACACCAACACCTGGATTCCCCCATGAAACTCGTCCTCAATCTGATTGCCGGCATCCTCGCCGGTCTCCTGCTCGGCCTCTACGCCCCGGAATGGGTCGCACGGGTGCTGTTCACGGCCAAGACAGTGATAGGTCAGCTGATCACCTTCACCATTCCGCTCATCATCCTGTTCTTCATCATGAGCGGCATCGCCAGCCTGCCGAAGAACTCCGGCAAGCTGCTCGGCAAGACGGTGGCCCTCTCCTACTGCTCCACCATACTGGCGGGCCTGTTTGCCTTCACGGTGGCGAGCCAGCTGATCCCGCAGCTGACCACGGCCGCCGAGCCCACGGCGCAAGCCGCCATCAAGCTCAGCTCCTACATCAACCTCGAGATACCGCCGCTGTTCGGGGTGATGTCGGCACTGGCCGCCGCCTTCGTGTTCGGCATCGGCATCAGCGCCACCCAGGCCACCGACCTGCGCCGGGTCGCCGATCAGGGCCGTGACATCATAGACCGCCTGCTGGCCCGCGTGATCATCCCGCTGCTGCCCTTCTACATCGCCGGTGTCTTCGTCGAGATGACGGTGGAAGGCACCGTCTTCGCCACCCTCAAGACCTTCGGCGTGGTGCTGGTGATGGCCATCGTCATGCACTGGCTCTGGCTCTCCGTGCTCTTCATCGGCACCGGGCTGGCGCTGGGCCGCTCCCCCGCCATGCTCATCAAGAACATGCTGCCCGCCTACTTCACCGCGCTCGGCACCATGTCCAGCGCCGCCACCATCCCGGTGGCCCTGCAGGCCAGCAAGAACAACGGCGTGAGCGACGGCATCGCCAACTTCACCGTGCCCCTGTGCGCCACCATTCACCTCTGCGGCTCCACCATCACGCTAGTGACCTGCGCCACCGCTGTGATGTTCCTCTCCGAGCACCTGGCCATCCCGGGCTATGGCACCATGCTGCCCTTCATCATGATGCTCGGAGTCATCATGATTGCGGCGCCGGGTGCCCCCGGCGGCGGCGTCATGTCGGCGCTCGGCCTGCTCACCTCCATGCTCGGCTTCGGGGAAGCCTCCATCGCCCTGATGATCGCCCTCTACCTGGCCCAGGACAGCTTTGGCACCGCCTGCAATGTCACAGGTGACGGCGTCATCGCCCTCTGGGCCGATCGCTTCGCCCAGGGCGAAGAGACCCTGGCCGCCCCACAGCGGGACGCCGCCTGAGGGCCTGCGCCGCAATAAAAAAACGGGAGCCACTGGCTCCCGTTTTTGTTGATGACTGCCTGTGAAGGAAGGCTCAGCCCCGGCGGCGGATAACCCCCTCCTGCGCTGTGCTCGCCACCAGCACGCCGTCACGGGTGAAGAACTGACCGCGTACCAGACCACGGCCGCCGCTGGCGCTCGGGCTGTCCACCACATAGAGCAGCCAGTCATCCAGCCGGAACTCCCGGTGGAACCACATGGAGTGATCTATGGTCGCTACCTGCATGTCCGGCTCCCAGTAGGAGACCCCGTGGGGCTGCAGGGCGGTCAACAGGAAGTTGAAATCAGAGGCATAGGCCAGCAGGTAGTTGTGCACCCGCTGGTCATCCGGTATCTGCCCATTGGCCTTGAACCAGACGTGACGCAGGGGCGCCTCTATCGCCGGACGGATGGGGTCAACCAGGGTCACCGGGCGGATTTCGATGGGCTGCTCGCAGAGGATCTTGTCGCGCAGGGTGGCCGGGATCAGCTGCTCGTAGGGACGCACCAGCTCCAGCTCGCTCTTGAGCAGTTCAGGCGGGGTGATCCCCACCGGCATTTGGGCCTGATGCTCGAAGCCGCTGGCCTCCACCTGAAACGAGGCGTTGAGGTAGAAGATGGGCTTGCCGCCCTGAATGGCCTTGACCCGGCGGGTGGAGACTGTCTGACCGTCGCGGATATTCTCAACGTCATAAACGATGGGACGAGTCACATCCCCGGGGCGCAGGAAGTAGGAGTGGAAGCTGTGGACCTGGCGATCGCTAGCCACCGTCTGCTTGGCGGCTGACAAGGCCTGCCCCATTACCTGTCCGCCAAACACGGCCCGCAGACCGAGATCCTGGCTCTGGCCCCGAAACAGGCCCTCCTCTATTTTCTCCAGCGCCAGCAGTGCCAGCAGCTCATCCAGTACCTTGCTCATTCTTATCTCCTGTATTCAGTGCGGGAAAGGCTAACAAGCCCGCCCCGCCAGGGCAACCTTGCTGACACCCATTCTCCCGAAGCCACCCTTTTCCGACCTCCTCCTTCAAAAGGGGGAGGAGAATCGCCACAAACAAAAAGCCCGCACCAGATGGTGCGGGCTTTTGCCTGGCCCGGGCCGACCACGTCATGCCACAGGCATCGGCTTACTTGCTGCCGGTGCCGGAGTTGCGGGTCGAGGCTTGCGGCTTGCGACGGGCCGTGGTGCTGCGAGCGCGCGGCTCCTTGCCCTGCATATCCTTGTGGCGCTTGACGGCACGACGGATCTGGGCGGCCTGCTTGTGGCGGGTGCTCTTGCCATCCTGCTGCAGGTCGACCTTGGACTCGGTCTCGTTGGGCAGGTTGACCAGGCCGCGCAGGTAGTTCACCTCGGGCAGTTTGAGCTCTTGCCAGCCACCGCGGGGGATGCCGCGATCCAGGGTGACGTCACCGTAGCGAATGCGCATCAGGCGGCTCACCTGCACTTCCTGGGATTCCCACAGGCGGCGCACTTCACGGTTGCGACCCTCGGTCAGGGTGACGTTGAACCACTGGTTCAGCCCTTCACCGCCGGCCGGCTTGATCTTGTTGAACTTGGCCATGCCGTCTTCAAGCTGCACGCCCTTGCGCAGGCGCTGCAGCATGGCTTCGGTGATCTCGCCAAAGACGCGCACCGCGTATTCCCGCTCCACTTCGTGGCTCGGGTGCATCAGCCGGTTGGCCAGCTCGCCGTCGGTGGTGAACAGCAAGAGGCCGGAGGTGTTGACGTCGAGGCGGCCGACCGCAATCCAGCGGGCCCCGTCCATCTTGGGCAGACGATCAAACACGGTGGGACGACCTTCCGGATCGTGACGGGTACACATCTCCCCTTCGGGCTTGTGATACGCCAGCACGCGGCAGATCTGCTCCTCGGCCGCACGGGTCTTGACCTGGTGACCATCCACCCGGATCACGGCGTTCACTTCGACGCGATCCCCCAGCATGGCGACCTTGCCATCCACGCTGACCCGACCTGCGGTGATCAGGGCCTCCATCTCACGACGGGAGCCTTGACCCGCGCGGGCCAATACTTTTTGCAGTTTTTCACTCATCGGGTTTACCTGATTGTTGATCGCTGCCCGCTGACATAGCGGACAACATTGACTCCTGTGACGCGCCCTCTGGGCATCGTCACCACGTTCATTCTCAAGACGGCCTGCCGCTTATTGACCGTCGCTCCCCTCGCCCAGCATGACCGGCAAGGGGGAGTGCAGTTCGGGATCCAGCTCGGGGAGCTGCTCCAGACTCTGCAGATTGAAATAGTCCAGAAATTCTCGGGTGGTGGCGAGCAGCTCGGGGCGACCCACCACCTCCTTGTGACCTATGCTGCGCACCCAGCCGCGCTCTTTCAGGGTATTGATGATCTGGCTCGATACCGCCACCCCGCGGATGGCCTCTATCTCGGCCCGGGTGATGGGCTGACGATAGGCAATCAGGGTCAGCGTCTCCAACACGGCGCGCGAATAGCGGGGCGCCCGTTCACTCCACAGGCGCGACAGCTCCTCGGCATACTCCTGGCGGGCCTGGAAGCGCCAGCCGGAGGCGACCTCCTTGAGCTCCACCCCCCGCTCGCTGTAGTCCTGCCTGAGCTCCGCCAGCAGCAGCTGCACATAGCGGCTGGTCACCGGATAATCCGCCAGTACGCTGCTTTTCAGCTCGCTGACATTGAGCGGACGACCGGCCACGAACAGCGCCGCCTCGATCAGGGTTTTTAAGCGTTCAGCAGGCAGCGCCATCACGCATCCCTCCCTGAATCAGGGTATTGAGTCGTTCAGTGGGCAGCACCACGGTTGCCCTCCCCGTCCGGACTGCCCGGGGCGAACCGCCACTCAGTGTACCTGCTCATGCTCTCCCCCTTCCCCCTGGCTCGCCAATGCAAAATGGATCGGCCCCAAGGGCTCGGCCTGCAGGATCCAGATAAGCTGCTCCTTGCACAGCTCCAGCAGGGCCAGGAAGGTCACCAGCACCCCCATACGTCCCTCTTCGGCCCGCAGCACCTGCTCCAGCCGCAGGGTCTGGCCCAGGGAGAGCATGGCGAGGATCTCCGCCATCCGCACCCGGGTCGGGATCTGCTCGCGGCGGATCTGGTGATGTTCAAAATGAGTCGCGCGTTTTACCACACTTTGCATGTAAAGGGCGAGCTCAACCAGCGAAACATCGGGGGTCAGCGGCTTCAAGGCGCCAAAATCCGGTGGCAGGGCGGTGGCGATGAAGATCTCCCGCTCCAGCCTCGGCAAGGCGTTGACCCGCTCCGCGCCCAGCTTGTAGCGCTCGTACTCCTGCAGCCGGCGGATCAGGGTGACGCGAGGGTCTTCTCCCTCCTCCTCGTCTTCCAGCTCCGGGGCCTTGGGCAGCAGCAGGCGGGATTTTATCTCCGCGAGCCAGGCCGCCATCAGCAGGTATTCCGCCGCCAGCTCCAGATTGAGCCCCTGCATCAGCTCCACGTACTCCATGTACTGGGCGGTGATCTGCAGGATAGGCAGGTTCAGGATGTCGAGCTGCTGACGCCGGATGAGGTAGAGCAGCAGATCCAGCGGCCCCTCGAAGGTGTCGAGGAACACCTCGAGCGCATCGGGCGGAATAAACAGATCCTGGGGCAGCTCATGGTAGGGCTGCCCCAGCACTTTGGCGATGGGCGAGGGGGCCATAGGCGGGGGAAGCAGGCCCTCCCCCGTCGCACCCGGCGCGATCATCGCCTCGGGTACGGGCTCGGCAGTATCACTCAAACGGCGTCGGATCCCCGGCACCGCGACGGCGCAACACGGGCTCGTCGTCGGAGAAGTCCACCACAGTGGTGGGCTGCTCGCCCAGATAACCGCCGTTGACCACCAGATCCAGCTGCTTGCCGAGCTTGTCGGCGATCTCTTCGGGATCGAACTCCGCCATCTCGGAGCCCGGCAGGATCAGGGTGGTGGAGAGCAGCGGCTCACCCAGGGCCTCCAGCAGGGCCAGGGCTATGTTGTTGGCGGGCACCCGGATGCCGATGGTCTTCTTCTTCTCGTTCATGAGGCGGCGCGGCACCTCCTTGGTGGCCTTGAAGATGAAGGTGTAGGGGCCTGGGGTGTTGTTCTTCACCAGCCGGAAGGCGGTGTTGTCCACCTTGGCGTAGGTGGAGATCTCCGAGAGATCCCGGCACACCAGGGTGAAGTCGTGGTTCGGATCGATGCGGCGGATGCGGCAGATGCGCTCCAGCGCGTCCTTGTTGCCCATCTGGCAGCCCAGGGCATAGCCGGAGTCGGTGGGATAGACGATGACGCCGCCGTTTTGCAGTATCTGCACCGCCTGACCGATGAGGCGAACCTGGGGATTGTCCGGATGTACGTAAAAATGCTGACTCATATGCTCTTCTCGCGATAGGGGCACACCGGGTGCCCACTTCATGGTCACGGGCCGCCTGGCCCATGACACTACCTTAACCTGTTTGGCACAGACTCGCCCGTACCAAAGACGCGATCCGACCGGATCGGCCTCCTCCTGTCAGCGGCTGGCCAACAGGCTGGCATGCTGCTCCTGGCTGAGCCCGAAGTGATCGGGGTGGCCGAGCCAGAGTGGCATGCCCTCCTTGGGCAGCCACAGATGGCGGCCCAGCTCGGTCCAGTTGGAGGGGAAATGAAAATCCGATCCCACCGAGATGTAGAGATCGTGATCCTTGGCCCACTGGCCGAGATTGGCCCGCTCCTGGGGGCTCTGCTGGGGCAGGGAGACCTCCATGGCATCGCCACCGGCCGCCTTGAAGGCCACCAGCAGCCGCTTGATCCACTTGGCGGTGAGACTGTAGCGGCTGGGGTGGGCCAGCACCGCCAGCCCGCCTGCGGCGTGAATGGCGGTGATGGCCTCACCCATCTCGGGCCACTCGGCGGGCACATAACCCTTGTTGCCCCGGCTCAGGTACTTCTTGAATACCTTTTGCATGTTGTCGGCCACCCCGCGCGCCACCAGCACCCGGGCAAAATGGGCCCGGGTCACGGCGGCGTCACCGGCGAGCTGCTTGGCCTCTTCATAGGTGCCCGGGATCTGGCACTTCTCCAGACGACGCCCTATTTCCAGGGCGCGCGCCTCGCGACGGGCCCGCTGACCGGCCAGGAAAGCGACCAGCTGCGGATTTTTTTCATCCACCCCGAGCGCCACTATGTGGATCTCGTGGTGCTCCCAACCGCTGGAGATCTCGACCCCGCTCACCAGTCGCAGCGGCAACTGCTCGGCTTTGATCGTTGCGCGGACTTCATCAAGCCCGTCAAGGGTATCGTGGTCAGTGACCGCTAACACTTCCACCCCTTTCTCGGCGGCGCGGCGCACCAGATCGGCGGGACTCAGCACGCCATCTGAGGCCGTGGTATGACAGTGAAGATCGAATCTCATCGGCTTGTTTCGCTCTCATCAGGGGGCCTGCTTGGGAAAAAGAAGGCAAAAAAGCGACTTGACTTGGCCGCGGCTTTATCGTTTTCTGTAGGCACTTCATTGCAAACATCTTTTTACAGGACTCTATTATGCAAACGACTTCCATCCTGACCATCTGGTGGTGGCACACTCCCTGACATGCGGGCGTGTGGTCGTTGCTGTACCTGTAATCTGACAGCAAATTAAGAACCCAAAGAAAAAGCCCGCTGACCCCAGCGGGCTTTTTTATTATCCGGCAAATGGACCTGTGATGAAACCGACAATTCAGACAAGTGCACTGACATGGCGATGGCGAACTCGCTGACGTGACGAAAACCCAATCCCAATTCGAGAGAAACGCCATGACCATCGGTTACACACAACACATGCAAGGGAAGGCATTATGACAGGCAACAAGACCCGGTTACCCCTGGGCGAATTCGATACCATCCGGCTCAATGCCCCTTATGTGACAGATCCCCTGGCGCTCTACACCCAGCTCTGCCAGCACAACCCCAACAACCTGCTGCTGGAATCGGTGGAGATAGACTCCAAGGCCGGCACCCAGAGCCTGCTGCTGGTGGATGCCTGCCTGCGCATCGAGTGCCGTGGCCGCACTGTGCGGGTCCGCGCCCTCACCCGCAACGGCGTCCAGTTGCAGCGCCTGCTCGAGCAGCGTTTACCCGCCGTCATCACCCAGACCCGGGTGGCGGACGAGCTGCAACTCGACTTCCCGGCCTCCGATCGCACCCTTGACGAAGACAGCCGCCTCAAGGGCAGCAGCGTGCTGGACGTGCTGCGCACCCTGCAACAGGAGCTGCAGTGCCAGCAGGGTAAAGAGGCCCTCTTCATGGGAGGCAGCTTCGCCTACGACCTCATCGCCTCCTTTGAAGACCTGCCCGAGGTGCCGGAAGGGAGCAACGACTGCCCCGACTACTGCTTCTATGTGGCCGAGACCCTGATCACCATAGATCACATCAAGCAGAGCACGGCGCTGCTGGCCTGCCTCTTTGGCGGCGAGCAGGACGAGAGCCAGCTTGATGAGCGTTACGCACAGCTGACCGCGCGCCTCGAAGCCTTCAAGCAGGCCTGCCAGCAGCCGCAACCGGTGGCGCAAGGTGCCAAGCCACTCACCGGCAACCTCCATATCGACAAGAGCGACAAGCAGTTCTGCGCCGAAGTGGAAAAACTCAAGGGCTTTATCCGCCGCGGCGACATCTTCCAGGTGGTGCCGTCCCGCAGCTTCTCCCTGCCCTGCCCTGACCCGCTGGCCGCCTATCGCCGCCTCAAGCAGACCAACCCCAGCCCCTACATGTTCTATGTGCAGGATGAGGGTTTCACCCTGTTTGGCGCCTCCCCGGAGAGCGCGGTCAAGTTCTGCGCCGCCAGCCGCCAGGTGGAGATGTACCCCATCGCCGGTACCCGTCGCCGCGGCCTCAACCCCGATGGCAGCATCAATCTGGATCTGGATGGTCGCATCGAGCTCGAACTGCGCCAGGACGAGAAAGAGGTGGCCGAGCACCTGATGCTGGTGGATCTGGGTCGCAACGACATCGCCCGCATCTCCGAGCCCGGCACCCGCTACGTCAAGGATCTGCTGAAAGTGGATCGCTACAGCCACGTGATGCACCTGGTCTCCCGGGTGGTGGGCCGCCTTCGCTCGGATCTCGATGCCCTGCACGCCTATCAGGCCTGCATGAACATGGGCACCCTGACCGGCGCCCCCAAGCTGCGGGCCAGCGAGCTTATCCGCATGGTGGAAGGCAAGCGCCGCGGCAGCTACGGCGGCGCCGTGGGCTACCTCAACGGCGCGGGGGAGATGGACACCTGCATCGTCATCCGCTCCGCCTTCGTGAAAGCGGGTCTGGCCCATGTCCAGGCCGGTGCCGGCGTGGTCTATGACTCCAAGCCCCAGGCCGAAGCGGACGAGACCCGCGCCAAGGCGGCCGCCGTGCTGGCCGCCATCGCCGCCAGCCATGGCACCTCCCTGCAAGCTCTGAGTGCCCAGCAGGAGCAACATAAGGACGTGAGCCATGACTAACATCTTCCTGCTCGATAACTTCGATTCGTTTACCTACAACCTGGTGGACCAGTTCCGCACCCTGGGCTATCCGGTGCGCATCTACCGCAACAGCCTGCCGGCGACCCGCATCATGCAGGAGATAGAAACCTGTGACGGCGACGCCGTGCTGGTGCTCTCCCCGGGACCGGGCGCCCCCCATGAGGCCGGTTGCCTCATCGATCTCATCAAGCTGGCCCGCGGCCGGGTGCCCATCCTCGGCATCTGCCTCGGTCATCAGGCCCTGTGCGAAGCCTACGGCGGCACAGTCGGGGCGGCAGGAGAGATAGTCCACGGCAAGCGCTCGCTGATTGAGCACAACGGCCACGGCGCCTTCGCGGGGCTGCAAAGCCCCTTGCCGGTGGCCCGCTACCACTCCCTGGTGGCGACCTATGTACCCGAAGAGCTGCAGGTGATTGCCCACTATCAGGGCATGCCCATGGCCATAGAGCAACGGGACGAGCGGGTGCTGGGATTCCAGTTCCACCCGGAATCCATCATGACCTCGGAAGGGGCCCGCCTGCTGACCCAGGCGCTCGCCCACATCACCCGTCCAGAAAGCCACGTGCGGTAAGGAGACCCCATGCATCATCATCTCAACACCCTCTATCAGGGGCAGTCTCTGACCCGCGACGCCGCCCGCGACGCCTTCGGCCAGGTGGTCCGTGGCGAAGTGGATCCCATCGTCCTCGCAAGCTTGTTGACTGCTCTCAAGATCAAGGGGGAGACCCCGGAGGAGATCGCCGGCGCCGCCGAGGCGCTGCTGGCGGAGGCCCGTGATTTCCCGCGTCCGGACTATGCGTTCTGCGACATCGTCGGCACAGGTGGCGATGGCCTCAACACCATCAACGTCTCCACCACCTCGGCCCTGGTGGCCGCCGCCTGCGGCCTCAAGGTGGCCAAGCACGGCAACCGCTCGGTCTCGAGCAAGTCGGGTTCCAGCGATCTGCTGGACAAGATGGGGATCAAGCTCGACATGAGCCCGGAGCAGGCCCGCCGCTGTCTGGACCAGCTCGGCATCTGCTTCCTGTTCGCCCCCCAGTACCACGCCGGGGTGCGCCACGCCATGCCGGTGCGCCAAGCCTTGAAAACCAGGACGCTATTCAACGTCTTGGGGCCGCTTATCAACCCCGCCCGCCCCAGCTACCAGCTGATGGGGGTCTATGCCCCCGAGCTGGTGCGTCCCATCGCAGAAACCCTGCTGGCACTGGGGCTGAAAACCGGTATGGTGGTACACGGCGCCGGGCTGGACGAAGTGGCCATTCACGGTCCGACCCAGGTGGCCGAGATCCGTGACGGCGAAATTCGCGAATACCTGCTCACCCCGGCAGACTTTGGCCTCGAGACCTACCCGGTCAGCGCCATCCAAGGGGGGGAACCGGAGGAGAACCGCGCCATCACGGACGCCATACTGGCGGGCGAAGGCACAGCGGCTCACAACGCCGCCATCGCCGCCAACGTGGCGCCGCTGCTGGTGATGGCGGGCAAGGCCCCGGACTTCAAGCAGGCGGCCGCGCAGGTGCTGGCCAAGCTTGCAAGCGGTGAAACCCGCCTGCTCGCCCAGGCACTCGCCACCCTGAGCCATCAGGAGGCATGATGTCAGTCACCACTCACGGCAGCCAACAAGGCAGTACCACTCTTAGCAAGGATATCGAGATGCTCGACCCCCTCTCCTCCCCCGATGCCTTCCTGAATCGGGCTTCCATCAACCAGACCATCCTCGGCAAAATCGTGGCCGCCAAGCAGGAGTGGGTCGCGGCCCGCAAGCTGGCCCAGCCCCTGGCGAGCTTCCAGGGCACCCTGGTACCAAGCGATCGTGACTTCGAGGGGGACCTGCGCGCAGGCTCCACCCGCTTCATTCTCGAATGCAAGAAGGCCTCCCCCTCCAAAGGCTTGATCCGCGACGACTTCAGCCCCGAGGCCATCGCCGACATCTATGGCAACTACGCCACCGCCATCTCTGTACTGACCGACGAGCAGTTCTTCCAGGGGGATTTCGCCTTCCTGCCCAGGGTGCGTGCCCGGGTCAAGCAGCCGGTGCTGTGCAAGGACTTCATGATTGACCCCTATCAGGTCTATCTGGCGCGCCACTATCAGGCGGACGCCATACTGCTGATGCTCTCGGTGCTCACCGACGAGGGCTATCGCGCCCTGTTCAAGGTTGCCAAGGAGCTGGGCCTCGGGGTGCTGACCGAGGTGAGCAATGCAGAGGAGCGGGATCGCGCCCTGGCCCTCGGCGCCCCCGTGATTGGCATCAACAACCGGGATCTGCGGGATCTCAGCGTGGATCTCGCCCGCACCAAGCAGTTGGCCAAAGATATTCCGAGCGATCGGGTGGTGATCAGCGAGTCCGGCATCAACCACCGCGCCCAGGTGGCGGATCTGCGCGCCCATGCCAAGGGCTTCCTGGTGGGATCCTCCCTGATGAGCGAGCCGGATCTGGAGGCGGCGGTACGCAAGCTTGTGCTGGGCCAGAACAAGGTGTGCGGCCTCACCCGCCCAGAAGATGCCGCCGCCGCCCATCAGGCGGGAGCCCTGTTCGGTGGCCTCATTTTTGTCGCGAAAAGCCCGCGCTATGTGGACATTCCCGCCGCCCGCGCCGTCATGGCCGGGGCGCCGCTTATCTTTGTCGGGGTGTTTCGCAATGCCCAGCCCGCCACCATCGCCAAGACGGTGGAGGCCCTGAACCTCGCCGCCGTGCAACTGCACGGGGATGAAGACGCCGCCTATATCCAGACCCTGCGCGCTCTGCTGCCGGCGGCTTGCCAGATCTGGAAGGCGGTGGGCGTCACGAGCGGCGAGCCGCTGCCCGCCCTCGACTACCCGGCGGATCGCCTGCTGCTGGATACGAAAGTCGGCAGCCAGAGCGGCGGCACAGGTCAGGCGTTCGACTGGGCCATGCTGGCGAGCCTGGATAAATCTCGCCTGATGCTGGCGGGGGGGCTTAATCCCGACAACGCCCTGCAGGCCGCCCAGGTGGGTTGCCTCGGCCTCGATTTCAACTCCGGGGTGGAGAGTGCCCCGGGCCAGAAGGATGCGCACAAGATAGCGGCGGCCTTTGGCGCCCTGCGCCAACTGTAAGAGTGCCCTGCGCGCCCTCTGAACATGCACCAAATTAATGAACTGCATTTGCCTATAAGCACAAGGAATAATCTATGACTCTGCTCAACCCGTTTTTCGGTGAATTTCGTCGATGACATGTATGTGCCCCAGCCATACGCCTCAGCCCGCCAAGGCTCATACCTGATCTCAATTGCAGAATGTAAAGGAAGATAACCATGACCCTGCTCAACCCGTTTTTCGGTGAATTTGGTGGTATGTACGTACCCCAGATCCTGATCCCCGCCCTGCTCCAGCTGGAGAAGGCCTTCGTCGATGCCAAGGATGACCCGGCCTTCGTGGCCGAATTTGGGGAGCTGCTCACCGAGTATGCCGGTCGCCCGACCCCCCTCACCCTGACCCGCAATCTGACCAAGGGCACCAAGACCCGCCTTTACCTCAAGCGTGAAGATCTGCTGCACGGCGGCGCCCACAAGACCAACCAGGTGCTGGGCCAGGCCCTGCTCGCCAAGCGCATGGGCAAGAGCGAGATCATCGCCGAGACCGGCGCCGGTCAGCACGGGGTCGCCACCGCACTGGCCTGCGCCCTGCTCGGCCTCAAGTGCCGGGTCTACATGGGTGCCAAGGATTGCGAGCGCCAGAAGCCCAACGTCTTTCGCATGAAGCTGATGGGGGCCACAGTGATACCTGTGCATTCGGGCTCATCCACCCTGAAAGATGCCTGCAACGAGGCGCTGCGTGACTGGGCTGCCAACTACGACAGCGCCCACTACCTGCTCGGCACCGCAGCCGGCCCTCACCCCTTCCCCACAATCGTGCGGGAGTTCCAGAAGATGATCGGCGAGGAGGCCAAGGCCCAGTGCTTCGAAAAAGAAGAGCGCTTGCCCGACGCCGTGATCGCCTGCGTCGGCGGCGGATCCAACGCCATCGGCATGTTTGCTGACTTTATCGATGAGCCTTCGGTGCGTCTGATCGGGGTCGAACCCGGTGGTCACGGCATCGAGAGCGGCGAGCATGGTGCACCGCTGGGGCACGGCAGCAAGGGGGTCTTCTTTGGCATGCACTCCTACCTGATGCAGGACAAGCAGGGGCAGATTCAGGAGTCCTACTCCGTTTCAGCGGGGCTCGACTTCCCCTCCGTCGGCCCCCAGCACGCCCATCTGGCTTCCATCGGCCGCGCCGACTATGTCTCCATCACCGACAAGGAGGCGCTGGACGCCTTCCAGGAGCTGGCCAAATCCGAGGGGATTATCCCTGCGCTGGAGTCCTCCCACGCCCTGGCCCATGCCCTCAAGATGGCTCGCAGCGAACCCGAGAAAGAGCAGGTACTGATCGTCAACCTCTCCGGCCGTGGCGACAAGGACATCTTCACCGTCGCCGACATTTTCGAGAAAGAAGGAACCCTGTCATGAATCGCTACGCACAACTCTTCTCCCGGCTGGATGCCGTCAATCAGGGCGCCTTCGTGCCCTTCGTGATGCTGGGTGACCCCACCCCCGAACTCTCCCTGGCCATCGTCGATGCCCTGGTCGAGGGGGGCGCCGATGCGCTCGAATTGGGCATTCCCTTCTCCGATCCGGTAGCGGACGGCCCCACCATCCAGGGGGCTGCCCTGCGCGCCTTTGCCAGCCACACCACCCCGGACGACTGCTTCACCCTGCTCGCCCGCATCCGCGCCAAGTACCCGCAGCTCCCCATTGGCCTGCTGGTCTACGCGAATCTCGTTTATGTGCGCCATATCGACGGCTTCTATGAGAAGTGCCAGCAGGCAGGGGTGGACTCTGTGCTGGTCGCCGACGTGCCGGTGCAGATGTGTGCCCCCTACAAGGCGGCGGCCGACAAGTTCGGCATCGACAGCATCTTTATCGCCCCGCCCAACGGTGACACCGAGACCCTGAAAGCGGTGGCCGAGCTCGGCTCTGGTTACACCTACCTGGTGAGCCGCGCCGGCGTAACCGGTGCCGAGACCAAGGCCGGCATGCCGGTGGATGGCCTCATCAACACCTTGCGCGAGTTCAATGCCCCCCCCGCCCTGCTCGGCTTTGGCATCAGCGAACCGGCCCAGGTGCGCGAGGCCATCAAGGCCGGCGCCGCCGGTGCCATCTCCGGCTCCGCCGTGGTGAAGATCATCGAGACCCACCACAAGAACCCGGAGCATATGCTCACTCGTCTGAAGGAATTTGTGGAAGGGATGAAGGCCGCGACCAATCGATAGGGAATGGCATTAGCCAAATGCCATTGGCCGTGTCTGAGGAAAGGGAGCCTGATAGGCTCCCTTTTGTTATCCGGCTTCAGCGGTTGGCTTCTCTGTAGGTCTGATTAGCGAAGCGTAATCAGACGTTCGCGGAGTTGATATGATGGCGCGGCTTCGCCACGCAGGACGCGAGGGCTCAGCCCTCGACGGGGTTTCGCCCGCCCTTCGGGCTGGGGCGAGTGACTTTGGAAAGACCCAAAGTCACCAAAGGTCTTCTCCCCCGCTTATTCGCCCGACTGACGTCGGGTTCCTTCGGCTCACCCTCTTGTCCAACGGCACGCGCCGATGGGCCGTCCATGGCCCAGCGCCGCTCGCTCGGCATCCTGCCTCGCGGCCTGGACAAGAGGGCTCACCTCAGCGAACAAGAGGGGGATCAAAACCGTACCAGCCCACAGCCCCGTCTAACCGCAGATATGCCCCCTCTCCCCTCGGGAGAGGGCTGGGGTGAGGGGAGTTCCACACTCTCTACCAGCCCTCGGCCCACAAAAAGCAGCGGTTGCTCACTAATTGATTGAACCAGCTCAGATTTCTATCAACCACCCCTTCCCATGCCTCGATCAGAGCCCTTAAGATAGCCAAACGACAATCCATCTCTCGGAAGAACGCCATGACAGCGATTGTTGTTATCTCGCAGGTTAACAGCAGCGAACTGGGAGCTGTCACTCAGGGGCGGTAGCGTGGTTTTTGTAGGTTTGCGCAGAGCGGAGCGAAGCCCAACAGGCGAGCATTATTGCCCCCACCAGAGTGGGATAAACAAGGATGTAGCAGATCCGTAAAACAGATTTACAGATATATTCCGCGGTAAACGTTGGGCTTCACTTCATTCAGCACCAACCTACTATTTTTAGCCCAACATACGAGATGTGAAGTGAAAAAATCTAACTGCATCTAGTTTAAACATCAGGATAGACAATGAATCCACCAAGAGCTTTTATTTCATACTCACATGATACAGCCCCACATAAAGAGTGGGTTTTAGATTTTGCAACCACACTTAGAAATCGAGGAATTGATGCAGTCTTAGACCAATGGGATTTGAAACCAGGAGATGATTTACCCCATTTCATGGAAACACAGCTAGAAGCAGCTGACTACATTCTTATGATATGTACTGAGAAATATGTTGAAAAAGCTAATGCTGGAGAAGGTGGTGTTGGCTATGAAAAAATGATTATGACATCCTCGTTGTTATCAAAAATTGATAGCCGTAAAGTTATACCAATTATTCGACAGTCTGGAACTGATTATCGCCCAACGTTTTTAAAATCGAAGCTATATATCAATTTCTCTAACAATTCAGATATTGAATATAGTTTTGACGATTTACTTAGAACACTGCTAAATGCCCCGCTATATGAAAAGCCAGCAATCGGTGAAAATCCATTCAAACCAATGGAAAGTGCTAGACCAGATAGATCAGCTGATGGCGTTAAAGAAGTGATGAAAGCTGTAGCTAGATGCTATGAAGGAAGAGAGTATGACTATATATGGTATAAATCTCTTATGCTAAACGTATCTATGCATAGATTTACGCTTGATAAGTATATTGAACAAGCATGCAATCAAAACCTACTAACCTGGTACTCCAATGAGAAATTAAGCATTACAAAACAAGGCATTAGTTATTTGGAGCAACATGGCATTATAGACGAGTAAAAAATTAGGATGCCCACCTTTCTGATCACAAAAAAACACGAAATAGGGGCCTCAGCTTTGTTTGGCATTTCCTGCCCATTACGCGAGAGTTAGGAAATTCAAATTTTCATTATAATTACCAGCAAAGGAAATAAAATGAACAGAATAATATCTTTTATTATTATGCTATTACCCGGTATCGCGCAAGCCTTAGAAGCACCACAAATCGTCCGAGAAAAGGTAAAAGAACAACTCGCCTACACAGAATGTAGCAATCTTAAGTTAGATGACTGGCAAATCTATCCAAACCAATATATCGACGATTCAAAATTTCTCTACCATAAAATGGTCGATGGCAATGATATTATCGTATTAGATATTGGCGCAGCACAAAAGGACGGTGAACATTGCTATCTGGGAGGTAGTGCAGGCACGCCATTAGTCGTATTTATTAAAGCACAAAATGGTCAATGGGATATAGCCTTTGACAGTGAACTTGCAGTTCAAGAACATACTTGGAAGAAACAAAACGGTAGAGATCAACTAATACTTGCTCTACACGGTAGCTACTGTAATGGTGCTGGAGCTCAGGAGTGTTGGTCAGCACTCGAACTCAGAGGAACAAAATTTACTCAAGTTAAAAAACACTCAGACTATAAAAAATCGCCATACAGCAGTGGTGAAAATAATGTTATTCGTTCTTATGCACCAAGTAACTCTATTGCAAAACCACTAAATCAGGACCCCAAAATTTAGAACACTCATCTTTCTGGACAATACATAAATCTCAAATCAGGGACACCCACCTTTCTGAACAAGGCATAACATAGCCAACATTCAAATGATGGATGTCCCAGCTCCGCTGCATCTCAACCCCAAAAATTAACGTGGGAAAATTTGAAAAGTTGCATGACAGAAAGAAGCCGAAAAACAAAACGACTGGCCATCATCTGCTTTTCCCTGTTTCTGTTAAGACTCGGATTTCGCGCCTTTGGCTATGACCTGCTTTATCACAATCCAAATGATCCATACGGTATATCGGACTTGATTGAAGTGGTGTTAGCCCTCATATATCTGGTGAGCTTGGGTCTCTGCATACTGCATGCCCTGTGGATATCACTCCGGCACTGGGATCAAGGTGCCTTGGGAGCCTCAGCCATGCTAGCTCTCTGTGCCGTCCAGTGGCACAGCTATGGCTATCTTCATCACCTGGCCGCCAGTCTCAGCATCCCCTAGGACCCTTTTCCCACACCCGCCATCCCATCAACACCAGCATCAATACAACCCCTGGCAGCCAGACCCAGTAGACCTCGGAGAGGATCACCGCCTCACCTCGGGCGGTGAGGTAGGCCTCCAGCTTGAAGGGGGCGACCCGGATCACTTGCCAGGAGGCAAAGAAACGCTCGTCCAGCCACGGCCAGAGCCAGCCAACCCCCTTGCCGCCGGTGGTGAGGGAATCGAGCAGGCTGTGGGAGAGCAGAGAGACCAGCAGAAACGACCAGACAGTGGCGACGCTCGCCCTAAGCTGGCGATGAAACAGCATGGCCAGAGTGGGCAGAGCAAAGGCAAACAGCAGGGAGTGGGTAACGCCGCGGTGGCCAAAGACATGGCCGTAGGCGACCCCGAGCTTAAAGGCAAGCACGTCGGCATCGGGCAGCATGGCGATGGCAATGGATTTGACCCCATAGATCCAGACACTTTTTCCCGCTTAGGGTTGTGATACCCGACTGCGCAGAAATTCCCGGGGTGAACGGTATCCTAAGGCGCTGTGCGGGTGGTGCTCGTTATAATGCTCAAACGCGATGGCCAAATTGCCTACCGCTGTTCGGCTATCTGGTTTCGGCATCATCTCGATATAGTCTCGCTTCATCGTCTTCACGAAGCTCTCCGCTATACCGTTGCTCTGTGGGCTTCTCACCGTAGTCGTTTTGGGCTCCAACCCGATTTCTCGTGCAAACGCGCGGGTCTCATGGGCTCGATACGCCGAACCATTATCAGTCAGCCACTCCACCGGTGATGCCGGCAACGAATCCCCGAAGCGACGTTCGACAGACCTCAGCATGACATCTTGCACCGTGTCACTGCCGTAACCCCCGGTACTGGCAGCCCAGTCCAAGGTTTCCCTGTCACAGCAGTCCATGGCGAACGTGACCCGTAGTTTTTCACCGTTATCGCAGCGAAACTCGAAGCCATCTGAGCACCAACGTCGATTGCTCTCTTTGACGGCAACACGCCCCTTATGTGCCCGCTGGGTCAATGGCGCAGCCGGTTTTCTTTCCAGCAGCAGGCCATTATCGCGCATGACGCGATATACCCGCTTGGCGTTTACCACAGGCTGTCGTGTTGCCTCTGACTGACGCCGTAACAGCGCCCAGACTCGGCGATAGCCATAGGAGGGAAGCTCTGCCATCGCCTCCATGATCCGGCCAAGTAAGGCAGCATCATCACGCTGGCGATGATGACGACCATCTTGCCAACCCGGTTTTCGATGAACACGAACGGATAGCTGCGCACGCGATACATTAAGAGCCTGGCTCACAGCACTTAATCGTCGTCCCCCGGTAACAAGGGCGCATGCGCAATCCATTTTTTTGCTCGACCATACTCCACGGCTTCTTTGAGGATCTCGTTCTCCATGGTCTTCTTCCCGAGCAGACGCTGGAGCTCTCGGATCTGCTTGATGGCAGCAGCCAACTCTGAGGCTGGAACCACATCCTCACCGGCGGTGATCGCCGTGAGAGACCCTTCCTGGAATTGCTTACGCCATTTGAAAAGCTGGTTGGCGTTGACGTCGTGCAAGCGAGCGACATGAGAGACGGTCATCCCGGGCTCAAAGGTCTGCTGCACGATGGTGATCTTTTCCTGCGGAGTCCGGCGTCGACGGCGCTCAGCCCCTGTTAACACTTCGACCATCTTCTCGTTGCGACTAGTACTGAACATAGTTCCAAGACTACCTCTTAAGTTAAGAGGGACGAAGTGTCTGGATCCTCCAGGGGCCAATCTAGGCAACCCCAGCCAACAGCAGGCGGGGCGGGATAATCCGGCTGCCAAGCCCGAGCCCAAGACAGAGAGGTACGGCGGCGTGAGTAACTATGGTGGGCATAGAATAAAGCTCCAACTGAAAACTGGTGCTTACCCTAATCCCGTTCGGTGAAGTGAACATGAAGTGCACTGCGGCTCTGCAAGCGAGCCCCTCCCTGCCCCTCGGCCATCCCCCAGACCATCCCTCACCAACTTTTCCGCCCTAAAAAGTGAACTCCTCTACACTTTTATCTCGCAACCAGCACCAGGACCATAAAAAGTGCATCATCGTACACTTTTTATTGCTGTTTTCTCTTACCATGGGTTAAGGTGTAACAACCTACACTTTTTTCCGTGATCATGATGGCAGACGCATCGTTGCAAACCGGCCCGAAAGAACTGGATCCCGCCTCGCTGGGGCTGGCGATCCGCGAGAGGCGCAAGGCCGCCAGGATGACCCAGGAGGTGACGGCCTCACTGTGCGGCATCTCCAAGAAGACCCTGATCAAGATTGAAAAAGGGGGTGATGTCTACCTCTCGACCCTGTTGCAGGTGATGAAGGCGCTGGGGCTGAGGTTGCAACTGGTGCAAGAAACGGGCTCACAGGTAGCGAGCGGCAACAGCCAACCAGAGGTCGGTGATGATGAGTGGTTCTGAGCACCATCGGCTGGAACTTCGGCTGGGTAACCAGCTGATCGGCCACCTCGAATATGACTCCAGCCGGGATGCGTTTCAGCTCGGCTATACACCTGCGTGGCAGGCGCGCGGATTCCCGCTCTCACCCCCGCTGGCGCTGGATGGCTCGGCCAGCAGCGCCCAAGTCCGGGCATATCTCGGCAACTTGCTGCCTGAAAATCGCGGGCTGGAGCACCTGATTGAGGCGCTCTCCGTTTCGCGCAGCAATCTCTTTGCCCTGATCCACGGCATCGGCCGCGATGTCTCAGGGGCTGTCACCTTTACCCTGCCCGCAGAGCCCGACGTCCCCACCCATTTTCGCCCCATCACCCCGGAAGAGCTGTTGCTGCGCCTCGATCAGCCCGAGATCTGGCCGCTGGAAGTCTGGGATGGTCGCCCCCGCCTCTCGGTTGCGGGCGTGCAGGCCAAGCTCAACCTGCTGCGACTCGAGGGGGCGCTGGGATTTGGCGAGGGCGAGCTCTGTTCCACCCACCTCCTCAAGTTCGAGCACCATCCTCATCTGGTGATCAATGAGTTTGTGACCATGCGATTGGCCGCACTGCTGGGCATGCAGGTGGCACAGGTCGAACTGCACAGGGTCGGCCAAGGCGATAAGTCCCACCGAGGCTTGCTGGTAGAACGCTTCGATCGGCGCCTCGATGAGGATGGCGTTAGGGTACGCCGTCGCCATATGATCGATGCCTGTCAGGGATTGGGGTTTCCCGTCGCCCGAAAATATGAACGCAACTTCGGTGACGGGCGGGACGTGGCCCATATTCGGGAAGGGGTGAGCCTGCCACGGCTGTTCAACCTCAGCGCCCTCTGTGTCAATCCGGCGCAGGCCAGACTGGACATGCTGCAATGGCTGCTCTTCAACATCTGCGTCAACAATCACGATGCCCACGGCAAGAACTACAGCTTCTTCGTATCAAAAGCAGGGCTGACGCCCACCCCCTGGTACGATCTGGTCAATGTGGGGCTTTACCCCGAGTTCAACCAGCATCTGGCCATGGCCATCGGCGACGAGTTTGCTCCCGAGGCGGTCAACGCATGGCAGTTGCTGGAGATGGCCGAAGCATGTGAGCTGCCCAAACGCCTGTTGCAACAGACCTTGCACAAGGTGGCCAACGACATCCTTCACCATCTGGCTGCCGCCATCGCCATGGTTGAGACAGACAATCCCGCCGAGCTGGCTTATCTGGCAGGCTACCGAGACGACGTTGAGCGCCGTTGCCACCATTTTCAGAAGCAGGCAGCGCTGTTGCCCGAGCTGCAACTGTAGCCGGACCTTGTCCACCCCCATGGGACGCAACCCAGCCTTGAGCCCATGGCGGGCATTGCCTACAATGACCCACTTTTTATCAAACTCAGGTAAATAAAATGAGCGACAACAAACCTGCACTGCCCGACCGTCTGGCGGCCAACCCGCGCAGCCCGCACCATGTGGCAGAGTGCTTCGAGCACGAGATCGGCATTCGCCTCAACGGCAAGGAGCGCACCAATGTCGAGGAGTACTGCATCAGCGAAGGTTGGGTGAAGATCCCCTCCCCCAAGGCAAAGGATCGCTACGGCAACCCCATGCTGATCACCGTCAAGGGCACCGTCGAGGCCTTCTACGCCTAAGTCGCCCTGACCGCGTGCCCCCTGCAGGGGCGCGACCCTGTTATTCCAGAACACCGGCCGAGCGCCGGTGTTCTGCTTTTTGGGGCTGGCCCTGACGCACAGGCGGCCTCTCTTTCTTTGTTCTCCTTTTTCTTCCTTTCCCTCCCTTTCTTTCGCCTTTTTCCCTTCCGCCAGGGCCCTGATCTGGCAGGTGTGCGGCCTTTCCCGTCAAAGCAAGGGCGGCGCTCTTATCACCTAACACTGCGGGTGTCGCCACGCCAGCTCCCCTCATGTTGAAGGGCGCGGCTTGCTGGCTTGCCAGCGTTGCAGCGCGGCGCCCGCCAGCACCAGCAGAATGCCGAGCAGATCGCTCCCTTCCAGCCGTCCGGCCAGGGCATCGAGCAGCGCGCCCCCCGCCAGTTGACCCGCGACGATCAGCAGGGCACAGGCCAGGGCTCCGACCCGGCCGATGGCCCAGCTGCTGATGGCCACGAACAGCGCCCCCAGCACGCCGCCGAGCAGCAGCCAGGGATCGAGCCCGGCGAGCCGCTCCCAGGGCGCCCCCTTGAGGATGAGCAGGGCGCCGAGCAGCCCAAAGCCGAGCAGGTGGTTGGCAAGGGAGGCCGTCATGGCACCCCGGGCGCTGGCGAGGCGGCCATTGAGGGTGCGCGACAGACTCACCGCCACGCCGTTAAGCAGTCCCAGCAGGATCAGAAGGGTCATGGTGTGTCTCCTAGCCGAGCACTATGAACAGGGCGCCGGCCAGCACCAGCAGGGCGGCGAGCGCGTCCTTCCCCGAGGGGCGGCGGCAGGTCAGCCCGAACCAGCCTCTGGCGTCGCACAGGGCACCAAACAGCAGCTGGCCGAGCAGCAGCAGGGCCAGGGTGCCCGCCATGCCGAGGGGCGAGTTGAGGCAGAGGGCCGCCAGCACCACGGTGAGCGCCCCCGGCAGGCCGCCGAGCCAGGCCCAGGGCGGGGCCGCCTCCGGCGTCGGAGATCGGGGGGCGAGACACCACAGGAGCGCGGCCACCAGGGTGCCGACCCCGTGGGCCAGCCAGCTTCCGAGCCAGGGGTCGGTGGCGCGGGCCAGGGCGCCGTTCTGGGCGATCATCAGCGCCAGCAGCAGGCCGGCGGCGAAGGCCGCCAGGGCACCTATGGTCTGGCCAAGTGTCTGGCCGAAGGCGAGGCGTCCGGGGCGGCGGTCAATAAGCGGGGGGATCATGGGGTCACTCCTTGGTTGAACAGAGGAGCAGGGTAAATTGTTTTCGATATCGGGATAATCTACCCTTATGGAACAACATTGTTTCCATATTGAGAACAACATGAACCAGGATGCCTTCGCCCTGCTCCCCGCCTTCGTCGCCGTGGTGGAGGCGGGCACTTTCTCCGGCGCCGCCCGCCAGCTCGGCCTCAGCAAGTCGGTGCTGAGCAAGAAGGTGAGCCAGCTCGAGCAAACCCTCGGTTGCCAGCTTATCTACCGCACCACCCGCTCCCTCGCCCTGACCGAGGCGGGGGAGCGCTACTTCGAGACGGTGCGCCATGCGGTGCGCCTGGCAAGCGAAGGGGAAGATGCCATCGGCGCCCTGCAATCGGCGCCCCGCGGCCTGCTGCGGGTGACTGTGCCCATGGTCTATGGTCGGCGCCACATAGCCCCCCTTATCCCCGAATTTCTCGCCCTCTATCCCGAGGTGCAGTTGCAGCTCGAGATGAGCGACGCCCTACAGGATCTGGTGGCCGAGGGGTTCGACGTGGCGGTGCGCATCGGCGAGCTGGAAGATTCGAGCCTGGTCGCCCGTCGCCTCGCCCCCTGTCACAGCACATTGTGCGCCGCCCCCGCCTACCTGGCGCGGGCCGGCACGCCCCGCACCCCGGCCGATCTCGAGCGCCACAACTGCCTCTTCTACTCCCTGTTTCGCGGCGGCACCCAGTGGCGGCTGCAAGGCCCCGAGGGGGAGGTGGCCATCACCCCGCGGGGCAATTTCGAGGTCAACAACAGCGACGCCATCCACACGGCGCTGCTGGCGGGGCTCGGCATAGGCAACATGCCGGACTTTATCGTGGAGCGGGATCTCGCCACCGGTCGGCTGGTGCCCCTGCTGCCAGACCACGCCCTGCCCGAGCACGGCATCTGGTGCCTCTATCCGAAGCGCCGTCACCTGCCCGCCAAGGTGGAGGCCTGGCTGGGGTTTCTCCACGAGCGTCTGGGTCTGCGCTAGGGGGTGACCGGGATAACCGAAGCGGTTCACGTTTTTTTCATCAGGAAAGGAGTAGAGTAGGCAATTACCAAGCGCCTGTTTTAATTGAAAAAGGCTCCAGGGGAGCATGCCATGGCATAGCGCCCCTCCCCCTAGGTGGAACGCCATGATGAAGAAAACTGCGATTGCCCTGACCCTGGCCAGCCTGCTGGCGCTGCCGGTGGTCACCGCCTCCGATGCCTGGGCCGCCCCGGTGCGCTCCCTGCAAAAGGAGCAAAATTACGACCAGTACATCAGCAAACGCCAGGTAGTGGATCAGCTGCTGGCGGATGCCGCCCGCATCTTCCACTCCCCCGCCCGGGTCTCCGATGCCGGTTTCACCGCCAAGATGCCGAGCAACATGCAGCAGGTCACCGAGCTCCTGCTGCAGGCCCACCAGCTCGAACCCTACCGCACCGACCTGCTCATCTCGGCGGCCAACGCCCAGATCTACAACGGCAACGTGGACAGGGCCATCGCCCTGTTCGAGCAGGCCCTCAGCACGGCGCCGGACGATCTGGATCTCAACACCTATCTGGCCACCTGGCAGCGCTTCAAGGGCAACCAGGCCAAATCCGATGGCTACGTCAAGCGGGTCGGCGAGCTCAATGCCGGTCGGGCCGCCGATCTGCAGCGGCTGTTCGACACCGTCGACCGGGTGGTTGCCACCCCCCTCAAGGAGCGCCAGGGGCGCGGCGAGAAGAAGGGGCGACAGGCCATCGTCACCCTGGGCTATGCCCTCAACCCCGACGGCAGCATGCACGAGATCCTGCTGGGGCGCCTCGAGACCACCCGCGCCCTGGCCCAGGCCAACCCGGCGGCCCTCATCATACTGACCGGCGGCGTGCCCCAGAACCGCCAGACCGAGGGCAAGCTGATGGCGGACTGGCTGGCGAAGAAGGGCATCGACCGCTCCCGCATCATCGAGGAGAACTACGCCACCAGCACGGTGGAGAACGCCCTCTACAGCGGCTATGCCCTCGCCCGCCACGAGATTGAGTACGCCACCCTGGTGAGCTCGGCGAGCCACGTGCGCCGGGGCCAGACCCTGCTGGAAATAGCCTGCTGGCAGAGCGGCCCGGCCAATATCCGCATCGACAGCGTCGCCTACCCGGACAAGCCCCTCTCGGCCCTCGCCAAGGCGAGCCCGGAGGAGCTGCTCGGCATCTACCGCGACGCCCTGCGCACCTATGGCCTCTGGAGTTACCGCTCGGCCCCCCTGCTGGAGCGCTGATCCCCTCCCCGACCCAACAAAAAGCCCGCCAAATGGCGGGCTTTTTCATCATCTGACGGACCTAGGCGTCGCTGGCGGGGTTTCAGCCCTTGAGCTCCAGCCACAATGGTGAAGCCCTCAAAGACCAGTCGGGCTTTTGGCTCTGGCGGCCCCTCAACCCTTGAGCTCCAGCACTGTGGTGAAGCCTCCGAAGATCATGCGGGCGCCATCGAAGGGCATGGTCTGGTGCATGGGGCTGGCCGGATCCATCCTGGGGTCCTGCATCATCTTGGTCATGGCCTCGTCACGCACCGCCTTGCTCGGCCACTCCACCCAGGAGAAGACCACGCTTTCGTCCTCCTTGGCCGCCACCGCGCGGTAAAAGTCGGTCTGCTTGCCGTGGGGCACGTCATCCCCCCAGCACTCCAGCACCCGGGTGGCCCCATATTCGAGAAAGATGGGGTCAAATAGCCCCGCATGGTCGATCAGGGCCTGCTTGTTGACCGTGGGCACGGCGATCACGAATCCGTCCACATATGACATGAGCCTTTCCTCCTGTGATTGAGGATCTCAGCATAGCAGCCGCGCCCCTGGCTGCCCTCAGAGGGCCACCAGCCGCTCCAGATCGCTGCGGGTCAGGCGCTTGCTGTCCACCTTCACGTAGAGAGAGTGCTCCTCAGGCACCAGCAGCACGTCGCTCACCCCCTCGCAGGCGCGGATCCGCTGCTCCAGGGCGGGAGTCGCGGCCACCCCTTCCGGCAGCACTATGCGCAGGCTGCTGACGTAGGGAGGCTCGGCCATGGTGAGGCTGACCCCAAACCAGAGCAGGGCAAGCAGGGCGCAGCCGCCAAACACCAGAGGGCCGCCCCCCAGGCTGTAGAGCAGCCCCCCCAGGCTGCCGCCGATGGCGACGCCGAGGAACTGGCTGGTGGAGTAGACCCCCATGGCGGTGCCCTTGTAACCCGGCGGCGACTCCTTGCTGATGAGCGACGGCAGCAGCGCCTCCATCACGTTGAAGCCGACGAAGAAGAGTTGCAGCCCCAGCAGCAGGCCCCACAGCTGCAGGCCTGCCTGCCACAGCACCAGCTCGGCAACCAGCATCACCAGTACGCAGGCCTGGAACACCCGCTTCATCTGGCGGTGCTTCTCGGCATAGATGATGAAGGGCACCACGCTCACGAAGGCGATCAACATGGTGACCAGATAGGCCTGCCACTGGTACTCCCGGGCCAGGCCTGCTTGTTCGAGCAGGGGCGGCAGCGCCACGAAGCTCGACATCAGCAGGGTGTGGACGCAGAGGATGCCGAGGTTGAGCTTGAGCAGACGCCCATTGGTGAGCACGGTGCGAAAACCGCCGCGCACCATGGCGGACTCGCGATTTTGCAGGTGGGCCGCCGGGGTCGGCACCACCCAGATCACCATGGCGATGGCCGCCAGCGCCAGCAGGGCGATGAGCCAGAAGAGGCCGGATAACCCCACCGCCTGGGTGATCAGGGGGCCTGTCACCATGGCAATGGCGAAGGTGATGCCAAAACTCACCCCGATGAAGGCCATGGCCTTGGTGCGGTTCTGCTCCCGGGTGAGATCAGACAAGAGTGCCATGACGGCGGCGGAGATGGCGCCGCTCCCCTGCAGGGCGCGGCCGACGATGACCCCCCAGATGGAGTCGCTCAGGGCGGCGATGACGCTACCGAGGGCAAACATCAGCAGGCCGCCGACGATGAGGGGTTTGCGGCCGATGCGATCGGAGAGCAGTCCGAAGGGGATCTGGAACAGGGCCTGGGTCATGCCGTAGATGCCGATGGCAAGACCAATCAGCGCCTCTGAGGCGCCCGCCAGGGACATGCCGTAGGTGGTCAGCACCGGCAGGACCATAAACATGCCGAGCATGCGCAACGAGAAGACGGAGCCGAGCGCCCAGGTCGCGCGGCGCTCGCCCCTCGTCATGGTGAAATCATTCATGATGGCCTCGATAGGTCAGAGAGAGGAGACACAAAGGGGCGGATGACAAGGCACGCCGCACCCGAAAAAGCCGACAATGCGCCCCGTGGGGCGGGCCACATAATAACAGAGCCGGGAAGGTTCCCGGCTCTGGATTCTATTGATTTTCCTGCGTCATATCACAGTGACTCAAGGCAGCATGCTCACCAGCACGGGTGTTGCGTCCGGCTGGAAGTCCACCGACATCATCACGCTCAGGCAAGTAATTGTGACGATGGAGAACATGAACAGCTTGCGGGCCCAGAGGGAGTCATCCACCGCCGCCTTGTAGCCAGACAGCGCCATCCCCAGCCACCAGACGCTCACCGCGGTGGCGACTATCAGGTACTTGTAACCGGCGTAGCCGCCGAGGAACAGCATCAGGGTCGGCACCATGAAGGCCAGTATGTAGAGGGTGATGTGGTGCTTGGCCACAGATATCCCCTTCACCACCGGCAACACAGGGATGTTGGCGGCCTGGTAATCCTTGAAGCGGAAGATGGCAATCGCATAGGAGTGCGGCATCTGCCACAGGCTGAAGATCGCCAGCAGGATAAGCGCACCGGTGTCGAACTGGCCGCTCACCGCGCAATAGCCGATGACGGGTGGCGCGGCGCCGGAGAGGCTGCCGACCAGGGTGCCATAGACAGAATGACGCTTCATGTAGAGGCTGTAGACCCCCACATAGACCAGGAAGCCCAGCACCGCCAGCAAGGCGGCCAACGGATTGGCCGCAAAGTAGAGCAGTGCAATGCCCGCAACGCCCAGCGCGCTCGCATACCAGAGCGACACACCGGGGGCGATGAGCCCCCTCACCAGGGCGCGGTTCTTGGTACGCTCCATGATGCAGTCGATGTCCCGGTCGATGTAGTTGTTGAACACACAACCGGAGGCGACCACCAGTGACACCCCCGCCATGGTCAGGATGAACAGGGGCACATCCAGGCTCCCCTTCGAGGCCAGCAGGAAGCCGCCGATAACCGAGATGAGGTTACCGAAGATGATGCCCGGCTTGGTCACTTGCAGGTATTGCTTCATCATCACATCAAGCCGCTCAGTGAACCATCATGTTGATGTTGAGGTTGTACATGATCCACAGGGAGCCCACGACCACGATGGCGATGATGAGCACGGTAAAGACCAGTGCCACCAGGTTCCACCGCTCCTCGGAGGAGGTGTTCATGTGCAGGAAGTAGATCAGGTGCACGAAGATCTGCACCACCGCCATGGCCACTACGGTGCCGAGCACCATGGCATGGGAGGCGGAGCCGTCCATCACCATCCAGAACGGGATCGCGGTCAGGATGAGTGACAGCACGAAGCCGGTCATGTAGGACTTGACGCTGCCGTGGCTGGCGCCGTGATTGTCAACAGAATGACTCATTTACATGACCCCCATCAGATAAACCACGGTGAAGACGCAGATCCACACCACGTCCAGGAAGTGCCAGAACAGGCTCAGGCACATCAGGCGCGTGCGGTTGCGCTCGGTCAGCCCCTTCTTGCTGATCAGTACCATCATCACGATGATCCAGATAAGGCCGCTGGTCACGTGGATACCGTGGGTACCGACCAGGGTGAAGAAGGCGGACAGGAAGCCGCTGCGATCCGGGCCCGCATCATTGACGATCAGATGATGGAACTCGTAGATCTCCATGGCGATGAAGCCGGCGCCAAGAATGAAGGTGACCAGCAGCCAGGTGTTGACCGCAGAGACCTTGTTCTTGTTCATGGCCAGCATGCCGAACCCGAAGGTGATGGAGCTCAGCAGCAGCAGCATGGTTTCGGCGAACACGAACGGCAGTTCGAAGATGTCCTTGCCGGCGGGGCCGCCGGCGGTGCCGTTGACCAGGACTGCATAGGTTGCGAACAGGGTCGCAAACAGGATGCAGTCGCTCATCAGGTAGATCCAGAAGCCGAACACCTTGGTGGCGCCGGCATCATGGTGCCCATCCTCATGGGCACCATGAGAGTGATGTAGAACGTCAGTCGCCATGGAGTTAAGCCACCTTGTTGATATTGTCGAAATGCTGACCTTCGATGCGCTCGATTTCGTCAACCTGTACGTAGTAGTCCACATCGTCGTTGAAGCTGTGGATGATCCAGGTGGCGATCATGCCGACGAAGCCGGCGATGGCCATCCACCAGATGTGCCAGATCATGGCAAAGCCAAACACCACGCTGAAGGCGGCGATGATGACACCGGCACCTGAGTTCTTCGGCATGTGGATGGGGGCGTACTTGGCCGGCTGGCGATAGGCGCTGCCGTCCTCTTTCGCTTCCCAGAAGGCGTCCAGACCGGTCACCTTGGGCTCGATGGCGAAGTTGTAGAAGGGGGGCGGAGAGGAGGTGGCCCACTCCAGGGTACGGCCACCCCAGGGATCGCCGGTCCAGTCACGGTTCTTCTCGCGGTCACGGATACTGACCACGACCTGGATCAGCTGGCACAAGACGCCGATGGCGATGAGGCCGGCGCCGCAGGCGGCAACCACCAGCCAGCCGTGGAACTCGGGATCTATGTTCTGGCTGACACGACGGGTCATGCCCATGAAGCCCAGCACGTAGAGCGGCATGAAGGCCACGAAGAAACCGGTGATCCAGAACCAGAAGGCACGCTTGCCCCAGACGTCATCCAGCTTGAAGCCGAATGCCTTCGGGAACCAGTAGGTGATACCGGCGAAGCAACCGAACACCACGCCGCCGATGATGACGTTGTGGAAGTGGGCGATCAGGAACAGGCTGTTGTGCAGCACGAAGTTGGCGGCCGGCACGGAGAGCAGTACCCCCGTCATGCCACCCACGGTGAAGGTGATGATGAAACCGACGGTCCACAGCATGGGGGAGCTGAACTCGATGCGACCGCGGTACATGGTGAACAGCCAGTTGAAGATCTTCACCCCGGTCGGGATGGAGATGATCATGGTGGTGATGCCGAAGAAGGCATTCACGTTGGCGCCAGACCCCATGGTGAAGAAGTGGTGCAGCCAGACCACGAAGGAGAGCACTGTGATGGCCACGGTGGCCCACACCAGAGAGGTGTAGCCGAACAGCTTCTTCTTGCAGAAGGTCGCCACGATTTCGGAGAAGATCCCGAACACCGGCAGCACCAGGATATACACCTCGGGGTGACCCCAGGCCCAGATCAGGTTGATGTACATCATCATGTTGCCACCCATGTCATTGGTAAAGAAATGGGTACCCAGGTAGCGGTCTGCGGTCAGCAGGGCGATGGTGACGGTCAGGATCGGGAAGGAGGCGATGATCAGGATGTTGGCGCACAGGGCGGTCCAGGTGAACACCGGCAGACGCATCATGGTCATGCCGGGGGCACGCATCCGGATGATGGTGGCAAAGAAGTTGACACCGGTCAGCAGGGTACCCAGACCCGAGATCTGCAGACTCCAGATCCAGTAATCGACCCCGACCCCGGGACTGAACTCCAGCCCCGACAAGGGCGGATAGGCCAGCCAGCCGGTCTGGGCGAATTCACCGACCCCGAGGGAGACGTTGATCAGCACCACGGCCGCGGCGGTAAACCAGAAGCTCAGGTTGTTCAAGAAGGGGAAGGCGACGTCACGGGCACCGATCTGCAGCGGCACTACGATGTTCATCAGGCCGATCACCAGCGGCATGGCCACGAAGAAGATCATGATGACGCCGTGGGCGGTGAAGATCTGGTCGTAGTGGTGTGCGTTCAGGTAGCCTTCGCTACCGGCGGAGGCCATGACCTGCTGACCACGCATCATGACCGCATCGGCGAAGCCGCGCAGCAGCATGACCATGCCCAGGATGAGATACATGATACCGAGGCGCTTGTGGTCCACCGAGGTGAACCACTCTTTCCACAGATATTGCCACTTGCTGTAATAAGTGATGAGACCGGCAATCGCCAGCCCACCCAAGATGATACCGGCTATCGTGACCATGATGATGGGTTCATGGTACGGAACAGCCTCGAGTGTCAATTTTCCAAACATCGATTATTCCTCGGATCCTGCTTTCACACTCTTGTCAGCCATAGACGTGGCCATGTGTCCGGCATGCTCGTCATGACTCATGGCCGCGTGGTCCATGGTCTCTTCGTTCGCAGCGTCATGGTTCATGGCCTTGTGGTCCATGCTCCCTTCTTTTGCAGACTCATGGTTCATGGCCTTGTGGTCCATGGCGCCGTCTTTTGCAGCGTCATGGTTCATGGCCTCGTGGTCCATGGCGCCGTCTTTTGCAGCGTCATGGCCGCCATGGGACATGCCGCCCATGAACTTGTTGATCACGTTGACGAACAGCTTGGGATCGGCGCTGGCGAAGTACTCAACCGGGTGGTTTTCGCTCTTCTTGGCCAGGGCATCGAACTCACCCATGGTGCTCAGCATCTTGGGAGACTGTTTCACCTTGGCGACCCAGGCATCGAAACCGGCCTGGTCCTGGGTGGCAATCGCCTTGAACTTCATGCCAGAGAAACCGGCACCGCTGTAACTGCCGGAGATCCCCTTGTACTGACCCGCCTCGTTGGCAATCAGGTGCAGCTTGGTCTGCATCCCGGCCATGGCGTAGATCTGACCGCCCAGCTGGGGGATGAAGAAGGAGTTCATCACAGTGTCTGAGGTCACCCGGAAGTTGATCGGGGTGTTGACCGGGAAGGCCAGCTCGTTGACCGAGGCGATACCCAGCTCCGGATAGACGAACAGCCACTTCCAATCCAGCGAAATCACATCGACCTGGATCGGCTTGACGTCAGATTCCAACGGCTTGTAGGGATCGAGGGAGTGGGAGGTTTTCCAGGTAATCACCGCCAGGATGGCAACAATAATGACGGGCACGGTCCAGACGACCGCTTCAATCTTGTTGGAGTGGGACCAATCCGGGGTGTATTTGGCAGTGGTATTGGATGCTCTGTATTTACGAGCAAATGCCACCGTCATAATAATCACAGGAATCACCACGATTAACATCAACCCGAGTGCGGTCAATATCAGTGACTTCTGCTCCAGACCAACCTGCCCCTTGGGGCTCATCAGAGCCATGTCGCAGCCACTCAGCAAGCCAGCGGTTGCCATCAACAGCAAAGCGCCCAAGCCCCTCTTTACTTCAAAAGGTCTCATGCAATGTCCTCATCGTTTCAAGGCTTATTGGTATAATAAAAATGCCGCATTTTATTGCATCAGACCGGCATGTGAACAACATGAAAAATTAATCCCAAAAATGTTCCAAGGGTGGTGAAAACAGGTATCAGATGTTAATCGCTTGACAGCGACCAATTTATTAAATTCACAGACCTTCGATTCATCTCCCGTTAATTTATCTCCCCGCCAAAATCGTTCACCAATTAATCAACCAGGTCCATTACCCTTATTTTTTGAGGGAAAAACAGGACAAAAAAGAGCCATTCAGACCTCACTTGATGCACAGGTGCCCTCTCCATTCCTTGATCTGGATGCGTATATTCCGAGAGGGAATAAAAAAATAATTAATCAAACGAATGTATGATTAACTTCCCGAGGCCGACGGAAGCGCAGAAAGAGCTGCTCTGTCTGAGACCCACCATGAAAAACGGGCCTCGGATAGGCCCGTTTAAGACGACTCCCCACCGGAGGGTCTCCCTCAGGGGTGTTTATGCTCCATCCGGGTCGCCACTGCGATGCGGTTCCAGGCGTTGATGGTGACCACCTGCATCAGGCACTGGGCCAGCAGGGTTTCCCCCAGCAGGGCCAGGGCCTGCTGGTAGGTCTCCTCGGTGAGCCCGTTTTCGGCTATCAGAGTCACCTCGTCGGTCAGGGCCAGCACCGCCCGCTCCCGCGCATCAAACAGCGGGGATTCGCGCCAGGCGGACAGCGCCAGCAAGCGCTGGGGGCTCTCCCCCTGCTTCATCGCCACCTCGGCGTGCATCTCGATGCAGTAGGCGCAACCGTTGAGCATGGAGGCCCGCAACTTGATGAGCTCCTTGAGCGACAGCGGAATGTCGGTCCCGCCGAGATAGGACTCGAGGCCCATCATGGCCGAGATGGCGGCGGGCACCTGGCTGGCAAGCTGGATACGTTCTGACATGGCAATACTCCTTGGATGAGCGCCCCATGGGCGATGAGCACATTGTTCACGCTTTCATCCATGGATAGAATACCGCCACAAGCTCCAACAGTTTTGCATTTACCGCAAAGGTGCTCCCATGCTGGATCGCGTCCGTATCCTGGCTCAGGTGGTGGAGTCGGGGAGTTTCTCCCGGGCCGCCCGTGCCCTCAACCTGGCCCCCTCCTCGGTGACCCGCACCATAGATGCGCTGGAGCAACAGCTGGGGATCCCGCTGTTCAAGCGCAGCACCCGCCAGCTGGTGCTGACCGAGCAGGGGGAGTACTTCCTTGCCCGCTCGGTGCGCCTGCTGGAGGAGGCCGATCAGCTGGTGCAATCCCTGCAACCCCTGCCGGTGGCACCAGAGGGCCCGCTGCGGGTCTCGGTGTTCGAGAGCTTCGGAACCAGCTGGCTGGCGCCGCGCCTGCCGGCCTTCCTGGCCCGCTACCCCGGGGTGCGACTCGAGATCGAGCTCGACAACCGGCTGGTGGATCTCGACGCTGAAAACGTGGACGTGGCGGTGCGCGTCGGACGCCCAGTGGACAGCGGTCTGCATAGCCGCCACCTGCTCACCAACCGGACCCTGCTGGTCGCCTCCCCCGCCTATCTGGCCCGCCACGGCGAGCCCGCCCATCCCGATGAACTGGCGCACCACAACTGCCTGATCCGCGGCCATGGCCGTCAGCGCCAGCACTGGTATTTCCGGCAAGGGGCCCAGCGGCACAAAGTCCCGGTGCGGGGCAACCTCGCCTCGGTCGGCGGCACGCCGCTGCTGTGCGCGGCCGAGGCGGGCTCCGGCATACTGCTGCTGTCGAGCTGGATGGTGCAGCAGGGGCTGGACAACGGCACATTGCAACCCCTGCTGCCCGAGTGGCTGGCTTCCCCGTACGAGGATCGTCATGACGAGATCCATGCGGTGTTTAGGGGCGGCCGCTTCTTGAAGCCCCAGACCCGCGCCTTCATCGACTTTCTGATAGAGGTGATGAAGCCCTTGCAAGGGCCGCGCTGATAACGGCGGCCTGTCCAGGGCTTATGGGAAATGAAAACGCCGGGCAAAGTGCCCGGCGCCGGAAGTGAACGACAGCGTCAAGAGAACGCGGTCAGCGAGAATGACGCCCATCCGGGGTCTGGGCCGCACCTCTATAGTCCCCGTAAGGAAAGACGTTGCGCAGGCGCTGGGCCACGGGCTCCGGGATGGAGCGGGAGAAGACGAGCCTGACCCCGTTGCCATCGCGCTGACCCAGGATGCGCCCTCGCACCGGCTCCTGCTGCAGGATCTGTTTGGCCTGGGCCAGGAAGCGCGGCGGCACAGAGCCTCGCTTCACCTGCACCTTGCCAGGGGCAAGCCGGATCTCGAACAGGGCGCCGCGCCCCAGGGTCATCAACCACCCGATCAGGGCGACTGCCACCAACAACGACAACCAGGCCATCTCTCTCTCCCTTTGCCAGCCTCGATGTGCGTCAGTATATGTGGCGACGGCCGGCGAGGAGTGGGCGGACATCACGTTTTGCCCATCCCCGAGTCAGCAATCCTTGCCCCAGGCCACCAGGGTGTCGCGATAGAGCGCCAGCAGGGCTTGATCCCGCACCGCCACCCCGACCCGCTGGGCCGGGTAGTCAGCCCACTCATCGTGGGGATGGGACTTGCCGTCGAACTTCTGCAGGGTGTGGCCTATGGCGGGGCCATGGTCGATGACCCGCACCGGGCCCTCCCGCAGGGTGAACAGCTCGGGATCGATCACATAGGCGATGGCGGACGGATCGTGCACGTGGCAGCCATTGAGGCCGATGCGCTCGGAATAGAAACGCAGGTAGAAGCGGCTCACCGCCCACAGGAAGCGACCGGGCTCACCGGCATCGTCCCGTAGCGCATCCAGGTAGGCGCTGCTGAAGAAGCTCTGCTGGGTCACATCCAGCCCTATGATCACCACGGGCCAGGGGGCGGTGAACACCCGATCGGCCGCCTCGGGATCGTCGTGAATGTTGGCCTCGGCATAGGGGGTCACGTTGCCGCGATGGCCGTTGACGCCAAAGGCGCCTCCCATCACCACCACCTGCTTCACCAGCGCGGTGATCTCGGGGGCAGCCTCGAGCGCCAGCGCCAGGTTGGTGAGCGGCCCGATTGTCACCAAGGTGATCTCGCCGGGGTTGGCCTTCAGCGTCTCGACTATGTATTGCCAGGCCGGGCGGGGATCCGGGGTCAGGGTCACCTCCCCCGCCTCCACGTCACCCAGCCCGCTCGGGCCGTGCACCACAGTCGTCGGCCCCACGGGATCGCGCAGCAGTGGCGCGGCGGCGCCCTGGGCTACCTCTGCCTTCATGCCGTATTTCTGCTTGAGCCAGAGGGCGTTGCGGGTCCCGTTCTCTATGGTGGCGTTGCCAAACACTGTGGTGATGGCGAGCAAGTCGATGGCGGGGTGGGCTTCGGCAAAGAGTATTGCCATGGCGTCGTCGATACCGGGATCGGTATCCAGAATGATCTTGTGGGTCATGGGGCCTCCATACGGCAGAAGTGCCAGTGTAGCGACCTCGGGCCCGTTTAACAGCGTCAGGATCACAGCCTCGACCTTTGGCCTGCCATCCCCCCGCCGACCGGCGATATCTTGAGCACCCCATCCGGGGGCCCGTCAGGGTCAGGGGCCGCAGTGGCGACATTCTGGGCAGTCGGCCCGCCCCCAGGCCCCCACGCCTTGTGGGCGGGCCTGCGGGATGGTATCACTTGGCCTCACTCTCCCCACTCCTCGCCGAGGCGCCAACGTGATCACCCTGATTAAAGAGTCTGACCAGCTGAAGATGCCCTGGAAAAACAAGCAGGGCACCACGGCCCAGATCCTGGTCTCCCCCCCGGGATCGAGCCTGGAAAAACTCGACTTTGACTACCGGCTGAGCTCGGCCCCCATCAAGGCGGCGGGCCCCTTCTCCAAGTTTCCCGGCTATCAGCGCATCCTGCTGCCCGTCAGCGGCGCCGGTTTCGTGCTCAACGGCCACCCCTATGCCACCTTCGAGGCGGCCCATTTCAGCGGGGATGACGAGACCCACTGCGAGCTGCTGAAAAAGGAGGTGACGGATCTGGGGCTCATCTACGATCCCGCGCGCATCAGCGCCAACGTGCGGGTGCTCAATGTGCCCTTCCCCCTGACCCTCACCCTGGAGGCGGACAAGACCTACCTCTGCCACCTGCTGAGCGGCCAGCTGACGGTGGCAGGCCAGGCCGTGGCCATCAACGAGACCCTGGTGGTCAAGGGCGAGGAGAGCATCCGCTTCGAGTGCGGGAAAAAGACCACCCTAGCCTTCTTTACCCTGCAAGCCCGGTAAGGGAGACACCCGCGCAGGCCCTGGGGTCTGGCTCAACGTTTGGGTGCACGGCCCCCGCTGTCGAGACAGGCCTGCATGCTGTCGTAGGGAACATAATGCTTGGTGCGGCCGTAGTAGGTGCCACCCTGGGGGTGGCAGATGCCGTTGCGGCTCTTCTTGACCGGGGGCTCTGCCGCCAGCGCCAGGGCGCACACCAGCATCAGGCAACAGCTGACCACCCATTTTACTGCTCTCATCACCTAAATCTGTCCAATCGGCGTTTGGGCTAACAGGCCCGTTTGCGGCTGATTCTATCCTGTCTGCACCGCAACCACCCCTCGCAAGATCACGAAACGCACCATTCATTCAATCGCTTGGCTCATCTGTACCGCGCGATCGACACAAGGTATCCGCTGTCTAGTCCTGAAATAGGTTTACACATTTTTGTCTAGCTTCACGTGACTCAGAACCCCCGATGCACCGCATCGGGGGTTCTGTATTTCAACGCATGATGCGGTCGCTCCAGGTTGTAAATATCCACCGCCTCACGCACCATCTCCCGCGCTTGCGCCAGGTCCTGCGGGCTTTGCAGCAGCAACTCTCCTTTCAAAATTCCGTTCACCCGCTCCGCCAACGCATTCTGGTAACAGTCATAACCATCCGTCATCGAGCACCGCACACCATGCCGCTCATGCAATGACTGATACAGACCCGAGCAATACTGCACCCCGCGGTCTGAGTGATGGATTAGCTCCCCGCCGCCACGCCGTTGCTTCAGCGCTTGTCTGAACGCCATCGCCACCGACTCGGCGTGCATCCCTTCGTGCACGTGATGACGCACTATCTTGCGTGAGTAGGCATCCGTCACCAGGCTCAGGTACAGCGGCCCGCTCCTGGCTGGCAGATAGGTGATGTCGGCGACCCAGACTTGCTCCGGAGCCACCGGCGTGACCAGCTCCGGCCCTGCCTTGAGCAAGTTGGGATGACGGTAGAAACGGTGAAAGCTGTGGGTGGTCTTGTGATACGCCCGCCTGGGCTGCACCAGCAGGCGGTGCTCGGCCAATATCTGAAACAGCCTGTCCCGCCCGACCTTGAGCCC
>NZ_JBFODK010000040.1:0-12553 GCF_040908275.1 Aeromonas sp. R4-3
CATGCTCGTTGGCCGCGGTGGTGACTAGGCTGTGGGTCAGGCCACTCTTGGCATCGACACCAATGTGGGCCTTCATGCCAAAGTGCCACTGATTGCCTTTCTTGGTCTGATGCATCTGCGGATCGCGTTGCTGCTCTTTGTTCTTGGTCGAGCTGGGAGCCTCAATGATGGTGGCATCGACCAAGGTGCCTTGAGTCATCATGACGCCAGCTTCGGCCAGCCAGCGATTGATGGTCTTGAACAATTGGCGGGCCAGTTGATGCTGCTCCAGCAGGTGGCGGAAATTCATGATGGTGGTGCGGTCCGGCAAGGCGCTATCCAGGGATAACCGGGCAAACAGACGCATTGAGGTGTCCTGACAAGATCGGACAGTCCCGGATCAAGCAGCCTGAGCAGTTCTCCAATACCTCTTGTTAAACTCCGCCGGGCTGACATTGCCAAGTCGTGAATGCCGACGCTGGCGGTTGTAAAAAATCTCTATGTATTCCTGAATCGCTGCCTTGGCCTCCGCTCTCGTCTCGAATCTATGGTGGTGAACCAGTTCATTTTTAAGAGACCCCCAGAAGCTTTCTATCGGGGCATTGTCGAAGCAGTTCCCCTTGCGTGACATGGAGGTCTGCATGCCAAATTGTACCTGGAGAGCCCGGTAAGCCTTGGCACAGTACTGACTGCCCCGGTCTGTGTGATGAATAAGCCCAACGGGTGGCCTCTTCTGCTGCACAGCCCGAAACAGCGCCTGACTGACCAACCCGGTGGTCATTCGCTCTCCCATCGCATAACCCACTATCTCACAGGTAAACACATCCTTGAGACCAGCCAGATAAAGCCAGCCTTCGTCGGTGGCGATATAGGTGATATCACCGGTCCAGACTTCGTTGGGCTTCGTCGGCGCAAAGACCTGACCAAGGAGATTCTTCGCCACGGGCAGGGAATGAGCAGAATGGGTTGTCGCCTTGAATTTGCGCTTTTGTTTGCAAGACAACCCCATTTCACGGCGCAATCGCCCAATCCGGTCCCGCCCAGCGTAAAATCCTTTGGCGGCCAACTCAGCTTGTAAACGCGATGCGCCATAGGTCTGGCGCGTCTTGCTGTGAGCAGCCCGAATGGCGACCTTGAGTCGTTCATCTTCTTGTTGGCGCTGTGACGGTGGACGCTGGCGCCAGTGGTAGAAGCCCGCACGAGAGACCTCCAGCACACGACAGATAACGGAAATGGGATAGATGTCCTGTTGGTTGGCTATCCACGCGTACTTGGCAGTGACTCCTGAGCAAAGTACGCGGCGGCCTTTTTTATGATGTCGCGCTCCATGTTGGCTTGTGCGAGAGCTTTGCGTAGCCGGGCCACTTCAGCCTCCAGCTCGGCGACAGAACGCGCTCCGGGAATGGCCGATGTATCCTTTCCTCCTTTGGCTGCGACCACCCAGTTGCTCAGTGTGCCTTTGGCAATACCCAACCTTCTGGCGGCTTCAGCTTGGCCAAGGCCTTGCTCCAACACCAGTCGAACCGCCTCTGCCCGAAACTCTGGTGAATAGTGTTCTCTCGATTTCATTCAATACCCCCGATTGTCTCATCGTAACAATCGGGACTGTCTGTGAAAATCAGGATACCTCACTGGCCAAGTAGCGCCCCTGGTCGGCCAGCCGTGGCACAATTTGACTCGGCGGCAACGAGGCGAACTCCTGGCTATTGCAGACGTCCAGCACGGCCTGCCGCTCCTCTGGGCTCAATGCATGAGCAGGTATGGAACGAACCGCATCCGGTCGCCTATCGGCACTCAGCTCAGGCCCGGCCAACCAGCGCTGGAGCGTGCGCAGACTCAGCCCCAACACCTCGGCCGCAGGATGCTTGCGGGCGCCAGCTTCAAGCGCTTCGCGCCACCATGCAACGTATTGCTGCCGCTCTGGCAACGAGGTCAGTTGTCCTCGTCGACGTTGCTCCAGTAGGCATCGAGCTTTTTTTGCAATATCAGCAGAGCTGCCGCCTCGGCCAGGGCCTTGTCTTTGCGCCGCAGCTCTTGCTCCAGTTGCCGGATACGCTTCTTGTCCGCTTTGGCCTGTGCCTTCTCCGCCTGTTGTAAGGTACGAGCGGATTGCTGGCCCAGAATACAGGCTTGGCGCCATTGCTGGACTTGCTCGGGATAGAGACCCTTACGGCGGCAGTACTCACTGAGTTCAATCTCGGAAAGCGCAGCGGTTTCCAGCACGACGGCGAACTTGGCCTCGGCGGGCCATTCATCGGTCAGTTTGTTGTCCCCGGGCACAGGAGACCCTCCGTCTTTGGCGTGTTTGCGCCAATTATACAGAGTGACCTCGCTGATGTTTTCCTGCCGAGCCAACTCGGCCACCGACATATTGATGGGCGGCAGCAGCTTCTTGAGCAAAGCAGCTGCGTATTCCGGTGAAGTTGAACAGTGATTCCGGAATCTGTGAACACCATTTCCGGAAAGTATGCGGACAGGGATTCTTCGAGCAGAAGCTGGGCTTTGAGGGGAGGCATCTTTTCGACTCACTGAACAAGCCAGCAGCCAAGCGCAGCGCGGCAGTTGTGGATCCAAGACGTTGGAACAGGACGGTTCATCTGACATCAGAGTACGTGCTCTGAGGTGTCCGGAATCGGTGTACACGCAAGCCGGAATCAGCGTTCATTTTAAACCGGAATAGGTGTTCATTTTCGACCGGAATATGCAGCAGCCTTGCGCTCACTTGAATAACGAGCCATTCGACACTCTTTATCCGCCCCCGGTCTTCACATTTAGATTATTCAGATTAGGCGACAACTATTCTGACACCGGGGGCTGGCGTGAAGGTGATGAACAAGCTGATAGGGCTTGGTATGCCTGTTCGCCAGCCAGTGAATTGAGTGGTATCAACGGGTTGGGGAACGGCCATCCAGCGACGGATTTGATCAACAACGCCCCAGTGAACCTGACTCGATAACCCCGAGGGTAGCATTGGCGAGGGAAAGAACACGCTTGGCATGCATGTCTTGTCCAAATATATCGTCGATGTGGTTGAGGATTAGTTCGTGGTTAAACATGGGGATAGTCTGTTGGGTATTAGCTGGTCAAGGATGGCGATCATACCTCAGAAGCCGCGCCACGCCTCGCTCATATGAGGGGATGGTTAAGGTAATCAGGTATTGCTTACACAGGGAAGTGGGCCAATCCTTTTGGTCTAACACCAAAGACTTGGATTTTTCTTACTCTGTCAGGTTTAGCAACAGGCGTTTCTTGGGTCTGTTACTTTCGAGCACTCAAGATTGGTGAGGCTTTTAAGGTTGCCCCAGTAGACAAGCTCAGCCTTGTCCTGGTTGCTATTTTTGCTTTCACTTTCCTTGGTGAACGACCATCGGTCAGAGAATGGCTGGGCATTGGCATGATCGCTGGCGGTGTCTTGCTATTGGCTTTCAAGCGATAGAAAGCTGAACGAAGCGCATCTTAAGACTTCCTTAATTTTAGCTGTGTATCATTTCGGATAAGACATTTTTGATTAAGATCGCATTTTTATCAGTAAATGACAAAATGCCGCTTAAGCTCACGTACAGCTTTGTTACCATTCATTTTCAACATAAAGACAAGATGTCTCGTTAGAAAGTGATTGTTGGACTATTAATGGAGTAAGTATGCCTTCCCTTATAAAAATAAAAATTGTTCCGCTTATGTTCTTTTTGGCACTGTATTTTGCATTTATGCTGAACTGGCGTGGAGTTCTCCATTTTTACGAAATCCTTTACAAATTAGAAGATTTTAAGTTTGGTTTCGCCATTTCATTACCAATATTGCTTGTTGCAGCGCTTAACTTTGTATTTGTTCCATTTTCGATACGGTATTTAATAAAGCCTTTTTTTGCACTTCTTATCGCACTTAGTGCAATCGTTAGTTACACAATGATGAAGTATAGAGTCTTGTTTGATCAAAACATGATTCAGAATATTTTTGAAACCAATCAAAATGAGGCGTTAGCATATTTAAGCTTACCAATTATAGGATGGGTTACTATTGCTGGTTTTATCCCTGCCATTTTACTTTTCTTTGTTGAAATTGAATATGAGGAAAAATGGTTCAAAGGGATTCTAACTCGTGCCCTATCGATGTTTGCATCACTTATAGTGATTGCGGTTATTGCAGCACTATACTATCAAGATTATGTGTCAGTGGGGCGCAACAATTCAAACCTCCAGCGTGAGATTGTTCCAGCCAATTTCGTTAATAGTACCGTTAAATACGTTTACAATCGTTATCTTGCTGAACCAATCCCATTTACAACTTTAGGTGATGATGCAAAACGGGATACTAATCAAAGTAAGCCCACGTTGATGTTTCTGGTCGTTGGTGAAACCGCTCGTGGTAAAAATTTCTCGATGAATGGCTATGAGAAAGACACCAATCCATTTACCAGTAAATCTGGTGGCGTGATCTCCTTTAATGATGTTCGTTCGTGTGGGACTGCAACCGCTGTATCTGTCCCCTGCATGTTTTCCAATATGGGGAGAAAGGAGTTTGATGATAATCTCGCTCGTAATAGCGAGGGTTTGTTAGATGTGTTGCAGAAAACGGGGGTCTCCATTTTTTGGAAGGAGAACGATGGCGGCTGCAAAGGCGTCTGCGACCGAGTTCCTAACATCGAGATCAAACCGAAGGATTACCCAAAGTTCTGCGATAAAAACACATGCTATGACGAGGTTGTCCTTCAAGAGCTCGACAGTGAAATTGCTCAAATGAAAGGGGATAAGCTGGTTGGCTTCCACCTGATAGGTAGCCATGGCCCAACCTACTACAAGCGCTACCCTGATGCTCATCGTCAGTTCACCCCTGACTGTCCACGCAGTGATATTGAAAACTGCACAGATGAAGAGCTCACCAACACCTATGACAACACCATCCGCTACACCGATTTCGTGATTGGAGAGATGATTGCCAAGTTGAAAACCTACGAAGATAAGTACAACACCGCGTTGCTCTACGTCTCCGATCATGGTGAATCACTGGGAGCATTAGGGCTTTACCTACACGGTACACCGTACAAGTTTGCACCGGATGATCAGACCCGTGTTCCTATGCAGGTGTGGATGTCACCTGGTTTCATCACAGAAAAAGGCATGAATATGGAATGTTTGCAGAAAAATGCCGCAGCCAATCGCTATTCTCATGACAACATATTTTTTTCTGTCCTGGGAATATGGGATGTGAAGACGGCTATCTACGAACAAGAATTAGATATCTTTAAGCAATGTCGGAATAATTGAGTTGCGAATCGTTGATATTTTAATGAAGTGGTTTTTATAGAAATAGACGTTTAACAGGTAATTATTATGTTTTCAGCTGTCAGAATAAAAGTTGTTCCATTTGTACTGCTATTGGCTTTAGTCTTCGCATTTTTGCTGAACTGGCCCGTTCTGCTCCATTTCTATGACATATTGTCTAACATCGAGCACTTTAAAATAGGGTTTGTAGTTTCAATCCCATTCCTACTTGTTGCTGCATTAAACTTCGTCTTCATGCCATTCTCGATCCGCTTTCTGATGAAGCCGTTCTTTGCATTCCTGTTTGTTACAGGTTCTATCGCCAGTTACACCATGATGAAATATCGTGTGTTGTTTGATGGTGATATGATCCAGAATATATTTGAAACAAACCAAAGCGAAGCTTTTGCATACGTTAACGCTCCAATAATAATCTGGGTTATTTTGACCGGTTTGTTACCCGCAGCATTGATATTTTTTGTGAAAATTGAGTATGCATCTACCTGGTACAAAGGTATCGCCCAGCGATTGTTATCTATGTTTTTCTCTTTGGTAATAGTTGGGATAATTGCTGCCTTGTACTACCAAGATTACGCATCAATTGGTCGTAACAATCAGACTCTAAATCGTGAAATCGTTCCAGCTAACTTCATGTATAGCACCAGTAAGTACCTGTATAGACGCTATATGGCAGAGCCCATTCCTTTTGTTACTTTAGGTGATGATGCCACACGGGTTACGAAAAAGGACAAACCAACATTGATGTTCCTGGTTGTTGGTGAGACTGCTCGTGGTAAAAATTTCTCGATGAATGGCTACGAGAAAGACACCAATCCATTTACCAGTAAATCTGGTGGCGTGATCTCCTTCAATGATGTCCGCTCCTGCGGGACAGCAACCGCTGTATCCGTTCCCTGCATGTTCTCCAATATGGGTAGAAAGGAGTTTGATGATAATCGCGCTCGCAATAGCGAGGGCCTGCTAGATGTGTTGCAAAAAACGGGGATCTCCATTTTTTGGAAGGAGAACGATGGCGGCTGCAAAGGTGTCTGCGACCGAGTTCCTAACATCGAAATCGAACCAAAAGATCACCCTAAATTCTGCGATAAAAATACATGCTATGACGAGGTTGTCCTTCAAGACCTCGATAATGAAATTGCTCAAATGAAAGGGGATAAGCTGGTTGGCTTCCACCTGATAGGTAGCCATGGCCCAACCTACTACAAGCGCTATCCTGATGCTCATCGTCAGTTCACCCCTGACTGTCCACGCAGTGATATTGAAAACTGCACAGATGAAGAGCTCACCAACACCTATGACAACACCATCCGCTACACGGATTTCGTGATTGCAGAGATGATTGCCAAGTTGAAAACCTACGAAGATAAGTACAACACCGCGTTGCTCTACGTCTCCGATCATGGTGAATCACTGGGAGCTATGGGGCTTTACCTGCACGGTACACCGTACAAGTTTGCACCGGATGATCAGACCCGCGTACCTATGCAGGTGTGGATGTCACCTGGATTTACCAAAGAGAAAGGCGTTGATATGGCGTGTTTGCAGCAGAAAGCCGCTGATACTCGTTACTCACATGATAATATTTTCTCATCTGTATTGGGTATCTGGGACGTCAAAACATCAGTTTACGAAAAGGGTCTAGATATTTTCAGTCAATGTCGTAATGTTCAATAAATTACGTGATTGGGGGCTCAGGCCCCCAATCATCTGTTAAATAATAGGTTTGTTACTATTGTCCGTGTATTTCATGGTTGAAATTTTTTAACGGGCAAAGCAGAAAGAGGAAGCTAAAATGGCAAAGCCTGGTGCAACTGGAATTACCCGAATCATTCATGCCACCAATTATAGTATGAAGGGACTTTCTTCAGCTTGGAGACATGAAGCGGCTTTTCGTCAGGAACTGTTACTCATTGTGCTGTTGATGCCTCTAGCGTTTTTTGTCGGAGATAGTTTAAATCAAATACTACTCCTAATGGTTATAAGTTGGCTGGTTGTGATTGTAGAGATCCTGAACTCAGCTATTGAAGCAGTAGTAGACAGAATAGGGTCGGAGCATCATGAGCTTTCTGGTCGAGCTAAAGACATGGGCTCTGCGGCTGTCTTCATTGCTCTGATGTTGAATGCCATAGTGTGGGGGGCATTGACAGGGCGTAATTTATTAGCCTGGTGGTAGTGTTATCATCAATAATATTTTTGATTATTCATGGCAGCCGCCATAAATGGTGGCTGTTAAATGAAAAAATAATAGATGCTAATCATAAGGTGGAACTTTTTGTCTGTTTAGCCCGCACCATAGGTGCGAAAATAACCATATTTTATTATGACTGTTTTTCGGTCTTGATTCTACTCATACGAAATTTGACACTTAGTTAAGTAATGACAGCATGATTTTTGAGCCTGTTTATTAAAGCTTGACATGTTTGAATGCTAATATCAGTGTCGATTCTAATAAAATAGTATGTGGGGAAGTAGTAAAACTGGTTTATCTTCGCTGCGAAGCAGCGGAATGTTTAAAAAAGTCTTTTGTTCTCATAATTAGTAAATGGACAGTTTTCAGAATTTTTCAAGTGGCTAAAACGAAAAAATTTGCAAAAAAACTGTCGTGATGTTTTTTTGAACTGAAAGATGACGCCACAGGCTGCCTAAATTTATAGGCACACCCCATGCTGAATCCGTCCCACCAGATCGACAACAGCCTGAACCCCCATTGGTGTAGCCAACAACTTAGCTGGAGCTACGCCACCAAGGCCCCAGGCTGTGCGGTTTAACCACGACAGTGTCTTGACGGTATCGTTCCTGTGGAAGACGAGTGCCGCATCGAGGGCCTGTGCAACTCCGTATACCCTAGCACCCTGCGATATTGATAGGGGGGCTGCAATCCGCAGTTTGCGGGCCAGTGTACCCCGGCTAATACCAGCCCATTGGCAAACCGTCACCAAATCCGTCTTCATCAATTCAGCGAGCTGATATACTGTGTCCGGTGCTACGCCAGCCACGATCCATTGATGTGCTCCTAGTGGGTCACGAGGAATACCAAGGGCTTCCAGGAGAAAGTTTGCATTAGCTGTGTCACTACTAGGGAAGGTGCTAACAAGTCACTTGGCACAAAAACACACCATTCTAAATTATTGATATTAAATGGCTAAACTTTTTAGTTTTGGCACATAGGGTACTTATTCGCACCTTCCCAAGCTGGCAAACTACGCCGCAAAGAAGTGGCCTGCGACTGGTGGAGTGGTTGATTTGCGTGATGAGGCACGTCGAGCGCGTTTGATGGCTATCACTCCAGTCGGGGAAATATGGGGAATAGGTAGAAAACTGACCACCAGGCTCGAAGCACAAGGGATCAATAGTGTGGCGGACCTAGTCGCTGTCGATGGTAAAAACCTACGGCATCGTTATGGGGTCGTTGTTGAGCGAACCGTGCTAGAGCTACGCGGCTACCCATGCGCCAGCCTGGAGCAGGACACACAAGCCAAACAGCAGATCATCTGCTCCCGATCATTCGGTGAACGGATCACACACATGAATTCCATGCATCAAGCCCTCGCAGGATATATGGAACGTGCAGCTGAAAAACTCCGGGCAGAGGGAATGTGCTGTCGCCATGTCACCCTATTCATTCGTACCACCCCCTTCAATGACAAAGAGCCCTACTACGGCAACCACGTGAGCACCAAGCTGGCTGTGCCTACCAACGATACTAGGGAGCTGCTGGGAGTGATCCACTCACTGCTCTCTCATATCTGGCGGGATGGGCACCGCTACCAAAAAGGGGGCGTGATGCTAGCCGACTTCACTCCTATCGGCAGCCAGCAGGGAGATTTGTTCGACCATCATCAACATAAGCCCCGCAGCCAGGACCTAATGCAGATGATCGACCGAATCAACCAGGGACGATTAGGAAAAATTCATTTTGGAGCTCGTGGGAGAGACAACAGTGATTGGATTATGAGGCGTGAAAAACTCAGTCCCCGCTATACCACGGCATTAGACGAATTACCCATTGCAAAGTGACAACCCGGATTTGCACTCAGCAAGGCGCTCTTGCGCCATCATCAATTCGCAACCGGTGATTCGGTCAACGCCTTTCACATCACGCATTGGTGGTTTAATCTCATGTCCGTTGAGCATTCCAGTTAGCATCCACTGCCGCAGTTGGCCCAATGAGAGCCCCAATTGCCTGGCAGCATCCAGCATTCGCCATAACAACTTGAATTGCAGATCGTCGGACACAGGGTCAAAGTTTGCAATCTTAACAAAGCCCGGTGGGCAAGGGTCTCTGCCATTGCTCCAAACCGTGCTTCGCTATAGGTGACTTTCTGCCCTAAGTAGCTGGCCTGCCACAGGCCACGAGATGGTTGAACTATAACGCTGCCGGAACCAAATGGTTTACTCATTACACACTCTATCCTCTATAAAGGCCCAGTATGAGGCGGGGATTACCCCTCGATCAATAAGTTAGCTGGAGATTTATCTTTAATAGCCTTCTTTATCAGCGACAATCTTACTGCTCTATGATTATCTGGAAGCATTTTTTCAAAATCATTCTGTTTATAACCAGAAGCTGCTGTAATCAATAAATAACAATCTTTATTTCCCAAGAAAAGAGAAAACCATTCCTTCATTGTGAAAGGGGTTTTTTTATGAATTTCAATTAGCGTGTTTAAAATGTTATTAAACACTTCAGACAAACGACCTCTCTTTCTCAACCCAATAATATTTTCATATAACGAGTGGTTAGACTCAACAGATTGTATAGGTGACGACAGTGGGATTTGATTGATGATTACACCAATAAATTCACCAACCCTGCAATCTGGAATATACCCATAATGATCTCGATACTTATCATCGTCGCTCTTATTGCGTTTGATAACAGGACACCCGCCAATTAGTCCTTTTTTCTGATTTTCCATGTAGGCATACAGGACCAGTCGTTGCTGCTCCTGAACCCATAGCTTTGCATTTTTTGCGTCAGCCTCGGTTAACTCTTTTATAAGAGAAAAATCAGAGTTTACATCAACAGTGCCCAGGTGAACGTTTACAGCCTTATACCTACGCACAGATATACCAGAACTGAGCTCCAGTTCTTCCAGTACACTCACGGTTTTGCTAAATGATACGGTTCTCAGATTTGCATTCAACCTCATATTAGCCATGCCACACCTCTCATTATTATTGTTATTTTATGTTTTTTTCTTTGGTTTGTTCGTGTGATATGGGATCCCCACACCAATCAGCAATCCATTCATTGTTCTTCAAAATTTCATTCTTAAGTTTTTCTCTGTCTAAGAAAAACATGTTTGGCTTATCAATAGTATCTTTCCCTGAGTTAATATCTGGGACATATCCATCAGGAATCAATGCGTTTGATCCTACATGAACCCCCTCCAGCCCTTTCCTAAAAATTGTAGCCAAAACGTCTTTCAACAGTGCTAATGCATTTGATATAAAACTGTCTGTCGGTTCCTCGACTGATAGCAAAACAAAATCCAGTCTTAGAAGCCGGAAAAAGAATGACGATGTACCATATGTTTTTTTATCCACAAATGACTGCACTGATCTTTCCGACATTCCGCACCTGATTTAGGAATAAATTTGCCGATAGCGCTCACCCAATACCTCCAAAATGATCTGCTGGTCTCCTGTTAGCTCCGTTACTTGTGGCGGAGCTTCTCCCAGTCGATATTCATGGATGCCACCAAAGCGCAAAAAGATCCAACGGGCCGTCGGCTGCTGGGTCGGTTTCTTTTTCATATCCGCCACACTGCGATTCTGCTCCACTAATCCCTGCCGGATCCGGTGCTCCAACGCTGCGTAAATCATCAGGCTACAGGTCATCACCATGAGCAACGCTTCAATCCGCTCCGGCTTTTTCAGGTACAGTGAGGAGGTTAAAAACTCCGGGCTCTTGAGAAAACGAAAGCCCCGTTCGACATTCTGCTGCGCTTTATAGGTGGCCAAAAGTTCGGCCATGGTCAGCGTATCGCTGTGGTCATTGGTCGCCAGGATGAACACCCCGGTCTGGTTGCGGGCCTCTTCAACGCAGGCCAGGCTAGTTGCCGCCAACCCAGTGATTTGAAACTGATGGCCAATTGGCTCTTCGCCACGCTTGGGTCTGCCACGTCCTGTATAAACGGGTTCACCTACCACTTCGGCATCCAGTTGCAGCAGCATCAAGCTGGCGGTAAAACAGCTCAACTCAGCTTGGGCATCCGCCTCACAAGCAAAGCGTCGGGCACACAATTTGGCGAAGGCTTTGAGCTCGCGGGTACTGTCTTTGAGCAGGTTTTTGGCCAATGTCTGCTGCTCGCGGTGGCTGGCTTGTTCGCTGCGCACCAGCAACCAACGTTGCGCGACCCCGGCATAATTCGCGTGTTGCCAACGGCCATGATAGCCATTGCCCAGAGCGGTCAGCGGTTGTGCACCTATGGTTGCCACGGCCTGCTTTGCCTCATTGAGAGTGACGGGCACCCGGGTCACAAATAGTTGCTGCTGTTGCGCCAGTAATTGCAAGGTATCGGCGCAGTACAGTGCGGCATCGCCGACCAGATAACGGCACTCCTGCGCGGCCTTGAGACTGCTCAAATGGCGACGAACGGTCTGGGCAAAGGCTTTGGTGTCATTACTATTGCCGCTCAGGGCCTGCATATAGACAGGTAGGCCAGCCTGATTTTCACAGATGAGCTCAAGGATCACTTGATTCAGCTCTGGCCGGTGATCACGACTATAACCACGCACCAGTTGCAGCTTACCGACCAGATCCCCATCGGCACAGTCATAGGCGCCATCGACGTGGAAGCTGGTAATATCGAGGTGCACTGCGGTGCTTTTGAGCCCCAGCCGCTCGACAACTTGCGCCGCCATCACCTGATACAAGGCGCTGACATCGGCCTCAAAGAGGGCATCGAGACAGCGACCGAGCACATCATCATTGAGGTCATCAGCACAGATCCCGGGGCCAATCAGGCGCTCAACCGGCTTGTTAGCAAAGAATTGCGGGAACATGTGCAGGGTGCTGCTGTGAAAGCCGAGGCCGTTCACTATCATGGCGACCAAGGCTTCACCATGTGAGACCTTGAAAGGCGGGGTTTTGGGGAGCAAGGCATCGATCATGCGGGCAATGCCCAGTTCCTGGCAGAGTGCGGCGACCAAACCAAGGTGATCGAGGTTACGGATCGAGATAGCGGGTGCGGCCATGATGATCTACCTGCAAAAGAGAGTAATAGATCAGAACGGCCGATCGCCGTCAAGCACTGAAAATAGCAAAATCAGGTGCGGAATGACGG
>NZ_JBFODK010000041.1:0-15857 GCF_040908275.1 Aeromonas sp. R4-3
GCTCATTGCCTTTCTCGATGGTTATCTCATCGGTCATGTCATCTTGGCCCTTCTGCCCCTTGGCTTTTCCCTTGCGAGCCTGTTTATCCATATTGACTGGTTCATCCAGCTGAGTAGACCAGTCGCTGAGAGAGAGACCGGCCCGGTGGAACGGCGAGTTGGGCTCGGCGGCCACCAGTAACTTTTCAGCCCGCAGGATGGCGGCGAGGAAACCGTGGTTATTGGCACTGCCTCGAACAAACAGCGCCTTGAGCGCTACCGATTTGAATGGCGCATCCTTGAGGATATCCAGCAGTGCCAGGATGTCATCGAGCGATAACCAGTGCTTGCTGAACAGGCCGCCCGTGTCGTTGGCGGTAATGCGAAGGGCGTAGCGACCCTCATCATTCTTGCCCACATCGTAGTGCAGCAAACCACTGGCCCGTGCGCTTATCTTCGGTGCCTTAGCGGATTTAATAACAGTCCAGACCGGAGCAGCCGACGCTGCCGGTTGTGTGGCTTTAGCCATAATGAAATTCCTTCTGAAGGGGTTACTTGAAGAAGTCAGCCGCTTTGCTGCGATGACCTTGATGGATATGACTGCCTAACGAGGCAATGGCACCGCTAATGACCCCCAGGTCATCGGTGAGACCGACGCCGGGGATAAAGTCCGGTACGGCATCGACCGGACAGAGCAAATAGGCGAGTGCGCTGACCACGATGGTCTTGACCCACACAGGCGTCTGCTCGTCGGCCATCAACAGGTAGAGCAAGACGGCCTGCTCAACCAGCAGCTTCATGCCCTTGATGTGTTTGAGCTTGGCGAGTAGCGAGGAGCGGTTGATCTCGGTCATGCGGCCCACTCCCCATCCCACTCTGACTCTAGCGCCAGACTGACCACGCCATCGCAGATATCCAGGACCGGACCAGAGTTCCGGGCGGTGACGTTGAGCAACTTGAACACCGGATGGTCTTTATCGTGCAGCGCCACTTGTGTGCCTTCCAGAGCAATCCAGCGCTCCGGTAACGGCAACCAGTAGACGGCCTGCTCTGCACTATCCGTGGTGAAGCTGCTGTCACCCATTTCCCAGACCTCTTCAAAGATGCCGTTGTCCAAGTCATGGGTGGCCTGACCGGAAAAGCGAGCAATCGACAGCACCAACTGCCCTATCTGAGTAGAGGGCAGTTGGTGCAAGGTGTAGGTGTTGGTGTGACTGAAGATGGCGACCAGTACCGGCAGACCGGGCATTGGCAATGATTCCGGTACATAACGACCGTGGATGCGGATGGCGTTGACCAGTTGATGATGGCGCAGTAGTGCCCGCGACAGGGTATCCAGATAATCCTGAGTCGCGTTTTTGCCTTCGCCAATGGCATCGAACAATGAAAGTTCAGACATGGATATCTCTCCTTTGAATTTAAATAGCCGAAATGGCTATTGGATATCAAAGGATTTATATATGTTTAAATTGATAGATGATTCGGCAGCTGGTATATATTTTAAATATTAATCACATATATTTCACATGGAGTTATTCTCGCGCGCGCGAGAATACATGGGTGAGAATTAATAATTGAGAAAGCCTATTTACATTTTTGAACTAGAACCGTAGATTATAACTGACGATGACAGCATGAGAACTGAGTTGATAGGTGGATGAAGATATTGTTGATCAGGTATGGGGAACCACTACTCGTATCTTGAAGGAGAAAAATATGCTTAATATGTCAAGCCTGATCATCAATCCAATCGAAGTCTATCATGTGAATGAGTTAATAAGCCGTGATCATCGTGAGCTATTCGACTTGTGTTCATTTGAGGAGAGAATTCATCGTGTATTGAGAACTATATTTGGTGCTGAGTTAAATGATGTCATTATCGGAGAACGATTCTACGCATACAAACTCAAGCAACGGCTGGCAACTCGCAAGGAGAAAGTGCAGTTAGGAAGACAGATTGTGCGTACAATCCCTGAGCTAATCCCTGCCATCAGGAGCTATCCGCAGCGGTACCCTGAAGAGTTACGAACCTGCCGCCGCTTGTTCCAATGCATGAAAGCGAAGAAGCGACTAGCTAACGTTACTTTACACATATCTTGAATAAGTAACCCCTAGAGATCAACGCTAGGGGTTCAAAACCACTAGAACCAATAGTGGAGGCAGGATGAATTCTCTTTGTGAGCGACCTAGCTTTTTTTATGAATTTTTATTTCTTAGTTTGGATGTGAGAGTTATATTGGTTGATACGTTTTATCTTCGAGTATTTAAGTATGAAGGTTGGAGCTTTTAGGCGACAAGTCAACGTTTCACAAGAGTATTTGGCTCTAGCTCGTTCGGATGAGGTTGCTGCAGAGAAATTATCACAAGTTGATTGCTATAGACAGGCATGCTATTTCATTATCCAGTCTATGGAAAAATATATAAGGGCTAAGATATTTAGCTTGGTAAGAGCGGATGTTAAATACTTTAGAGATGAGAACAGAAATCATTCATTAGACTCTGCAATTGATTTTCTCATTAAGGTTATAAGTTCAGACTCTATAATTCAACAGCAAGTGTCTAAACAGTTGGCTGAGTATGTGTTGGTTAATACGAAGTATAACCACCTTCATAATAATCTCAGATATCCAGCTTATTTTTCAAAAAGTGATTCATATTATATTCTTGATGTTGGCAGAGAGGACTATCAAACATTATTTAATCGGCTTTCATCATTAAAGCATTTCCTGAATGACATAAATAAACTGTCATAGGGGAAAGCGAGAAACACGTTCAATAGTTGCCTCATTTTAAGGCTGTGAGATGTCTAGGGAACTAGGGGCGATTCATCCGGGTGCTCATCGTTATCAAGTTACCCGGTCTGAACGACCGGATAATCCCAATCTGATGTGGTGTGGTGATATCACCTACGTCTGGGCCGGTAATCGCTGGAACTACCTAGAGACCTTTTATTTTTTAGCAAACTGGATTCCTGAAACTTTAGGTATCAGCTCCTTCCTTGTTTACGTGATGCGGTTCACAATCTTGAATTGTAAAGCAGGATATGTTTAATGTTTAATGTTTAATGTTTAATGTTTAATGTTTAATGTTTAATGTTTAATGTTTAATGTTTAATGTTTAATGTTTAAATGTTTTTAATTGGCAAACAGGATTATTTATGAAGTCCATCTCATCATTAATTTTTACATCTTTCCTCTTGGCAGGTTGCGGCCCAACCGTACAAGAACATCCTACAGAGTCGGTTGTCACCAAAAATACCGAAGAAAAAATTAAGAATAATGAAGGTGAGCGGTATGAATGGTTAAAGGAGCAATTTAGTAAATATAGCGATGAAAATGCTGTAGTAATGCTTACTAAAATTACAGAGAGGGAACCAGATTCGGTAGATGCACATGCAGCCAAGCGGCTATTGAAAGAAATGGCAGATAAGAAGCTTAAAGCAAAAACGGATTTACAAGCAGCCGAGCTAGCCTCTTACGAAGCCTGTAAGAATCTGGGTGATAGTGTACCGAGCAGCATGGTGCAGACTAATGTCTCGAACATCATCGCTATGTATCGCTCCAACAATTTTCAGCCTAAGGATCAGTTTGAAACTTCCGCAGATTACGCAAAGAGAAGGGCGAAAGAGTCAAAGGAACTTGGTTTCGACATCCAATGTATAGTGGTCGATGGCATCGGTCCCACTTATGACGCAGATAAGCAAGGCTGGTTGTTAAGTACAATCAGTACAATTTTTACTGACACGGTGAGCATGTACGATGGAGATTATGTAGTAACAGACAAACGTTACATCGAACAAAGTTCTTACATAGGTGAGAACGCTTTCGGGGTAAAAAAGGAAATTTTAAAAAGTGATATTGCTAGTGTCGGAGTGATGTTTCCTAAGGGCGAAATTCAAGACTTTATTGGGAGGTTAGGTAAAGCAAATGAAAAATATTCATATGAAATTTTTATACCTATGCCAATAAAAGAAGCAAAGACTGTACCAGTTAGAGCATTAAAAACCCTAATTCAGTACAGATGGAATCCATCTGGAATTTTGAATTTCAATAAAAATAAGCAGCCAACTATAGACTCTACTATCGAAGAAAATCATAACTTTGATTTAATAAAAGGTAATGTTGTAAATATCATCATATTTAACGAGGAGACTGGAAGAGTATTTGCGCAGAGTAAGGGTAAGAAAAAGAAAATATAATTGTCGTTGCAGAGGAGTGACTTGTTTCGTAAGGATACTGGCAAGTACCCTTAACAACATATTTATCTCCTCATTTTGGCTATGAAGTGTAGTGGTCAACTAAATTCAGATACATAGTTAAGCAGCTTTTCGGCTTCTGCTGGCGGTATCCCATCATTGTGTCGATGTGGGCGCCGCCAGTTGTAGTAATTCATCAGGTAATCGCTAATATCCCGCTTCGCTTCACGCAGGCTCGTGTACCTCATGGTCGGAAGCCATTTCGTCTTGAGGCTCCTGAACAGCCGCTCCATCGGCGCATTGTCCCAGCATTTGCCACGTAGACTCATGCTCTGTGTCATGCGATAGCGCCACAGTCGTTGCCGAAATACCAGACTGCCGTATTGGCGTCCCCTGGACGCCCTTCAAAGAGTCAACCTATCAATTCAAAACCATTTTTTTAGAGCATTACGAACGTCTTTTATCATCAGGTTAACATCATTACCCTTATTTTCATCTTTATATTGGACTCCAGCACCTTCTCCAAATGATTTTCCTAAAAAGTTCCCCATGGCCCCTCCGACTGCGGCACCAAGCACTGTACCCGGCCCTGGCACTACAGAGCCAATTACTGCCCCCAATTTTGCCCCAGCTAATGCTCCGCCGACTCCACCTACAGTTTTGCCAATTCTGGCCTCTGTAGTATCAAGTTTTCCTACTACGGCACCTGATGACCAGTTATAATCAACTAAAGAGTCAAATTGTTCTAAGAATATTTCAAGAGACTCTTCACCATGATTGTTGCATAACAAACCTTGTTCATCAATATAACCATTCGTATATGCATGTGCACAATTAATAGCATTGTTTATAGCTTCATCTGTAATACCTCGATTGAGCATCTCATCAATGGCCGCCAATACGATAGGAAGGCCATCACGTTGTATGATCGGCCTCGCCCTCAAGTACTCATCCGAATTTTCAATCTGTTTTACCGCAACTCTTGCCATCAACTTCAATGGGTTACTCACCATGTTAAAGCCATAGCTAGCATGTTTGACAGCGCTCGTTATTTCATTGCCATCAATGATTTTTTGAAAAATAATAGCAGCAGCATCGAAAGAACAGGCTGGAAAGAGAGATTCAAACTCAGAGAAAACCCCTCGATCATCGTCAATAAAATGTGATATTAACTGAATGCAATCGAGTGGGGCTCGAGCAACATTCATCGCATCAGCTTCATCGATGAAAGAACGACTACGTTCTGTTAATAGTGTATATGTCGATGCATGAATACGTTGTAGGCCATCCATAGCATATGTTTCCTATATGATGATATCAGAAAAACCTTGGCTAAATTCAATTGCATCTGACATATAAGCATTTGCAAGTTCGTGTGCTAGCCCACTTTCACCAATAATGCTCTTAACCAATCCGTGATCATCACAGATATTGACACCTAGTGAAGTGTCGTACGAATGTATAGCGTGACCATCGTTCCCCAAAAAATGGCTATTACCTAGTTGATCTTGATAACTGGTACCAGTCATGTGTCCTTGTCCATCAAAATGGGAAGAGGTTCCATCCTGATGTTCCATTGTTCGCTCAACAGGGGAAGCCTCAAAAGGAGCATAAGTAACACTGCCCATACCATATGCATTCGGACTAGTTAAGCCAATTAATTGGCCATTACTGTAAAAACTCTGCGTACCAAAACGAGTTGCCATCTTGATAAATGCCATATCATTGGCTCCTTATGCCTACTCTATATCTATGTAAACAGAATGGATTAACGCTAACAAGATTCGGTACATAACTCAATGAGGACCATGTGTTCCACTGCATCTTCCATGATGGTCCGGGAAGCATCCCTTCACGCAGGGCCACATCCAGTATGTAGTGTTGGTTCATGCACAAAACCTTAAGAAAGTATGAATCGCCACTTCATCACCAGCGACAGCAGGCTTGCCCAAACCAGCCCCTCTGCGATAGCGGGGATTTGGCTCACGAGACAACCGGCATAACGAAAGGATCCACAGGGGATCCCCTCAAAAGTCCGTCCTCGTCCTTGTCGTCGGCGTGTGCCTGCTGTATCAGATAGTTGATCCACTGGTCGAAACCATGAGAGGCGTAATGGGGAAGAGAGGTATGCCGAAGGTACTTGCTGACGGTGTTAGGAGACACTGCAGTTGCTTGCCGACACTCTGAATTGAACTCCAGTGATAGCTCTTGGATCAACAACGTGAAGGGTGAAGGCCAAGAAGCGATTGGCAGTGATTCTGGCGAATGATTGGATGATGTTAACCCCCTAGCCTTGACGGGCTAGGGGGAAAATTGAAAAGCTAGCTTCCAATTTGACTGAGATACAGCCAGTTTTGCGTTGGGTTACCGTTGTGCAGATGAATATATTTTCACTTGTAATGAACTATGCCAAATTATTAGCCATGGTTAGAATTTCATCTCTTGTCTCTTCAGTTCTCAATGACAGAATTTCGCTAATTCGATTTAGTTGTGCATCTTCTTTTAAACCGAACAAATCCATTTTGTCTAAAAGATACATAACTAGAGCTGTTAATACAGCAGTTAATACAGAAGAGATAATGATAGACCATGGTTCTCCAATGCCAACTGAATTTAACCAAGATTCAATCCCTATACTTGCAAAGATTGTTAGTGAGCCTGCTGAAAGTTTAAGGATAGCATCACCCTTCTCTACCATTGATTTGTTTTTGTCTTGCAGAATTGGGATAATGTTCATTAACACTTTAAAGCCTTCTTTAACCATCCTAAAGATGCTTTTGAAGATGCCAACAAAGCAATTTACAATACCTTCCAATAGCATTGAAACAAAGTTTTTAAAAAATGAAAGAACACCATCCTTAAGCTGGTCTTTTGCTTGTTTCATAATGAAGGATTTCATTCTTCCAATCCGAATTGATAGTGCGGACTTAAAAGAATTAGCATTAACACCTTCTTCTATTCCTTTAGCAAAGCAGTCTTTTAATTCATAGTATAGTGGCTTAATCATAAAAATAATCAAATCACCTAATGACTGATTAGCTGCAGCATTTGATGCATCTATTGTCATTCGTTTCTGAATTGTATGATTATCCAGTAAGTTGTTAATGACCTTTTTATTTGAGTTTTTGTCTATGGCGGCTTGGGCTTTGCCCATCTTATCAACCATATTTTTTCTAACTTGGATCTCATTCTCAGAAAGAGGATGTTTTTTCCCTTTGGCATCTTCAACATAGCCTTTGTCAATTTCATTCTGGATTTCTGACCTAGACTTATCGAATTTCCCAATATCAGAGCCGCGGTTATTCTCAAAACTGGTTACGACTAAATTTTCATCTATATTAACAATGTCTTTAATGTCGGCGTCAGTTAGTGCTTTATTTTTTTTAAGGTTATTGCATATTTCTGAGCATGGAACAGCGTGATCAATTTCTGTTCTCTGATCATATTTATCAACGCCCTTAGCGTGAGTTTTTCTTTCATATATTTCTTTATCACCACCATAGCCATCTGATGCTGTCAGACCATCACCAAAGTGGCGAGATTTTGCTGCACTCATCTTGGTGCCATCACGCATATTCAAAGTAGAGTTGTCTCGGATGATGTTCCCTTTATTGTAAGAGGATTGACTATCAAAATTGGCTATGTTTCCTCTTTCATTTAGAAGCTCTGTATAACTATCGAGCATTAATCTACTGTTGCTAGGGCTATCGTAACTGAATGATTTACACTCATTATAAAGCCGAGATGCAGTAATCCCTTGTTTTGCTCCAATTTTGAACGCTCTCATCGTCCCATCAAATAGACTTAGGAATACCGGCTCCAAAATATGATCCATAGGATCATTTCCATCATCTATAGAATTAATAAGAAGACTAGCTTCTTCTTTTGAAGCTGACGCGTCAAAATTACTAATGCGCAGTGAATACTCTCGAGACATATCAGCAAATGTAAGCGTATCTTCATCAATTCCCCCTATCAAGTGGCGATTGCCTTCCACATTTAAAGGGACTTCGCGCAAATGAGAAATTTCTTTTAATTGCTTAAGTCTTGCGCTTCTGGCTTTAAGTTTATGTAAATCACTCATATCGCATCCTGATTAAGCAACTAGGCTATTCCAAGCCTTAGTGAACTCATGCTCATGATTGTTTCGCTCATCATCAGCCCAGATGACCATCTCGACAATATTGCTAAAAATAGCGATATACTTAGGTTGGTCTAAGCCATTTTTCTCAATTAGCTTCCATACAGTATTTAAATTAGGTGGATTGTTGTACCACGCTTCTACTCGTGCTCTTGACGCCTCGGATATAAACTCCAATTTACCTAGCCCAGCGACTAAGGTTTCTATTTCTTCACGCTCTTCATCACAAATACTGTGGTCGGCATTAGCGGCGCAGATACCAACGGCAAATGCTGTTACCAAGAAATTTTCACGAACTTCAATTGTACGTAGAATATTTGCTATCTCGTCACGCAGTTTTTCTAATTTAATAGCGTTACGCGCGTCGGCTTCTTGCTCACCTTTTTGTTTCGCTTGTCTTGCCTTTCTTTCTTCTTCCTCTTTTTCGCTTCTACCCATTACAGCGCCTGCGGTTGCACCAGCTGCACCTGCACCAGCAGCCAAAGCACCAGCTCCAGCCAGAGAGCTAGCTAGTGATGCAGCCCCCAGAAGAGAACCGCCACCTGTAAATGGGGCTGCAGCTATAGCACCTACACCGATCACTGCACCACCAATCACCTTTGTCCAGAACCCCATATTTAATACCTCTTTGTCGTTCAAACTTAAGTTAATAAAACTAAAAATACACATGGAAATTTTTAAAAAACAACTCCGTGATTTAAATTTTAAAATGTATCATCAACCCCCTGATTTTTAGTTTTTATCCATATAGGATTTTATGTTGGCTAATAGTTGATGATGCCAACTGGTTGGATTAACAATAGACACATGTGGCATCCAATATTGAACTAGTGGGAACAGTTGTTTATGTGTTCCCACTTTGCACGATATCAATAAACCACCATCATCAAGAATTTTTATGATCTCTTGGTTTGGGAATAATATACGACGAGAAAAATAATACGAAGCATGTTTTGATACATTAAGAATAACTTCTGTTTTATCTTGACTAAACCAAATGCCGTCTTCTTTCTGTACCTGCTCAACGATGGAATCTTCGGGGATAAATTCTTTCTCTAACTTTTTAAAATTATCGATTTTGGATATGTTAAAGGATTTAAGGTCGTTCCCTTCGATTCCGGCAAGATACCAGATGCCCTTGCTATTAATTATTTTGTATGGCTTGATGATTCGAGTTTTTTGATTGTATTCAAACTGGCATTCATGATGGCTACTTATTGACGAGTCAATTTTGCTCATCAATTCCTTGCTGTTGATGTTGTCTTCGTAATGCATCCCTTTAACCAAGTAGCTCCCACCAGTCATGGTGTCCAAAAGTGCAAGAAGAAATCGAGGATCATTGTTAGGGAATAAATTTTTAACACCAGCAATACTTGCAAACTGTTGCAAGTCATTTGGGCTCAGCTTCCCTTTGTATTGGGTTGCAAGTCTATAGGACCCATTGGGGTTCACATCAAGTATGGGACCTAGCCTTCCCAAATCGCGGTAGATTGTTCTGGTTGTAACGTTGAACTCTTCAGCTAGTTGCTCCTTAGTCAGGACAGCCCCCTGATAAAGGTGTATCAGTATCCTGGCTAGTCGATCTGCCAATAATTCGTGTTTGGTTATCGTCATTGTCTAATCCGTCATCCTGAACATATTAGACTGGTGGTTGGGTTCAAACTACTCTGCACGACGTGCAGGCTCAATGCAATGCACCAATGCAGAAATTTGTTAACTAAGTCAAACAGTTATCAGTATTGATGCTTGAATTCTAGTATGAGGGTTTGTCAGGTTGTGTCACGAGGGAGAAGTTGCGGTGAATTATTTTACTGAAGCAACGATCTGATCTAGACGCAGAATCGTTTCTCCCCGATAAATCTGCGCCGAGTAGCCGGCATTTCTGCTTGTTAAATTTCAAAATGATATCAAGTAATTATGTCCTGCTAGGCTGCCATCCAGCCTCCTTGAGGAACATGCTTGCCAGCTTCACCACGACTCTCCTGTTACTCCGCCAGGCTCGGAAAATCTTCGGTTTAGAACATGCACATTGACAAAAACCACCATCCTGATGGTGTCATTTTGAGCTGATAACGGGTATTTCTACCGCCTCCAGGCATTTTTTCAAGGCAGCCTTTCTCTAACAAGTCGGCCAGATGGTGGGTCGCGGTGACTTTACTGACTTGGGCCATCTTCTGATACTGCTGGCGCTGATGCCCTGCAGAAAACCGCTCTCGCCGCCGTCCAACATCCTGTTCAGCACCTTGATTTTATCAATACAACGTCGCATGCGAGCCGAAATGGATGCATATTCGGCTCACGACACAACCGGTATCACGCAAGAGTTGGCTGGGAGGGAAGGCGTTGTTCGTAGGAGGCGAAGGTCATTGCAGGGGAGGGGGGAGTGGATTTTGCTATATGTTGTCAGATGAAGCAGCGGAGCAGAGGTCCGGGGATTATTAATCCCGTGCTCGGTGAGCAACCTTGCCAGAGATTGACCAGAGACTCATAACAAAAAGGCCTCGCATTGAAAGCGAAGCCTTGTAGGATGTGCTGTCCAGAGCAGTTACATGGAAAGTGTCATGAGGATTTTCAATCCCCTGCTCTACCGACTGAGCTATCTGGGCAACGGCGCGCATTAAACCCTTTCTCGACTGGGGTGTCAACCTTGCAGCCCCAGTTTCTGGCATGTTTTTGCATAGGGTGAACCAAGTGGCGAGATACTGTGCAAGGAGCCCCTGACTCAACACCCGGATCCGGTTGTCGGTAGGTGCTGCTATCGAGGATTTTTCCCTTTATAGAATTACCTTTTCGCTCTCTCACGCATTCGGTTCCTCCAACAAGTCAGCCCATTTTCTGTCAAAAAACGGATGAACTAACCTGCATGTTTTTTGTGCGCTGAAAAGTTACCAGAAATTGACCAGACAGGGTTTGGTGCGTCGATACCGAAGGACCTCCGGTCGCTCAACTTCCGTATCTGCGTTTGAAGAAGAGTGATAACCCCCTACAGCAAGAGCTGTAGGGGAAGTAAATACTTGTGCTCAATGTGGTGTTTTAGCTCATAAAGTGAGCAGGGTGTCGGGGGGGCGGAAAAAAATAAAAATATTTTTCCGCCACAAAATCGGACTCTATTGAGTTTCTTCTTTCTGATTCTTTAGAGGGGGGCAAAAACTGATTTCTACTCTCCGGCTATAGGGGGATTTTGTAAAGCACAAAACATACCATGTGCAGGGTAGTCTGTTTTTATAAGGCATTATCGGATGGTTACGCTCTGGAGCTGGTCTTCCCTTTCGGTTTTTCTTCGTCCAACATTCTTGTCATGAGTCACCACGGTGGGGGCTCTAGATGATAGGAGGTGCGATGCCCGAACAGGCTGTAGCTCCAACTGTAGATAGTGCCAAGTTGGAGGAGTGCAGTTCAAAGCAGCGTGAAAGTAAAGATAAATACGAGCGTTCCCTTACGTGGATTACTTATGCCACTGGTCGCAAGGTTGGTTGTCTTAGTTTCACCAAAAATAAAGTCCGTTATCGGTTAAAAATTGCGAGCACGGACGAATTCAGCGTTAAAGAGATACGTGAACAAGCAAGAAAGCTAAAAGCGGAGTTTGTACTTGATCCAGTAGGATTCAATCAAACCTATCTTTCGAGCTTGTCAGTAGAACAGTTTATACATGATAAATACCTGCCCTCAGTACGAGCAACTCATCGGTCACATAAAACCATCGAGTCTCGCGTAAAGCCCATCGTGGCAGCTTTAGGGCGCAAGCCATTAAACAGAGTAACCCGTTTCGACATCGAGGATTTTCTTACAGAATCAAATAAAACGTGCTCTGTCGCCACGCGGAACCGCTACTTGGCACAGGTAAAGGCCATCATGTCCTTCGCTGTAGAACGTGGCATTCTCAAGTCCTCGCCAGCAGCAGGGATTCCGGCAAAGCATGAAGCTGTTTTGCCACCCAAGGGGTTGCCTGATGAGGTGGTGAATAAGGTGGTCCATCGTTTGATGAAAGACATCGACGATGAAAAAGCTAGGCTTCTGCTGTTCCTGTTTGCAACAGGGTGCCGGCTGGGTGAGGCCCGAGCGCTACAGCTTCAAGATTGTAATCTCAATCGAAAGCTTGCGTATTTGCCCACCAGTAAGTCTGGTCGAGAAAGGCTCATACCACTTAATCATTTCGCGCTGGAGTTGATTCAACTCCAATTCCAGCGCCATGGCACAACCGGTCTGCTCTTTAGAGGCCAGGGTGGTGTCTCTCAGATTTCCGAACCTCGGCGGTATTGGTACCGGGTCTGCAATGATTGCGGACTCTCAGGAGTACGCATGCATGACGCCCGTCATACCGTCGCTACCTCGCTGTTAAACCAAGGTTGCTCGCTGGATGTGCTTCAAAAAGTGCTGGGCCATAGCTCGCCAAAAATGACTGAGCGATATGCCCGCCTCCACGATACCACGCTGGTTAAGGCCGTCAACGAATTACACACCCTGTGGGACCTCCCACGCATCACCTGTTAACAATTTTTTGGAGAATGGGGGAGGAGACTCCCCCATAGATAATTATGCGTAGACCCAGATCTAGTAGTGATAACCCCCCGAGGCGTTTTGACCGTCGTCCAGGGACTCAAGCATCTATTGATAGGATGGCAAGTCAGGGTGTACCGCCGACAGACTCGGTACCGGACTCGGATCAGGAGGCATCAGCGCCAGAATCGCACCCTGCAGTCGCTCCTGACTCGCTGCCGTTACTGGTGGAGAAAACGAACCTTGATGCACACCATGGTGATGCTCATCGAGCGAATATTGCCCCCGATGCTGTGAGCCCAATGTCCGAACAGCACGAATGTTGTCAGCCATACCCCGACAGTGAGACTCAATATGAGCTTTTCGTTCGTCGTGAACTTCTTATGCTGGATCAGTGTTCAGCAGAATACAGGTTGTACAACGAGGGGCGTTGCTCGATTACCCCTGATGGGACTGTGTGTGACCTAGATGGCGTGGTGCTTTCCAGGTCTGAGCCGGAGATGAAAAAACCGGTTCATTCGATAGCTATTCCTGATGGGTTTGCGATGTCCCCGTGGGGGAAATTGGCTAGCGATCATGGCAAGCCAAAAACGATACTCGGTAAGCCATTGCTGCCGGTATCGATACTCCAAGCTGACAGTACAGACATCAGTGGTGTTCGTTTCATGTATCTGGATGAGCGGAAGCAATGCCAGCGCATCGACCTATTATTCGATAGGGTGATTCAGGACTACAAAACAGTGAGGGCTGCGCTATACCGCGCGGGGATTGAATGCCTAGGTGTACGGGAGGAGGGGCTGCTGTCATACATGTCCGCCAGCATCAGTATCCAAAATATCAGCGTGGTCCATCAGCATCTGCAAGCGGGGTTTGTTAGCGAACATCTCTGCTATGTCTGGGTAGGTCGGTCAATTTACAAAACGGGCTATAGTGGTCCTCAGCACGAGCTGCTGTCCGCGCCTGGTGAGCATGACGCTATCCACTCGAAAGGAACGCTGCAGGATTGGCAAAAGAACATTGCGTTGTCTGTCAAAGAGTCACCAACCATGCTCGTTGCAATCATGGCAAATCTATCCAATGTATTCATGAAGTTATCAAATACAGGGACCATGATTTTTCACTTCAATGGTGCAAGCTCTTGTGGCAAAACGACGCTTTTACAAGTGGGGCAGAGTGTGTCAGGCGTGGCATCTGACCCAAGTGCGGGCCCCGCAACGGCGATTGTGAAGTGGGACGGAACAGCTGCTGGGTTCAAAGGCATGTTTCAACAACGAACTGGCATTGGCATTTGTTTGGATGAACTGGGCTCATTGTCTAGTAACGATCCGCTTCAGTTTGCCTATTCGGTGACGGGTGGACAGTCGAGAGTACTTGGCAATTTGAAGGGCACAGGTAATAGGAGCCCATTGGCATCGAATGTTTGTGCTCCCTCTTCGGGGGAGGAATCCTTCAAGGAACTGCTAGAGCGGAGCAAGGCGGGCACTAAAGGGGGGATATTCGTCAGACTGCTGGATATTGAGATGATGGCGGAGGATGTCGCGCTGGCGGGTGAGAGCCTTGAGCTGACTCGTTGCCGGGTGAATGGCCTTAAAGCTGCAACCTCTCAGTACTACGGTACGGCGATGCCTGCATATATTCAGGCGCTGTTGAATATGCCAGACATCGATACCCCTGCTGATTTAGCGGTTATCTTTGCTGCTAAGCGTGAGGAGTGCCAAGAGTGGCTGATGAGTCGCTCGGGATTAGAAAACCCTCCGCCTCTTGCTGCTCGTGGTGCTGGTTGCTTCGCAAACGTCATGGCAGCGGGGCGATTGGCCGTTGAGCTAGGTATTCTGCCGTTTGATGTGGCGTATGCAGATAATGCAGTTTTGGTATGCTTCCGACGGTGGCTCATGTCGATGGACGGCATCATGGATGATGTCACCAGAGAGGCTTATCGGTTATTGGATACGCTCTCCGAGCAACGAAGAAAGATCCACATCGGCAAGCCATCCATGGAAGTGCGGGAGCTATTAGGATTCACGGAAGACGGAAAGCTTTATGTCGAAATGACCCAGCTTCAGAAACTGTTGACAAGCAAGCCGAAGCTGGTCATGAAGTGGCTTCGTGAAAACGGGTACATAGTGCACTATGCTGACGGACGATATGTCAAAGAGATCGTAATAGACAGCCTTCCTGGCAATTATTACGTATTCTCGGTGAACAAGGTATTTCAATTTAGAAGCCCGCTATTTGATGAACGGACTGAGAGCCTCGTCCAACCTTGCAGTACTGGTTCATCAACGGCCCCTGGCTCCCCCGCTCCGAGTTTCACCCGCCGCGCGACGAGCGAGACGGGGTGCGTGATGGTTGAGTCCTCACCAGACATGCCAGAGATATCGGTGGAAGTCGAAAAATTCTAAAAAATGAAAGGGGGCCAGTGCGAACTGGCCCCTTTGCTTTTATGGGATCCGGTGGCAAAAGCAGGCAGCAAGGGGAGGAACGCTTTAGCAGGCCGAGAAGGCCAGGATGATCTTGTTGCGGAGGTTTGGAGGGCGGCGCAGCCAAAACGGCTCATTGGGTCGCTAAACCGCGATACAGGTGCCTCGCCATGCGGAGATTACCCCGGTATTGCTCACTGGTGTGATCTCAGCCTGTGCTGTCGAACGGTCCCCCAAAAAAAAGAGGCCAGTAGAACTGGCCGCTTTGTCGTTACGAGCGTTTCGTGGCAGATATCGCTCACAGGAGTCAACTAATGACCAACTAACATGTACGCGTTGACGTTATCGATACACTTCATATCCGGCAGGAACGCGGTCTTCATTATCGACTTCCTCTCGGGATTCACCGATCACCCGGTTCACCCGATCCCAGAACGTCTGACCATCGGTTTCGGTCAGGCCGTATTCCTGCTTCACCTCGCGCTTTGCGGTGGACTCTTTCATCTGGATCATTTTACTCATGCATCACTCCTTGGATTGCTACTGCTTGATGGTTGACGACAATGCAGAACAGCGGCGACAGGTGGTGTCGCGGCATGTCAGGCGCTGTCGCCAGATGTATAAA
>NZ_JBFODK010000042.1:0-2676 GCF_040908275.1 Aeromonas sp. R4-3
GGTGTAGCGGTAGTTCACCGTCCCGCCGCTGGCTGTCCCGCTGTAGCTCAGCAGGGTCAGTATTCCCTCCCCAGTGTTCACACTCTGCGTGCCATTGAAGCCCTGCAGTTGCGCCAGGGTGTACGTGGTGCCTCCTATCACCACGTTCAAGATGCCGTCCGAGGCCGATACCGTGAAGCTACCCGTCACCGTTTCAGTCGTGGCCCCCGCATTCGACCCGTTCGGATTGAGACCCGATTCGTATACCAGGTGGTCAGGACCGCTCGCTACCGCCGTCACCACGCTAGAGGTGTCGTTCGACCCCTTGATATTAATGGTCAGCTTGGCGATGCTCTCGTCACCGTCCGCGTCCTTCATGGTGTACCAGACGTCATAGCTCTGGTCGAAGGCCGACGTCAGCGCCTGGGTCGCCGGACGGCTGTTGTCCAGCGCATAAGTCCAGCTGCCATCGCCGTTTTGCACGAAGGTACCGTAGGTCGTCAGCGCGGTGACTGCCGCACTGTTGTTGTGCCCGGTAGCGCTCCAGCCCACGAAGGCCGCCGGGGTGTCTGCCCCCACGGTGTCGTTGCTCAGCACGTTGCCGTTCAGGCTGCCCGCCACGTCTTCAGTGACAGAACCACCCAGCTCATTAGTGGCCTTGGGCACATCGTCTTCGACATGGATCAGGAAGCTGCCGGCCAAGGTGCCAGTGCCGCCTGTGGCCTTCAGGATGCTGGTGAAATCCAGGGTCAGCAGTTCGTTGTCATCGCCATTACCCAGCGGATGATCCAGCGACTTGACCAAGTTGAACTGATAGCTGCCATTTGAACCGACCTGAAGTGTGAACACAGTCGCCCCATTGGCCGTGGCAGTCAGGGTATCACCCACTACCGTATAGACCAGCGCCACGCCACCCGAACTGGCCGGGGTTACACCACTGGTATTAGTGTTGAGGCTGATGGTCGCGGAATTGTCCGGGCCGACAATCAAGGGGGCAACGGTGCCACTGACGCTATTGGTGACGCTGTCACTATCGGTGATCCCGCTTGGCAACTCATCCTCATCGACATAAGCCTCCACCGAGCCCACATCTTCGACATACAGATGCAGGGTGGCCGTGGCCGGATCGCCGTCCTTATCGATCAGGATGTATTGGAAGTCTTCGGTGAGATCACCATTCACATTGGCGGGAGCCTGATAACTCCATGCCCCAGTGGAGAAGTTGAAGCTCAGCTTGCCACCCGCGGGAGTAGTGACGGCCGTCAGCTGCTGATCGCCATCGAGCACCCCGTCCCAGCTGTAGGTGGTCGCGCCAATCTTGATGGACTGGATATAACCTGGACCATCAGCGCCATAGGCATCATCGTCCCCACCACCCACGACATTGTTTGAGCCGCTGAGCACATTGCCTTGCACCAGGCCGCCTATCACCTGATTGAGCAGGGTGTTGACCAGGTCACTGAAGTTATTAACCCGCAGCGGCATGTTGTTCGGGCCGGCATCCAAGTCGACTTCTTGCAGGCGGACATCATTGATCCCATTGCCAATGCCTATGGTGGTGACATTGACCAGGTTGGTATCGACGAAATTGTTCCAGTTGGTTGCCACCGTGTTGGTGAGTGAAGCACCACCTGGGCCGGTTTGTTCATTGGGGTCACCATCGCTGATGAAGACAACCTGGTTACTCCAACCCGGGATCGGCGTGTAAGAGATCATGGTCTGCTCAATGGCATCGGTGAAGTCGGTGCTGCCATTGAATGGACGTATACCGCCGGGCTCCTGCGGGTTCAACGAATTAACCAGATTAGTGAACGCGGTGACATTATCGGTTGGCAAATACGCGATGGAATCGCCGGAAAATGCCACTATCTGGATCTTGACTTGGCCACCAGAGGTATTGAACAGCGCCTGTCCTGCAGTACGTACTGCATCCAGCATGATGTTCAGCTCGCTATTGTCGATACTGCCGCTGAAGTCGAGCACGAATACCATATTGATGTTCTGAGACTGACCGGCAAGCACGGTAGCGTAGTCATCTTGGGCCACAGGAATATCATCCTGCACATCGATGACGAATGACCCTTTCGTGAAGCCCTGGACCCGATCACCATCCCCATCGGTAGCAACCAGGACACCCGAGAAGTCGATAGGTACCGGCAGCAACTCATTATCGCCATTCGGCAACCCTTCCTTGACAGGATGATCCAGCGGTCCCTTCAGGGTGAAGGAGTAATCACCGTCAGCAGCCACCGTCAAGGTGAAGATCACTGTCCCGCCTGCAGTTGCTGTCAACACATTGCCCGCCACGCTATAACTCAGCGCCACGCCACCGCTGCTCAGCCCTTGTGAGACCAGTGAACTGACGTTATTCGACAGACTGAATACGCCAGGACCATCGGCCCCGAATTCCACCAAGGTATTCAGAGAGCCCGAAGTATCACTGACCGTGGTGGTCTGCCCGGGCCCTTCATGGTTGCCCTCATGGGGAGCACCGCCAGCCAGTGTCAGGGCATCCTCCTGTACCGAGCCATGCACAGTGGGGCCTTGCCCATTACCAGACTGCACGGGGCCATCGTCCTCGAAGCGGAACACGCCGCCGGTCCCCAGATCGATGCTGGCCTTGGCGTTGTCGCCATCGGCATCGGTCACTGTCTGCACCAGGGTCAGCACACCGCTGTTCAGGGTCAGGCTGACGCT
>NZ_JBFODK010000043.1:0-1809 GCF_040908275.1 Aeromonas sp. R4-3
ATGCCGTGGCGGGCCTGCGCCACCACGACCGCACCCGCATCGGCTTGATCGTTGGCCTGTTTGGCCACATCGGCGGCTAGCGACGCATTGCCGGCGATCTCGCTGACGGTGGCGCCCATCTCGTGGATGGCGGTGGCGACCTGGACTGTGCGATCCCGCTGGGCGGTGCAGTTGTGCTGGGTCAGCTGGGCCTTGGCAGCCACCTCGTTGGCGGTGGCGGCGAGTTGGCGGGAGTTGCTTGCCACCTGCTCTATGGCACCGTGGATGCGGACCACGAACTGGTTGAAGCTGCTGGCTATCTCGGCCAGCTCGTCCTTGCCGGTGAGGCTGGCACTGCTGTCGAGGGCGAGATGGCGGGCGGCATCCCCGATGTGCAGTTGCAGGAAGGAGACCCGGCGGCGCAAGCCGATCAGGATGAGGGTCGAGACCAGCAGCGAGATGGCAATGGCGATGACTATGATGGCGATCATCTGGTTGCGACCGCTGTCATAGCTGCTCTGGCTCAGCTCGTTGCGGTGCTGGGCCTGGCCGATGAGGCCGTCGAGCAGGGCGTTGGCCCCCTTGCGCATCTCCCCATAGGTCTGGCTGTAGCTGTCCCGATAAATGGTGCGGGCCACCTCCATCTCATCCTTCTCCAGCGCCTGCAGCATGGGGATCAGCTCCTCGCGCTCCATCTTCTCGAACTGGCCGAGCAGCCGTTCGGCCTCGGCCCGGGCGGCGGGATCGACCTGGGCCGTCACCGCCTGCTGCATGGCCTGACGCATCTCGGGAATATCTTCCTCGCGGGTCTCCTTGACCCGGGTCAGCACCCCCTTCTCGTCGCGCAGCGAGCTGTCTTGCAGCAGCATCATGTCGATGCCGACGCGCATGCGCGGGATGCGGGAGGCCACTTCCGCCATGGCCCTCATGGGGGTGGCGGTATTCTGGAACAGCTCATCGGCCTGCTGCTTGATGTGGCCCATGCTGCGCAGGCTGGCGGCGCCGACCAGCAACAGGGCGAGACAGGGCACGGTAACGGCCAGGATGAGTTGGGTTTTGATCGTGATCTTGCCTGCCAGCATGATGGCTCCTTGGTGTGTTGCTATGTCGCTAATGTAGCGGCTTGTCATGACGGTTTGCCGTCATGCCCGGGCCGACACTCCCTGCCGACCCGGACGAAAAAGAGCGCCGAAGCGCTCTTTCATCTCATAGCCGGAAGTTGCCGACCAGCTTGTCGAGCTCACCGGAGAGCTGCTGCAGACTGCGGCTGGACTCCGTCAGCTGGTGGGCTATGTCGGCTGTCTCCATGGTGAGCTGGTTGATGTCCTCCACGTTGCGGTTGATCTCCCCCACCACGCTGGACTGCTCCTCGGTGGCGGTGGCGACCTGGATGTTCATGTCGCTGATCTGGGTGATGTGGGCGGTGATCTGGCCGAGCGCTCCGTTGGCGGCGTCGGCCTGGGTCACCACCTCCAGACTCTGGTTGCGGCCCTGGGCCATGGCGCTGACGGCGCGGGCGCTCTGCTCCTGGAGGCGGTTGATCATGCCCTGGATCTCGGCGGTGGAGGCGGCGGAGCGGCTGGCGAGGTTGCGGACCTCGTCGGCCACCACGGCGAAGCCGCGGCCCTGTTCACCGGCGCGGGCGGCCTCGATGGCGGCGTTCAGCGCCAGCAGGTTGGTCTGCTCCGAGATGCTGCGGATGGTGTCGAGTATGCTGCCGATGGAGTCGGTCTGGCTCGCCAGTGACTCGATGACTCCGGCCACCTGCTCGATCTCACCGGAGAGACCGACGATGCCGTGGCGGGCCTGCGCCACCACGACCGCACCCGC
>NZ_JBFODK010000044.1:0-64051 GCF_040908275.1 Aeromonas sp. R4-3
GGTGGAGGGAGAAGGATTCGAACCTTCGAAGGCAGAGCCGTCAGATTTACAGTCTGATCCCTTTGGCCGCTCGGGAACCCCTCCCCAAGTGCGAGCCGCATACTAACAGATCTGTCGCGCTTGTGAACCCCTTGGCAGGGATTTTTAATGCTTAAAGGATTGGGTTGACGGCCGATAAACAATGAAACCCTCATTTCCAAGATTTATCCCATGCTGCCCAGTGCCATTCGTGATCGCCTGCTCGTCGATGAAGCCCAGTTGGGCCAGCGGCTCAACCAGGATCTCCGCCAGGGGGACAGGGCCGACTTCAGGCTGCACCTGGCGCTGCTGACCGACGCGGTCGAGGAACAACCCTGGTTTGGGGCCGCCCCGGCGGCGGCACCGCAAACGCAGGCATGGCGCACCCGTTTCGGTTTGATGCCCCAAGCCGATTTGCAGGGCGAGCCGGGGGACGCCGACGCCTGGGCACTCAACGAGCGGCTGCAACAGGGGGGCTGCATGGCCGATGTGCGGCTCTGGCTGGCGCTGCGATCTCCTGCGCTGGTCAACCGGACACCGGCGCTGGATCCCGCCGTGTATGACACCCTGTCGGCGCTCGGGCGGGAACGCTGGCAGGGCAAGCTGGCCTCCCAGCCCAGAGGGGAGGATCCCTTGCTGATGCTGCCGTTGCTGGAGGATCTGACGCGGGGGGTGGATGCTCGCTTGCGCTGGCTGGCCTGATGCCAGAGGCGCAGGGAGAAGATGCAAAAAGGCGGGATGACCCGCCTTTTTGCGCAATGGATGGGATAACCGGGATTAGGCGTCGGCTTCGTCCACCTCGGGAACGTCCTTGCCTACGACAGCCGCGCGGCGGGCGAGGGGTTTCTCGATATGGCGATTGAGCTGACGCTCCAGCTTCTGGCCCAGATCCGTGATGGCGGCATACAGATCCTCGTGCTCTGCCTGCGCAAACAACTTGCCGTTGGGAATGCCGGCGGTGGCTTCGACGATATACATCAAACGCTCTTTGGAGATGATCACATGGGGTGTGATAAGAGGCACCTGAAGACGCTCGAGCTTTTCAAAACGGGATTCAATGCGCTCGCGGATGGCTGGGGTAATGTCGATGATTTTACTGGTCATTTCGATTTTCATATTGGCCCCCTTCGGGTCGTCTTGCTTGTGTCTTCACCCTCAGATTACCCATGTGGCCGGATAGAAATGTGATTTGGGTCACAAAATATCCCCTTGGTGATCCGGCAATCCCTAAATTGTGAGCTTTTCCCGTTTCATGCCAAAAACCGCTTGAGCTCAGCGAAACGGGCAGGCAGTATGCGCGAATAGGATCGTTTCTGTCCCCCCTTGGCAGCGCCTTGTGTCGACCCGATGTCTGGTTTTCACCGCTCAGTCTCGCATTTTCTCTACCCACATCGTTTATCGCATCGCAAAAGGATTGCCATGCGCCGGTGGAGATATGCGCACAAACGGATATGCTTTTCTGCATGTGTCGGGGTGGATAACGTGGTTGTAGTGTTGGAGTCGTAAATGAAGCAACAAGCCACCCAGATGATGTGGTTTTATGATCGGCAGCATGAGCAGTGGAGTCTGTCTGATCATCTCTCTTGCCAGCCCTGGCAAGGGGAAGGGGCTCATCCCTGGGCCAGCCAACTGGCGCCAGAAGATGAGTCCGGTTTCGCCGATTTTCTCGCAAGACTCCACCATTCGGGCCAGCCCGGACAGTTCATCGGTCACCTCTGCGATGAGGCAGGCACAGTGCATCACGTGCTCTGGTACGGCCAATATGTGCCGGCCCAGCAGCTCTGCTGCGGCTGGCTGGCGCCCCTGGAGATGGCTCACAACGCCGCGAGCCGCGTCGAGCCGCCCGCCAGTCTGGCCCCGCCGCTTCCCCTGCTGCAAGCCCCCTTGCTGGCCCAGCTGGCGCAGGCGCTCTCCGCGAGGACGGGCCTCGATTTCTGCCATACCCTGGTCAACGAGCTTGCCCATATCCTGGGGGCCAACGCTGTCTGGCTGACGGAGCGGGTGGGCCTTGACCGGCTCAGGGTGCTGGCGAGCCACGGCATCGACTTCAAGGAGTACGCCCTGGCAGACATGCCCTGCCAGCAGCTCTATCGGGGCGCCGCCAGTGCGACCCCCATCAGCGAACCCCTGACCGGCTGTACCTGCCTGCCCCCGGGCCAGCACTACTATGCCCAGCCCCTGCTGGATCGCAGTGGCCAGATCCTGGGCCATCTCGCCCTGCTGTTCCCGAACCAGACCCAGACTGCCGATCTGGGATCCGTGCTGACCATCTTCTCGGTGCGCATGGTGGCCGAGCTGGAGCGCCTGCAGAGCGACGCCCTGATGCGGCTCTCTGCGGTGGCGTTCGAGACGCACGAAGGCATCATCATCACGGATCCCGACTTCAAGATCCTGAGGGTCAACTACGCCTTCAGCCAGATCACCGGCTTCGACAGCCAAGGGGTAATAGGCCTGCACCTTGGCAACGACCTCTGGTCCGGGCTCGGGGGGCTCGGCTATGAGCTCAACGCCCTGGATCGCTGGCAGGGTGAGACCCTGCGCCTGCACGCCGACGGCCATGTCTATCCCCAGTGGGAAATCGTCACGCCGGTGCAGGATGACAAGGGGGGCATCAGCCACTACGTCATCTTCTTCGAAGACATCTCCGAGCGTAAGGCGGCGGAGCGCCGCATCCAGGATCTCGCCTATTACGACGAGCTGACCGGTTTGCCCAATCGCCGCCAGCTCCACGAGACCCTGGCCCAGGCGTTCAGCGAGGCGAGCCGCGAGCACCTGATCGGCGCTTTGCTGTTCATCGACCTCGATCACTTCAAGACCATCAACGACTCCCTCGGTCATGCCACCGGCGACTGGCTGCTCAAGGAGGTGGCCAACCGCCTCAAGCGGCTGGTGCGGCAGGGGGATTGTCTGGCCCGGCTCGGCGGCGACGAGTTCGTGTTGCTGCTGCCCGGCCTCTCCATCAGCCCGCCCCAGGCGGAGATGCAGGCCGATCTCATCGCCGAGCGGCTCATCGGCGAGATTGCCGCCCCTTACAGTCACGGGGGCCAGGTGCTGCACATCGGGGCCAGCGTCGGGATCACGCTCTTCCCCGGAAGGGAGCAGGAGGCCGGAGATCTGCTCAAGCAGGCCGACACCGCCATGTATCAGGCCAAGTCGGCGGGCCGCAAGACCCGGCGTTTCTTCGATGCCTCCATGCAGTTGCAGGCGGACAGGCGTCTGCTCATTCACAACGAGCTGCGCAGCGCCCTCAACAATCAGGAGCTGACCCTCCACTATCAACCCCAGCACATGGTCGAAGGGGGAGACATCATAGGGGTGGAGGCGCTGATCCGCTGGCAGCCGCCGGGCCGGGCGCTGGTCTCTCCCGCCGAGTTCATCCCCATCGCCGAGGAGACGGATCTCATTGTCGATATCGGCAACTGGGTATTGCATGAGGCCTGTACCCAATATGTCTCCTGGGAGGAGAACGGGATCCACGTGCCCCAGCTATCGGTCAACGTCAGTGCCAAGCAGTTCCATGCCCACGATTTCGTCGATCGCATTCACGATGTGCTGGCCGCCACCGGCATGGATCCCTCCTGCCTGAACCTGGAGATCACCGAGTCAGTGGTGCTCGGTCATGCGGAGGACACCATCAGCAAGATGGCCGAGCTCAAGACTCTTGGCATCAGCTTCGCCATCGACGATTTCGGCGCAGGCTACTCCTCCCTGAGCTACCTCAAGCGGCTGCCCGCCGATGAACTCAAGATCGACAGATCCTTCATCCAGGACATCCCCAAGGATGGCGACAACATGGCCATAGTGGAGGCGGTGATCGCCATGGCCCGTCACATGGGATTCAACGTGACGGCCGAGGGGGTAGAGTCCCGCCAGCAGCTGGAATTCCTGCAGGCGCAGGGCTGTCATTTCTTCCAGGGCTATCTCGCCTCCAAGCCGCTGCCCGTGCCCTATCTGGAGCGCTACATCAGCCGCCTGACCCGCCATGATCGCGCCGCCCCTGCCGACAAAAATAGTGTGGCGTAGCGCCCATCTTTAACGGGTAGAATGAAGGTATCTCACCACCGCCAGCGGGCGGTGGTTATGCCTCTTCTTAAGGGAGAATGCCTTTCGTGAAAGCCGTGCAGGGAATCATCTTTTCGGCGCTGTGCGTGCCAGGGCTTGTGGCACCCGTCTTTGCGCAAACCATGGAGCAGTCCCTCTATCGTGAGGGTTATGACGCCGTGCGTGCCAATGATCAGGAGCGTTTCCAGCAGATCCGCGCCCGCCTCAACCATTATCCGCTGCTGCCCTATCTGGATTACTACCAGCTGGCGTTCCGGCCCGGGGCGGCAGATTACAACGACGTGACCCGCTTCATCCGCCAGCACGGGGATACCCCCCAGTCCAACCGTCTGGAGCGCAGCTACCTCACCTACCTGGCCCAGAGCCAGCAGTGGTCCCAGTTCCTGCGCTTCTACCCGGCCAAGCCGAACTCCACCGATCTGCTCTGCATGCACTACCAGGCCCGCTATTACACCGGCCACAAGAGCGAGGCCCTGCAGGAAGCGGGCAAGCTCTGGCTGACGGGCCAGTCCAGGCCCGATGCCTGCGATCCCCTGTTCCAGCTCTGGCAGCAGGCGGGTCTGCGCACCCAGGAGAAGATCTGGCAGCGGATGAACCTGGCCTTCGAGGCGCAGAACCCCAATCTCATCCGCCACCTCGGTGCCCAGCTGGGGGGCAGTCTGAAACCCTATGGGGATCAGATGATAGCCCTGTTTGATCAACCGGCCAGGGCGATGAACCCGGCCTCCTTCTCGACGGCGCCGCCGTCGAGACAGCTGCTCTCCCTCGGGCTGGCCCGCTATGCCAACGAGCAACCCGAGCCCGCCCTGCGTCAGCTGGGGGAGATGAAGCGCCGCTTCGGCCTGAACCAGGCCGAGGTCGCTCGGGTGGAGCGGGCCGCCGCCCGCCGCCTGCTGCTTGACAGATCCCTCGCCCAGCGCAACTGGCTGGATGCGACCCTGGTGCGGATGAAGGATGCCGAGCTGGTGGAGCTGCGGGCACGCCTCGCCATCTGGGAGCAGGATTGGCGCGGCCTCGAGGGCTGGGTCAAGCGGATGCCCATGGCACTGCAGAAGGAGGATCGCTGGCGCTACTGGCTGGCGCGTTCCCTGGAGGTGCAGGGCCGGCAAAAACCGGCGCGGGAGCTCTATCTCGAGACCGCCAACCTGCGCGGCTTCTATGGCTTCATGGCGGCGCAGCGCACCGGGGTGCCCTATCGCATCAAGAACCAGAGCGTGGGGCACAAGGTGCCGGACTGGCGTACCGCCAGCAGCCGCTGGCCTTTCCTGGTGCGGGTGCGTGAGCTGCTGGCGATGAACGAGATCACGGCGGCGCGCTCTGAGTGGATCCACAACATGGATCGCAATCCTGTGGCCCAGCGCCTGGAGTTCGGTCATATTGCCCTCAACCAGGGCTGGCACGAGCTGGCGATCCTCTCCAGCATCCGGGCCGAGGCCTGGGATGCGATCGACTTGCGCTTCCCCTTGCCCCTCAAGCGCACCTTCTCCCAGATGGCGCAGGAGCGCACCATGAACACCAGCCTGCTCTACGCCATCTCCCGTCAGGAGAGCGCCCTCTATCCGCTGGCGCAGTCGCCGGTCGGGGCGCGTGGCCTGATGCAGCTGATGCCGGCGACTGCCAAGGAGACGGCCGCCAAGCTGGGTGTACCCTATCGCAATGAGCAGCAGCTGTTCGATCCCACCATGAACATCCGCCTCGGCAGCGCCTACCTCAAGCGGCTGCTGGACGTCTATGACGGCAACCGGATCCTGGCGGCGGCGGCCTACAATGCGGGCCCCGGCAGGGTCAAGCGCTGGCGGGATCAGAGCACCAACAAGCCGATGGATGTCTGGGTGGAGAGCATCCCCTATAGAGAGACGCGCAACTACGTCCAGAACGTGCTCTCCTTCGATCTCATCTACCAGCACAAGCTGCAGCAGCCCCTGCGTTTCATGTCGGAACGCGAGCTCAATCACGCCTACTGAGTGCGGGGGCAGTCGTGTCAGCGACTGCCTCCCATTCTTGCCTCAGAATGGTTATTATCCCTTAAGCTTTGTTACAAAAGGAAACCTGTCAGGTGATCGGGCGCCGCGTCTTGGTCTGACTGGTTCGATATAATGCCCGATCAACACAGACAGGCTTCCCCAACAAAGGAATTGAGAGTGGCAACGATCAAAGACGTATCTCAGCTGGCGAATGTGTCCATTTCGACGGTGTCGCGAGTCATCAACAACACGGCGCAGGTTGCACCCGAGAAGCGCGAGGCCGTGCTCGCGGCCATGAAGGAGCTGAGCTTTCGTCCAAACAGCTTCGCCCAGGCCCTGGTAAGCAAGCGTTCCAACTGCATCGGTGTCCTGGTTGGGGATCTCTGTGGTGGCCCCTTCTTCGCCCAGATGATGCGTGGCATCGAGAGCATGGTCGACAAGGCGAACAAGTTCACCATAGTGGTCTCCGGCAACCACGACGCGGCCCGGGAGCGTCACGCCATCCAGGCGCTGCTGCAACGCCAGTGTGACGCCCTGATCCTGCACAGCAAGGCGCTGCCGGACGAGGAGCTGAGCGAGCTGGCGTCGGGGTCCACCCCCATCGTCTTCATCAATCGCCAGGTGCCGGGCTGCGAGGAGCGCTGCGTCTGGCTGGACAACCAGGCGGGCATCACCACGGCCTGTCAGCACCTGCTGGATGCGGGACATAGCCGGATTGCCTTCATCACCTCAGATGACGAGGAGTTCGTCGATGGCCAGCAGCGGATGGCCGGCTATCGCTTCGCCCTGCAACGGGCCGGCATCGAGCTGGATCCCGCCCTCATCGGTCGCGCCTTTGCCGACGAGAAGGGGGGCTATGTGGCCATGAGCGAGCTGCTGGAGCGCGGCGTTCCCTTCACGGCCGTGCTGGGCTTCAACGATGCCATGGTGGCGGGTGCCATCTCCTGCCTGCTGGAGCGGGGCTACAAGATACCGCAACAGGTCTCTGTGGTCGGTTTCGACGACATACCCTATGCCCGTTACATCTATCCCAAGCTCACCACTGTGCGTTATCCCATCGAGAAGATGGGAGAGCGGGCCGCGGAGCTCGCCTTGCGACTGCTGGATCACAAGCCGGTAGAGGGGCTGGCGCTCAAGTTTGAAGCTGAACTGGTGCGTCGGGAGTCCGTGGCCTGAGCCAAGAGGTTGGCCCCAAGCGGGCCAGCTTTTTCGCCAAACATTGAAAGCGCTTTCAGAAATCCTTTTCAACTGTGATCAGCTTCAAAGCTTTTTAACCGCGCAGTCACTAGCATAGGCCCCACGAATTAGGAGCGTGCGCTCCCGATTTTCCCGCTGTGGGAGGTAACCGGTTCATCCGGCTATTTCCTTCGTTACTTTCGACGGTCATCATAGGATGGCCGTTTTTTTTTGCCGAGATTTTGCCGATGACGACCGAACATGAGTATCAGACGGGAATAGTGGGTGCAGGCTGGCTGGGGTTGCCGTTGGCCCGGGCATTGCAGGCGCAGGGCCAGTCCGTCGCCGTGACAGTCAGCTCCCTCGAGAAGGCGACCCGGTTGCGTGACGGGGGCATCGCGGCCTGGCCGCTGCTGCTGGCCCCGGACATGGCGGGCCCGCTGCCGTTTCGCTGCCGCGATCTGGTGATCTGCGTGCCCCCCAGCAAGACCGAGGATTACCCGGCGTCGGTGGCACGGCTGTGTCAGCTGGCCAGGGCGGCAGGTGCTGGCAAGGTGCTCTTTATCAGCGCGACCTCGGTGTGGGCGCCAGGGCAGGGGGAGGATGAGACCCCGAGCCCGGCCAACGCCAGGGGAGAGCGGATGCGGGCGGCAGAACTGGCTGTCCAGGAGGGCGGCTTTGCGTGTGCCATGGTGCTGCGTCCGGCCGGCCTCTACGGCCCGGACAGGCACCCCGGGCGCTTCCTCTCGGGCAAGACGCTGGCAGGAGGAGGGCAGGCGGTGAACCTGGTGCATCTGGACGATGTGGTGGCGGCCTGCCAGCTGATGCTGGCGGTGGGGCAGGTGGGGGACACCTACAACCTGAGCGCCCCGGTCCACCCGCGCCGGGAGCAGCTCTATCCCTTCGCGAGCCGTCTGCTCGGGCTGGCGCCCCCGCAGTTCATCGAGCCGGCGGGGGATTTTTCCCCCATCGAGGGACAGCGCATCTGCCAGCGACTGGGTTTCGTCTACCGCTGGCCGGATCCGGCCCACTGGTTTGCCACGCAGGCGTCCTTGCAAGGCTGAGTCCGGATGGGCTTCAACCTGGTCTTCTTTGCCGATGGCTGGGCCCGCAAGCCTTGTGCGGTGCGGGCCCGCCGGGCAATTGAGGTTTGCCAAGGGCGGGATCGCCCCCTATCATGCCGCCATCCATGATAGAGAGAGCGGTAATGATGGAAGAGACAAAGCGTCATCCCGATGGGGAGCTGTTGCTGAGAACCCTGGCGATGCCAGCCGATACCAACCCCAATGGCGATATCTTTGGGGGGTGGATCATGTCCCAGATGGATATAGGTGGGGGCATCATGGCCAAGGAGCTGGCAAAAGGACGCATCTGTACCGTCTCGGTGGAGGGCATGACCTTCCACAGTCCGGTCAAGGTGGGCGACGTGGTGTGCTGCTATGGTCGCTGCCTGAAGGTGGGGCGCAGCTCCATGCGCCTCAAGCTGGAGGTCTGGGTCAAGCCGGTGCTGCGGGAGAACGAGGCCCAGCGTTACTGTGTGACTGAGGGGGTCTTTACCTACGTGGCCATCGACGATCAGGGTAAATCACGCCCCGTTCCGGTCTGAATCTGCTCAGATGAGCCGGGCGTTGATGATGGATATTTCCTGCTCAAGCCCGGTTTTTTGCCGTATCATGCGTTCCAGCATCTCTTCCGAGCCGACGCACTGATCCGTGTCGAACAGACAGAGATCGCACTGGGGATCCCGTCTGATCTGATAGACGGTGGAAAGCTCCACTTGATGACAGGTTCCTTGTTGATCATAAAATGTCACGCGGTACTGGTGCTGTCTCGCCATTGCGGGATCCCTCATGGATGAGTCGGGCCGGACACGAATAATGAGACTAGTCGGCGTCCATGACCTCTGTGAGGATCATGGCGCCTTGCAGAGGCAGGTGATTGTTAGCCAATGAAAAATAGTTATCGGATTCTGGGGACTTCCTTGCTGACGCTGGGACTGGTTGGCTGTTTCGAGGTACCGGATCAGGATCACCTGGTCACGGCGGCGGGCATAGTGCCCGGCGTCGATTGCCAGAAGCCCCCCCTGGTGGCGCTGGCCACCACCGCCTTGCCCCGCGAGTTTGGCATCACCGTCTGGAATCTCTACAAGGGGCAGCGCAAGAACTGGCGCGAAGGGCTGGACGAATATGCCAAGTCCCAGGATCTGGTGCTGCTGCAGGAGTCGGCGACCCGGCCCGAGATGCTGCAATGGCTGCGTGCCGGCGACTTCCAGTGGCAGCAGTTGCAGGCGTTCACCCAGGGCGGTGTCTCCTTCGGTGTCATGACGGTGGCCAAGACGCCGCAGGCCTTCGTCTGTGGCGTGCGCTCCCCCGAGCCGCTGCTGCGCATCCCCAAGTCCGGTCTGGTGAGCCTCTACCCCTTGCAGGGGGATCCTGACGGCGTGCTGGTGGTCAACCTGCATGCGGTCAACTTCGAGCTGGGGATGGCCACCTTCCGCGAGCAGCTCAACGATCTGACCGCACTGATCCATCGTCATCAGGGCCCTGTCATCCTAGGGGGAGACTTCAATACCTGGAGCGACAAGCGCGAGTTCTGGCTGAACAAGCTGGTCGGCGAGCTTGGCCTGCAGGAGGCCATCCCTGTGCCCGACTTGCGCCGTACCGCCTTCGGCCGTCCGCTGGATCACCTCTACTACCGCAACCTGGACCTAGTGGAGGTGAGCTCACCGGCTACCGATGCCTCGGATCACAATCCCATCATGGCGCGGTTCGCGGCCCAGGCCATCACCCCCTGAGGTTTGATGGATTGCAGGTAAAAAAATACCCCGCATTCGCGGGGTATTTTTTTATGCGGTGATAAGCAATCAGCTGTTGTTCTTCACGAACAGGGTCAGCTCCTGCCCCGGCTTGAGGTAGTCGGTCTTGCCGAGCTGATTCCAGCGCATCACGTCGTTGACGGCGACCTGGAAGCGGGCGGCGATGGAGGAGAGGGAATCCCCGCGACGCACCTGATAGACCATGGATTTGTTGCTGCCCTTGCCCTGCTTGGGCCAAATCACCAGCTTAATGCCCGGTTTCAGGGCTGACTTGGCGCTCAAACCGTTCCACTTGGCCAGATCGGCGTGGGTCACCCCGTGGGCCTGGCTGATGCTCCACAGATTGTCGCCCGAACGCACCTGATACTGGATCTTGCTGCCACTGCGGCTGGCCAGTTGCTGGGGCTTGCTGCGGGTGACCTGGCTCGCGGTGCCGCCGTTGGGGATCACCAGGCTCTGGCCACGGCGCAGATTGGTGCCGCGCAAATTGTTGGCCAGCTTGAGCTGCTGCACGCTCACCCCGTGATTCTGGGCGATGCGGGAGAGGGTATCGCCGCTGGTGACCTGATAGGAGCGCACACCACGGTTACGTTCACGCTGAGGCAGATCGGCCAGGGCCAGCTCCAGGGTGTCGGCGTACTCGATGGGTACCAACAGGTTGTAGGGGCCTCGCGGCGAGGTCATGCCACGCTTGAGTGCCGGATTGAGGGCTTTGAGCTGGGAAGCGGAGACGCCTGCCAGCTGCGCCGCCACGTTCAGATCGATCTGGCCACCCGTGTTGATGGTCCGCAACTGCGGCTTGTTGGCCAGCACCGGCAGGGTGACATTGTATTTGTCCGCATTGCGGATCATGTCGGCCATGGCCAGGATCTTGGGCACATACATCCGGGTCTCGCGGGGCAGATCCAGCGACCAGTAATCGGTCGGCCGACCGGCCTTCTGATTGCGGATGATGGCGTTGCGTACCCGGCCTTCACCGGCATTGTAAGCGGCCAGCGTCTGCAGCCAGTCACCGTCGAAGAAACGGTTCAGGTACTCCAGATAGTCCAGTGCGGCATTGGTGGACGCCAATACATCGCGGCGGCCGTCATACCAGTTGTCGTGGCGCAGGCCGAAGTTCTTGCCGGTAGCCGGAACAAACTGCCAAAGACCCACCGCATTGCTGCGGGAGCGGGCATTGGGATCGAACATGCTCTCGATCATGGGGATGGTAATAAGCTCCATTGGCAGCTCACGCCGTTCGATTTCCTCTACCATCAGATACAGGTAGGGCTCAGCCCGGCTGGCAATGGTCGCCATATGCTTATCATTACGCAGTAACCAATCACGCTGCTGGCGGACACGGGCATTTTCGTGCGAGTCCAACTGCATATCATCGCTGATACGCACCCACAGGTTATCCGTGTCATCCAGTTCTTCAATCTGTTCATCGCCGAACAGGAAGCGCGCTGAATGTTTTTTGTATGTTTTCTTGCTGACTTGGGGGGATTTGATCGGCTCGATTGCCGTTACCGCCCGGTCATCCTGATGGCTCAGGTTTTGACAGCCGCTGAGAAACAGCGCCGCCAATAAGGCCGTTCGTAGCTTCATCTCGCTCAGGTCATCTCTTGAAAAACAGCTCGCATCATAAGGGGCAATGGCCCCCTGATCAAGGTTTGTTCAAAAAACGTCCTTCCAGCCCCTCAGTACGGTGAAGGTATCCTCTGGATTTTCCAAGCATTTAAGGGCGTATTTCTCAGCAGAAAATTTCACTGAGTCCTCATTGCAGCGCAGAAAAACATTGAAATGCCGCTCATCCCCCAGGCGTGAGGGGAGACTCGGCAAGCCCTGCTGACGCAGCTTGCTGATCACCCCGATCCGCCGCTGGATCGCCAGGTTGTCCGGCTCGACCGCGTGGGCGAAACGCAGGTTGGAGAGGGTGTATTCATGGGCACAATAGAGGAGGGTGTCATCGGGCAGGGCCGCGAGCCGCTGCAGGGATCCGTACATCTGTGCGGGGCTGCCTTCGAACAGGCGACCACAACCGGCACTGAAGAGGGTATCACCACAAAACAGCATGCCATGGCCGTGATAGGCGATATGGCCCAGGGTATGACCGGGGATGTGGAGGACATCCAGGCTCAGGCCGTGCCAGTTGATCTGATCGCCGTCATCGAGCCACTGGCCGTGATGATCCGGCATGGGGTCATGTTTGGGGCCATAGAGGCGGGCATGAGGGAAACGATGAAGCAGATCCGTGACGCCGCCCACATGGTCGCGATGATGGTGGGTCAGCAGGATGGCGTCGAGCTCAAGCCCGAGCGTCTCGAGCCGCTCCAGCACGGGGGTTGCCTCGCCCGGATCCACGACCAGGCAGTGATTTTCGTGTCGGATCAACCAGATGTAGTTGTCGCTGAAGGCGGGAACTGTGATGACGCTATACATGGGTCGGCTTCTCTTTGTGTTCTCTTTGTGGAAGGGATCTTATATAACAAGATGGCATTCGCCCCCCGGATTGGTCCCATTATGCAGCTGGCACGTACCGAACAACAGATCGCGATCCCGACCAGCTGGTCGGCACTGCCCATGGGTGACTGGGTGGCGGCCGAGATCCAGGAGCGGCTCGACAACTGGTGCCCTCATCTGTTTGGCTACCATCTGCTGAAAATTGGCGCCCTGAGCGCCGAGCTCTCCTGCGGCAGTTCCACCATTCGCCACCAGCTGGGTGTCGCCCCCGGCGGGCGTCTGCTGGATATCAAGGGCGACCCCCTTGCCTTGCCGATCCGTACCGCCAGCGTGGATGCCTGCCTGCTCGCCCACTGCCTCGATTTCTCGTCGGATCCGCACCAGGTGCTGCGTGAAGCCGAGCGGGTGCTGACCGATGACGGCTGGCTCATCGTCAGTGGCTACAACCCCACCAGCCTGGTCGGCCTGGGTCATTACCTGCCCTTCATGCGACAGCACCTGCCCTGGTCGGCGCGCATGTTCACCCCGGCCCGGGTGACCGACTGGTTGCAACTGCTGGGATGCGAGGTGATGTTTGACGATCGCTTCGGCTTCTCCTTCATGGGGAAGCAGAGCCGGATCGGCTGGTGGCGGGAGAGCCTGGGGCGGGATTACTGCAGAGCCTTTGCCTCTGTCTATGTGATAGCCGCCCGCAAGCGGCGTTTCCCCGTCACCCCGGTGCGCCGTCGCTGGCGCCTGCCGGAGTCGATGGCGGCGCCTGGCATGGCGCGCCAGGGCTGGTGACTGTCCCGGCAGGCCGCTTGCCGTTCCCTTCATTAATAGAGAAGCTTCGGCCTGCCTGGCATCTCAGGGCTGGTAGCCCGTGTCTTCGGCGAGCTGCTTGCCGCTGGCGGCATCCCGGGCCAGCACGTCGCAGCGTTCGTTTTCCGGGTGACCTGAGTGACCCTTGACCCAGAGCCATTCGATCTGGTGGCGCGCCACTTCCGCATCCAGCGCCTGCCAGAGATCGACGTTCTTGACCGGTTGGCGACTGGCGGTCATCCAGCCTTTCTTCTTCCAGCCGATGATCCACTGGGTGATCCCCTGGCGCACATACTGGCTGTCGGTGGTCAGGCGAACCTGGCAGGGTTCGTTCAGGGTGCGCAGCCCCATGATGGCGGCCATCAGCTCCATCCGGTTGTTGGTGGTCAGCCGATAGCCCCCTGCCAACTCCTTGCGGTGCTTGCCATAGACCATGACGGCGCCATAGCCGCCGGGGCCCGGATTGCCGAGGCAGGAACCATCCGTATACAAATCAATCTTTTTTAGCATGTGTCTTGGGGTAAACTAGCGAATAAAACCGAAGTTTGACATGGATTCGATCATGAGCACACCCCAACTGAATCGCCAGATCATTCTGGATACTGAAACCACAGGTATGAACACGGCAGGCGGCCCCATCTATCAGGGTCACCGCATCATCGAGATCGGCTGTGTGGAGGTGATCAACCGCAAACTGACGGGCAATCATTTCCATGTCTACATCAAGCCGGATCGGTTGGTGGACCCCGAGGCCATCCAAGTGCACGGCATCACCGACGCCTTCCTGGCGGACAAGCCTTCCTTTAGCCAGATAGCCGACGACTTCATCGCCTTCATCCGCGGCGCAGAGATCATCGCCCACAACGCCCCCTTTGACGTGAGCTTCATGGACTATGAGTTCAGCAAGCTCGGCCTCGGTTTCAAGACGGCGGACATCTGCGGCATCACGGATACCCTGGCGATGGCGCGGGATCTTTTCCCCGGCAAGCGCAACAACCTGGATGTGCTGTGCGATCGCTACGGCATCGACAACTCCCACCGTACCCTGCACGGAGCCTTGCTCGATGCGGAGATCCTGGCGGATGTCTACCTGCTGATGACGGGTGGCCAGACCAAGCTCAATCTGGCCAGCGAGAGCAACGAGAATGACAGCAACCAGGACACCGGGATCCGCCGGCTGGAGAGCAACCGGGCTCCCCTCAAGGTGGTGCGCGCCAGCGACGAGGTGGTCGCCGTCCATGAGGCCAGGCTGGATCTGGTGCAGAAGAAAGGGGGAGCCTGCCTGTGGCGGCAATGAGTTCGCTCTGGGGGGGCCTGCTGCTGCTGACCTCCCTCTCCGGCATGGCCAACGAGGTGTTTGCCCCCTCTGACATTCCGCTGCTCGACAACCGCTTTCGCATCGATTACGGGGTCAAGGAGATCACCTTCATCATCAAGCGCAAGCCGGGCACGCCGTCGGTGATCCTGGTGCGGCCGGATGGCAGCAAGCTCTATGTGGGCAAGGTGACGCCGCCGGATGTGGGCTGGCTGACGCAGCAGGATCAGGATCTCATCACTGTGCGCAACCCCATGCCGGGCCCCTGGCAGGCCATCGGCGAGGTGGACCCCGACAACAGGGTGCGCCTGCTCACCGACATCCGGCTCGAGAGCGAGCCTCTGCCGGCCCGCCTCTATCAGGGAGAGCGGGTCAAGCTGCAGTCCAGGTTGCTGATCGATGGAGCTGCGCCGGGGGCGGGCTACTACCTCTCCGATCTCGGCATGACGGTGAAGCTGCAACAGTTCAACGACGCCGCCCAGAGCGGGGAGCCCATCGTCGAGGAGACCCTTGGACATTATCTGGATGATGGCAAGGGGCTCGACGAGGTGCCCGGGGATGGCATCCTGACCGCCGAGGCGGTGCTGGATGTGCCGGCAGGCAAGTATCGCGCCCTCTACAGCAGCGGCAACCAGGTGTTCTCCCGTGCCCAGTCCCAGCAAGTGCTGCTCTTCCCCTGGCCGCTGAGCTACACCCTGGATGCCCCTTCCGGTGACACTGGGGCCAGGCTCTCCTTGCTCATCGATGCCGACGAGCTGGATCCGGCCTCAGTGGTGATCCAGGGCAAGGCCATCGACAGCGCAGGGGTCAGCATGGCCTTCAATGCAGTGGCAACCGAGCCCCGCCTTGGGGTCGATCTCTCCGCCCTCAAGGCGGCGGGGCAGTACAGGGTGGAGGCGACCCTGTTTGGCACCACCCGGCTCGGCCGCGAGGTGCAACTGCAACTGCCGGTCAAGTCGTTCACCATAATGCCGCCACCGGCGCCCACCCCGTCAGCGGCATCTCCCACTTCGGCGGCGGTACCGACCCAGGCCAAGTTTGAGGAGCGGGAGAGCCCGGTCTGGTTGCCCTGGGCCCTGGGGGGCGGCGGTCTGCTGCTCCTGCTGCTGGGGGCGGGTGGCTTCATCCTGCTGCAAAAACGCCGGACCCTGCACAAGGCGATGGCGGCGCAGAAGGCGCAAAGCGAGGCAGTGGCCCCGGCGGCGCCCAAGCTGGATCTCAATCTGCCGGAGCAATAGCTCGCGCTCAATGCAAAGAAGCCGCCCGATGGGCGGCTTCTTCATGATGGCGTGGACACCCCTATCTCAGTGGGCGCCGATATAGATGTCTTTGTACTGCTCGCGGATCTCGAGGAACTTCTCCAGGTTGGCCAGCATCAGATCCACCAGCAGGGGATCGAAGTGCTCTCCCTTCTCTGCTCTGATCAGCGCCAGCACCTGCTCCAGTGGCCAGGCCTGCTTGTAGCAGCGATCCGACCCCAGGGCATCGAACACGTCCGCCAGCGCGACTATGCGCCCCTCCAATGGGATGGCATCCCCTTTAAGTCCGCGGGGGTAGCCGGTGCCGTTCCACTTCTCGTGATGGTTGCCAGCTATGGTGGCCCCTATCTGGAACAGCGCGAGATCGCTGCCGGAGAGCATGTCCTGCCCCAGCTGGGCGTGGGTCTTCATGATCTCCCACTCATCCGGGGTGAGCTTGCCTGGCTTGTGCAGTATGGCATCCGGGATCCCCACCTTGCCGATGTCGTGCAGGGGAGAGGCGCGCTTGATGAGCTCGCACCTGTCTTCGTTCATGTCGAGCAACTGGCAGAACAGCTCTGTGTAGAGCGCCACCCGCTTGACATGCAGGCCGGACTCCTTGGAGCGACTCTCCACCAGTTCGCCGATGCGGTAGATGATCTCGCGCTGGTTGTCGCCGATGACCTCGTTGAGCCGGATGTTCTCCAGCGCCACTATGATGTTCTCGGTGAACAGGCTCAGCAGGCCGGTATCCATCTGGCTGAGGGGGCGAGTGGTTTCGATGTGGAACAGCAGGTGGTGACGGGGGTTCTGGCAATAGAGCACCATCTGGTTGCCATCGTAGACGTTGGCGCCCTTGTCCATGGCGCAGCGCAGTATGGCTGGCGCTTCACTGAGGCGCAGGGCCGGGCCCTCGCTGAGCAGGGGTTCCAGCACCTGGTCCCGCACCTCGTAGGCCAGATGCTTCACATCATAGATCTGGGACTCTTCCAGGTTGAGCAGGGCGCTGAGCTGGGTCTGGGCCCCTTCGACGAACTGGCGCAGGGCCCGTTGCTCGAAGATCCCCTTGGAGGCCTCGATGACCTTTTCCAGCCCCTGGCGATTGCTCTCCAGGGTGCGAATGTCCCGGTAGGAGCGCAGGCTGGCGCGCAGCAGGGTGCGCAGCTTCTGGGAGGTGAGCTCCGTCTTGTCCTTGTAGTCGTTGATGTCGTAGTTGGTGACGACGTCGTCTTCCGGGGCCTGACCGGGTTGGCCGGTCCGCAGCACTATGCGCACCATCTTGTTTTGCAGTTCGTCGCGCACGAACTTGACCACCTCCAGACCGGCGTGATCGGCTTCCATGACCACATCGAGCAGCAGCAGGGCGACATCCGGGGTGACGGCGAGCAGGGCCTTGGCTTCGGCGGCGGAATAGGCGTGCAGAAAATCGATGGGCTTGCCGTCGAATTCAAACTTGCTCAGGGTAATCTTGGTGATGCGATGCACCTCGGGTTCATCGTCCACTATCATCACCTTCCAGCCGGCGGGTCGCGGTGCTGTTTGGGGCAGGTCTTCATCGTCAATTATCAGGATTTGATCATCCATTACGCAATCCTGTGTGTGATCCTGTGCTTACCTTAACCGCTTCATTCAAGTTAGGAAACGGATTGATATCCAAAACATGATCCAGCTGGTTGCTCTTTCTCCATCCGGGGTTGCCGGGCAGATGCCAGCATGAAAAACGCCTCCACTAGGGAGGCGTTTTGGCATTCATGGCATCAAGCTGCCCTGTGATAGGCGGACGCTTCAAACAGCGCCTTGTTGGCCACCAGATCGATGGGGTCGAAGTCATCGACGTTGATGGTGCGCAGGCGGCTCTCTTCGGCACGGCGCAGCAGGTCGGCCTCGGTCTGGTTGATGACGCCAAGGGCCAGGCCGGCGTCTGCCACCTTGTCCAGCTGGGTGAAGGGACGCTTGCGGCCCTCTGCCTTGCACACCTTGTCAAACAGCGGCTCGGCGGTCAGCACGTCATCGAGGGCCTGCTCCAGCAGCCCGAAGGGGTTGCCCTCCTCGCGGGTGAGGTACTGCCCTTCGGCCAGACGGTCGCGGGTGGCACTCGGGGTCTGCAGCAGACGGGCAACCTGGCTGTCCAGCTTGTCGGAGGGACGCTTCATGTCGCGACCCAGCGGCAACACTATGACGCGCAGGGCCAGGCCAATCCAGCGATTCGGGAAGTTGCGCAGCAACTCGTCGATGGCTTCTTGTGCCTTGAACATGGCATCTTGCAGCGCCCAGTGCAGCAGCGGCAGGTCGGCCTGTTGGCGTCCCTCATCCTGATAGCGCTTGAGGGCGCTGGAGGCGAGATAGAGCTGGCTCAGCACGTCGCCGAGACGGGCGGAGACCCGCTCCTTGCGCTTGAGCTCGCCACCCAGGGTGCCCATGGCCATGTCGGACAGGAAGGCCAGGTTGGCACTGAGGCGCGAGAGCTGCTGGTAGTAGCCCTTGGTCTGATCCCTGTAGGGGGCGGACGCGAAGCGGGCGCCGGTCAGGCCCAGCCAGAAGCTGCGCACCAGGTTGCTGATGGCAAAGCCCACATGGCTGAACACCGCCTTGTCGAACTGCTTGAGGGCCACTTCCTGATCCGGATGGCTGGCGGCCAGCATCTCCGGCAGCACGTAGGGATGGCAGCGGATGGCACCCTGACCGTAGATGATCATGCTGCGGGTCAGTATGTTGGCACCCTCAACGGTCACCGCGATGGGGGCACCCTGATAGCCACGGGCCAGATAGTTGTTCGGGCCCATGCAGATGGCCTTGCCGCCGTGGATGTCCATGGCATCTATGATGCACTTCTGGGCACGGTCGGTGAGGTGGTACTTGACGATGGCGGAGATGACGGAGGGTTTCTCCCCCAGATCGATGCCGGTCACCGTCAGCTTGGCGGCGGCACCCATGATGTAGGCGTTGCCGCCGAGGCGCGCCAGCGGCTCTTCGATGCCTTCCATCTTGCCGATGGGCAGTTTGAACTGGCGACGGATGCGGCTGTAGGCGCCGGTGGCCAGGGCCAGCATCTTGACGCCGCCCGTGCTGTTGGAGGGCAGGGTGATGCCGCGACCGACCGACAGGCACTCCACCAGCATGCGCCAGCCCTGACCGGCCATGGCGGGGCCGCCGATGATGAAGTCCAGCGGCACGAACACATCGTTCCCCTTGGTCGGCCCGTTCTGGAACGGCACGTTGAGGGGGAAGTGACGGCGGCCTATCTCGACGCCCTTGATGTCGGTGGGGATCAGGGCACAGGTGATGCCAAGCTCCTCTTCCTCACCCAGCAGGTGATCCGGGTCGCGCAGCTTGAAGGCCAGCCCCAGCACTGTGGCTATGGGGGCGAGCGTGATGTAGCGCTTGTTCCAGGTCAGGCGCATGCCGAGCACCTCTTCCCCTTCCCATTCGCCCTTGCAGACAACGCCGAAGTCGGGGATTGAGCCCGCATCCGAACCCGCTTCCGGGCTGGTCAGGGCGAAGCAGGGGATCTCCTTGCCGACGGCCAGGCGCGGCAGGTAGTGGTCTTTCTGCTCTTCGGTGCCGTAGTGTTGCAGCAGCTCGCCCGGGCCCAAGGAGTTGGGCACGCCGACGGTGGAGGCGAGCACGGCGCTGGCGCCGCACAGTTTTTGCAGCACGCAGGACTGGGCGTAGGCGGAGAACTCCAGGCCACCGTACTTCTTCTTGATGATCATGGCGAAGAACTTGTGGTCCTTCAGGTACTGCCACACCTCGGGGGAGAGGTCGGCCCGCTCGTGGGTCACTTCCCAGTCGTTGACCATGCGGCACACGTCTTCAACCGGGCCGTCCATGAAGGCCTGCTCTTCGGCTGACAGAACGCTGACCGGAATGGCGTGCAGCTTCTTCCAGTTCGGGTTGCCAGCAAAGAGATCCGCTTCCCACCAGGTGGTACCCGCCTCTATGGCTTCCTTCTCGGTGCGGGACATCTCCGGCATGATGGACTTGTAGATCTTGAACAGGGGTTTGGTCAGCTGGTTGCGACGAAACTCCACCAGGTTGAGCGGGATGGCGATCACCGCGAACAGCACCCACACCAGCAGGGGCACATGGCCATAGAGGGCGCCGGCGACCAGGGCGGCGGCCGTGGCAAGCGTGGAGGTGAACAGTGACGCCCGGCGGTAAGCCATGGCGCCGATCACCAGGATCACCCCGAACAGAGTGAGGGTCGTCGTCATTTTTCGCTCCTTGCATGAGTTGCCGAAGTTGGGGAAACGTGGGTTAACTGATCCAGAGGTCTGACCTGTTGGATATGGCCCCTGTTGTAATTCATGTGCACAAAATTATCAAGATGTTTACAAGCTCGTTACCTTGACACCGTGATCGGCCTAACGTACCGGGGCCGCATCTTGGCGGGCGGGGGGGCGACGATTGGATTGGCTTGTGCGACAATGCAAAACCCTATGTTGGACGATACAAAGAGACATCAGACGCCATGTACCAAGAACTTATCCGCAATGAATTGACCGAAGCTGCCGGCGTGCTCCAGGCCTTTCTGGCCGATGAGCAAAATCTGAAGAACATAGAGGCGGCCGCCAAACTGCTGGCTGACTCTTTCAAGGAAGAGGGCAAGGTGCTCTCCTGCGGCAACGGCGGCTCCCACTGCGACGCCATGCACTTTGCCGAAGAGCTGACCGGCCGCTATCGCGAGAACCGTCCTGGCTATGCCGGCATCGCCATCTCCGATCCCAGCCACCTCTCCTGCGTCTCCAACGACTTTGGCTATGACTATGTCTTCTCCCGCTACGTGGAAGCGGTCGGCCGTCGCGGTGACGTGCTGCTCGGCATCTCCACCAGCGGCAATTCCGGCAACATCCTCAAAGCCATCGAGGCCGCCCGTGCCAAGGGCATGAAGGTGATTGCCCTGACCGGCAAGGACGGTGGCAAGATGGCAGGTCTGGCCGATGTCGAGATCCGGGTGCCGCACTTCGGCTATGCCGACCGCATCCAGGAAGTGCACATCAAGGTCATTCACATCCTGATCCAGCTGGTCGAAAAAGAGATGGCCAAGTAATCAGAGAAAGAGGGCGGGTGGGGCTGCCGCGGGAGCAGATGAGCGATCCTGGCGCCTCGTATCCAGCTTAAGTTCGCTGATTGACGCAGAGATGATCAATTAATTCAGGGAGTGGACTGGACATGTGCGAACTGCTCGGCATGAGCGCCAATGTGCCGACCGACATCTGCTTCAGCTTTACCGGGCTGATGCTGCGGGGCGGCAAGACGGGCCCCCACAAGGATGGCTGGGGGATCACCTTCTACGAGGGGCGAGGCTTTCGCACCTTCAAGGATCCCGAACCCAGTGCCCAGTCACCCATCGCCAAGCTGGTGCAGGCGCTGCCCATCAAGAGCCGCGCCGTGGTCAGCCATATCCGGCAGGCCAACCGGGGATGCGTGTCGCTGGAGAACACCCACCCCTTCACCCGCGAGCTGTGGGGGCGCTACTGGACCTTTGCCCACAACGGCCAGCTGACCGGTTACAAGGGGTTGCGGACCGGGCGCCACCGTCCTGTGGGGGACACCGACAGCGAGCACGCCTTCTGCTGGCTGCTCGACAGGCTGGAGCAGAAATACCCCAAGCGTCCGGCGAACTTCCCCGCCATGTTCCGCTATCTCGCGACCCTGTGCGACGAGCTGCGTGGACTCGGGGTATTCAACATGCTGCTGTCGGATGGGGAGTTCGTGATGACCTATTGCAGCAACAACCTCTACTGGCTGACCCGTAGGGCCCCCTTTGGCGAGGCCCGTCTGCTGGATGAAGATGTGGCCATCGACTTCCAGAGCGAGACCACCCCGAATGACGTGGTGACCCTGATAGCCACCCGCCCGCTCACCGGCAATGAGAGCTGGGTGAAGATGGCGCCCGGGGAGTTCTGTCTGTTCAGGCTGGGTGAGCTGGAATACGGCAATGCAGCCAGGCTGCTGACCCGCCAATAAAAAAATACCAGGGTAGAATCCTACCCTGGTTCTTCGCAGCAGCCATACAGGCAAAAAGGGATGAGAGAGGTGTTGCTGAGCCGCATCATTCTCATGGCCTGCATTGTTATGTCATTGTTAATTTTGTGACAACATTTATCTCTTTCCTGCTTGGAACTGCGTGTTGATAACTTGAACTGGCTCACATTCTGATGGCGGCACGCCGCTTCAACCGACTCTCGCCGCAGAGCGGGTGACAGCCGGTGTGCGGGTCGGCTATATTGTGGTCTGTTTGAATACCATCATAGGGAAGAGAAGATGGAGTGGCTGGATCAGAAAGTGCTGAGACAACTGGCAGATGACATAGGTCACGACATGATGCCGGTCGTCATCTCGGTGTTTGTCGAGGAGGTGGGCGGGCAACTTGCCCAGCTCAGGCCGCTCTTTGATCAGCGGGACTGGACCGCCCTGGCCCGCCTCGCCCACAGCATGAAGTCCTCTTGTGGCAGTTACGGTGCCGAGCCCAGCTATCGGCAGGTGATGGCGCTGGAGCTCGCCTGTCGCCGGGAGGATGCGGAGGAGGCCGGTCGCCTGCTCGAGCAGCTCGAGCACTCCCTGCCTCAGGTGTTCTCCCATCTGGCCAAGTATCACTAGATCGCACTGGCGGATTAGCCCGCCTTGTCACGCTCTGCGTACCAGCTCAGTATCACCGCATCCAGCGCCTGTCGAAGTTTGAGGCGATCGTGGCGATGGGGCAGGGCTGCCTCACCCAGACTGGCCTGAATCAGGCAATGCTGCAGCTCCGGGGCCCCATGGCCTTCGGGGGCCAGGATGGCATCGATCCGCCCTTGGCCGATCCGCTCTTCCAGCCAGCGATGCTGGTGGGACAGGGTCAGCTTGCCAGCCGGCCCGTTTTCGGCCACCAGATTGCTGATGAAGACGACGATGGCGCCGCTGCTGCGGATCGCTTCTGCGATCTCGCTCAGCAACAGGGGCGGCATGATGGAGGTGAGGAAGCTGCCGGGCCCCAGAATGATCATGTCGGCCTGGCTCAGGGCGTCGATTGCCTCGTGGGTGGCGGGCACGATCGGGTTCAGGCTCAGGGCCCGTGGCGGCGTGGTGAGCTGATCGATGGAGACTTCCCCCAGGATCTGATCGCCACAGACGGTGTGGGCACACAGATCCGTGGGGTGCTCGGACATGGGCAGCAGGCTGGGCGCTATGTGCAACATGTCGCTGATGAGCCGGATGGCATCCAGGGGACGGACACAGAGGTTGTCGAGGGCCAGCAGCATCAGGTTGCCGAGGTTGTGACCCGCCAGCTCGCCGCGACCCGTGAAGCGGTATTCGAACAGCTGGCTGCCGATGCTGGGCTCGGTCACCAGCTGATTGAGGCAGTTGCGCAGATCGCCCCAGGCGATGCACTCCTGGCTCTTGCGCAGGCGTCCGGTGGAGCCGCCATCATCCGTGGTGGTGACTATGCCCGTCAGCCGAGTGCCTAAAAAAGAGAGGGAAGAGAGCACCCGACCCATGCCGTGACCACCGCCGATGGCGACGACCCGGTCGAAGTCATTGATATTTTTCTGCCACATGCAGTCATCCTGTGGGAGGCCAGTGCGCATCAGTTTAGCCCGCCTGGCCAGGTAATTGTTTGATAAAGGTATGATTTTTGCTTGATGCCCCGGCATCACATACCACTAGGAGATGGTGTTGAACTTCCTGACGGCTCACTCTCTTGCCGAGACGACCCCGCTGGCCGCCCAACAGATAGCTGAACGGTTGCTCGCTCAATCACCTCATTCCCCGTCGTTGTTGCTGGTCTATTTTACCCAAGCACACGATGCCGCGGTACTGCGCCGTGCGCTCAAGGCCCGTTTCCCCCATACCCGGCTCATCGGCTGCAGCTCTTGTGGCGGTATCCTGACCCAGGCTGGCCATCATGGCCGGCTGGGCTGGAGTCTGGCAGTGGCGGCCCTCTATGACGACAAGGGGGCCTACGGCGTGGCCGGTCAGGCAGGGGACGAGCTGGATGTGCGCCAGTTGCTGCGCCGTGCCATCGCCGATGGCGGGCGTCCCGGCGAGTTGCCGCAACTCATCCTGCTGCACACCAGCCCTGGGCAGGAGGAGGCGGTGCTGGCGGGCATAGATGCCGAGTTCGGGGCGACGGTTCCCGTCGTCGGCGGGTCGGCGGCGGACGACAGTGTCAGCGGCGAGTGGCAGCTGTGCTGGGATGAGGGGGAGGGTCGCCAGGGCTGCGTGGTGGCTGTGCTCTATCCCGATTGCCAGCTGGCCTTCCAGTTCCACTCCGGCTATGTGCCCACCGAGCGCCATGGCACCATTACCGCGCTGGATGGCCGCGAGGTGCTGACCATAGACAATGAACCGGCAGCCCGGGTCTATGCCCGCTGGACAGAGCGCCAGCTCCCCTGGCCTGTGGGTCCCATTTTGCGGGAGACGACCCTCTCCCCGCTGGCCCGCCAGGTCGGGACCCTGGATGAGATGCCCTACTACAAGCTCTCTCACCCCGAGGCGGTGACGGAGCGGGAAGGGTTGCGCCTCTTTACCGAAACCCGGCTGGGGGAGCGGCTGCAACTCATGTACAGCAGTCAGGAGGGCTTGCTTCAGCGCAGCCTGAATGCGGTGCGCATCGAACCCGAATATGGCATGGCGGGGAACCTGCAGCCCATAGGCGCTCTGGTGGTGTTCTGCGCAGGCTGCCGTCTGGCGCTGGGAGATTCGCTCAGCGATGTCGTCGGCCATTTCAGCCAACGGCTGGGGGAGATCCCCTTTATCACGCCATTCACCTTCGGCGAGCAGGGGCGATTGCCCCACGGTGAGCTGGCGCATGGCAACCTCATGGTATCGAGCGTAATCTTCCTCGAGAGCTGACAAGGTGCTGGACACAAGATGATAGGCAATAGCGAACTCGAAACCCTGGGCGACAAGCTGCAAACCACGCTGGTGGAGCTGATGCGTTGCCGGGAGCGCGAGGCCAGATACCGCCAGGAGTCACAGGCCCTGCTGTGCGGGGTGGCGACGCTGGCACAGGCCAAGAGCCTGGAGCAGGTGCTGGACAGCCTCATTCTGGCGCTCAAGCCCTTCATCGGCTTCGAACAGGCTGATGTGGTCGCCTGGGAGAGCACGCGCGGCACCACCCATCTGAGCACCCAACCCGGGGAGGTCGGCCGCACCTGGCCGCTGACGCCGCTCTTCTCCCGCGCCATCGCAGGTGAAACCCTGGTCATCTATGATCCGGCCCAGTTGCCCGAGCTGGCCTCCCTGGCGGGGGCGGCGGGCTGGGCCAGCGTCATGATGACGGGCTTGCAGGCGCCGGGCTTCTCCGGGGTGCTCATCTGCCGGCACAGTGCCGCGGGCACCTTCGATCTCCAGAGTAAGGCGGCGATGCAGCGTTGTCGCCCGCTCATCTCCCAGGCGCTGGTCAACATTGCCTATAGAGCCCGCCTGCAGGAGCAGGTCGACCTCAAGACCCTCGCCTTGCAGGCCAGCGAGCAACGCTTTCGCAGCTTTGCCGCCATGGCGTCCGACTGGTTCTGGGAGACGGATCCCGAGCACAGGCTGAGCTATGTCTCTGCCCCCGGCTATCAGGGGGAGGCGCTTGTCCGCCAGGCGGGGCGCAGCCTCTATGACTTTGCCCACGATAAAGAGGATCCCGCCTGGTGCAGGTATCAGCACCAGATAGCTCGCCATCTGCCGGTGCGGGCGATGCGCGCCCAGGTGACGCTGGCGAGCGGCCCCTGCTGGATGGAGATCAATGCCGAGCCCTGTCATGACGCCAGCGGTGCCTTCATCGGTTATAGGGGCACGGCGCGGGAGATTGGCAGCCAGATCCGCCGCGAGCAGGAGCTGGCGCGGGCGCGGGATGAGGCCGAGAGTGCCAACCGCGCCAAGTCCCAGTTCCTGGCCATGATGACCCACGAGATCCGCTCCCCCATGAATGCGGTGCTGGGGATGCTGGATCTGCTGCAACATGGCCGGCTCGAGACCCCGCAACAGACCCTGCTCGGCCACGCCACTCACTCTGCCCATCTGCTGCAGACCATCATCGACGATGTGCTCGACTTCTCGAAGATTGAATCCCATACCCTGGCCTTGCACTGCGAACCCTTTCAACCCGCCGAGCTGTGCCGGGCCCTGGTGGAGCCGCTGCAGGCGCAGGCCAGCGCCAAGGGCATAGCGCTGCATTGGCAGCTGGATGAGGAGGTGCCGTCCCACCTGCAGGGGGACGCGGTCCGCCTGTCCCAGGTGATCGGCAACCTGCTCGGCAATGCGGTGAAATTTACCGCCGCTGGTAGCGTGCGACTCGCGCTGGCGTGGCAGGATGAACGGCTGAGGGTGTCGGTCAGCGACACCGGGATTGGCATATCCCCCGAGGATCAGGCGCTGCTGTTCGAGCCGTTCTATCAGGTCGACAGCTCGGCCACCCGTCGCTTCTCCGGCTCCGGGCTTGGGCTGGCCATCTGCCGGCGGCTGGTGCAGCTCATGGGGGGTGACATCCGCCTGCAGAGCGCCCCTGGGCAGGGCAGCTGCTTCTGGTTCGAGTTGCCCGGGATGGCCTCACCTTGCGTCGCGTCGACCAACCCCGCCATCGAGGGGGTCTCCATGCTGGATCTGGATGTGCTGGTGGTGGAGGACAGCCCGGTCAATCAGCTGGTGGTGTCACTCATGCTGCAAAAGCTGGTGTGCCGGGTGAGGCTGGCAAGCAATGGCCTGGAGGCGCTGGCACAGGTCGGCGAGCGGCGACCGGATCTCATCCTGATGGATATGCGGATGCCGCAGATGGATGGGCTGGAGGCCACCCGTCGTCTGCGAGCCATGGGATGCGAGGTTCCCATAGTGGCGCTGACGGCCAATGCCATGACGGAGGACAGGGCCCGTTGCCTGGCCCAGGGGATGAACGATTTTTTGGCCAAGCCCATCAGCCTGGCCCGGCTGCGCAGCTGTTTGCTGCGCCATTGCCGGCTCCCCTAGCCCGATTTTGGGTAAAAAAAATGGTCAACCTGGTGGTTGACCAATTCTTCAGCAAATACTGAAGAGAGCACGGGATAAATCGGGTTGTACGGTCTTATATGAAAAAGTCGTGCCAACTTTTCATGACCTGTTATTGCGGCTTGCAGCCGTGTTATCTGTTTTATATGGTGGCTGCTGGTTGCAAAATGCAAATATCTTGTTTCATTGTAAGAATTGTCAGTCGTTATTTTCGCATTTTGCAAACCACTTCTTGACTCACTGTGCGATCAGTCGGCGCAGGAACTGGCGCGCCGCTTCACTGTTTTGTTTGGCAATCAACATCTGTTTCTCATAGATCGGCATGGGCAGGATCTCGAGCCAGCGCTGGCAGAGCCAGGCCGCGTCGTCGAACTGCTTGTCCGGGTAGAGCTCATCCAGTTCCGGATATTGTTCAAATACCTCCTGCAATCTGCTGACCAGCTGCTTGTCGCTGAAGTCCGAGTGCGCGCTCGGCCAGTTGGGCAGGGTTTCCACCTGAGCGTGACGCAATCCGGATCCATCCGTTTCCATTTCATGGATGCAGAAACGTTCCAGACCGAGCACTGTGACCCCGAGCAGGCCATCGTTGAGGGTATAGAAATCAGTCACTTTGACACGAGTGCCGACCGGCAGTATGCGTCCGCAGGTGCCCGTGCTGGTGGTCTCTTCCATGACGATGCCAAAGCCCCGATCATCGACGAAGGACTCCTTGAGCATCTGCAGGTGGCGAGGCTCGAACAGGCGCAAGGGGAGTTTCCCGCCCGGCAATATGTGTGAGGGCAAGGGGAACAGTGCCAGGTGTTGAAGTTTCATGTTCCATCCTCCGATAAGTTGCATCTGGATATGACAATGCAGTGACTGTGCCAGAGATCGGGGAAAATGGAGGAACGGCAGGAAAATGAGGCCGATAATTTAAATATCCATTAGTAATCAAACAATTATAATTTTACTCAATGGCAGGGACGGGACAACTCAGGAAGGGATTCAGGTGGCCTTGTAGGGGCTCGTACATGCCCCATCTGCAGAATGGGGCAGAGTTCGCATATTGCAAATGATCCCCCTGCAAAATGCGTATCTGCCGTCCATCTTAAGCGGCAGGATCTCTCGGGCGTGATGGCAGAGGCGGCTAGGCGACGGATTCGGTGGGCTGACTGAGCCCTTCCAGCATCAGGGCGGCTATCTCGTCGTACATCTGTGACCAGGCATCAGAGAGCGCTGGTGTGAAATGCTCCCCCAACCGACGTGCCAGCACCAGGGTCAATGCCTGTTTCAACAGGGCGAACTGGTGTGACTGCACCTTGAACTTTTGATGCCGCCTGCCGAGATCCCGGATGATGAAGCGCAAGGCATCCAGTTGCTCCAGGCTGGTGATCACCGTATTCAGGGTATCCGACACCTTGGCGACCGGCATTCCCGCAGGATCGGGAAAGAGGTTGATCAATTCCGGCGAGAGTCGGAACAGCTCCGCATATACCTCCTGGACATAGGTGTTGTTCAGTGCGGTGACCTTGCCCCAGGCCCTTTGTACCAGCTCGATCTGTTCGGATGTCATGTCGTGCGCCCTCCATGTGCTGTCTCCTGAAGATAATAATTCATTTGCTCAATAAGATGCGGGGGACGGTGGCGTTTTGTGAGGCGGGGGAGGGAGGCAGCCAGCAAAAGGCCCCGGGATGGCGGGGCCTTGGCTGGCATGAGATGGGGCGCGTAACGGGAGCTTAGTTGCGCTGCTCCAGGTACATGACGGCGGCTTCTACCCGACTCTGGGCCTCGAGCTTTTTCAGCAGGCTCTTGACGTGTACCTTGACGGTACCTTCCGAGATGTGGAGCACTGAGGCGACCTGCTTGTTGGAGAGACCCTTGGCAATCTCGCGCATGATCTGCATCTCGCGGCGGGTCAGGCTTTCCAGCTTCTGCTGCAGGTGATCCAGCTCGTAGATGTTCTCGAGGTAGGGGCGCAGCGGCTCGCTCAGGATCTGCTTGCCGGTCATGACATCGGCCAGCTGGCCCAGCAGCATGTCGGGCTCGGTGTCCTTGAGCAGGTAGCCATCGGCGCCGGCCTTGAGCAGGGCAACCACGTCCTGGCGGGCATCGGAGACGGTCAGGATCACGACCCGGGAGGTGACCTCTTCGGCGCGCAGGGCCTTGAGGGTATCGAGGCCGGACAAGCCCTTCATGTTGAGATCGAGCAGGATGAGGTCCGGCTCCGACTCCTTGGCCATGGCCACGGCGTCAGTGCCGTTAGAAGCCTCGCCTATCACTTCGATGTTATCTTCCAGCTCCAGCAGTTGCACAATGCCTTTGCGCATCAGGGGATGGTCATCTACGACCAGAACACTATATTTCATCTCGTCCATCAGGCGTCTCTTGTTAGGCTGGTGGGAAAGGTCAGGTGTACACGGGTGCCCCCGGAGGGTGGTTCACTGATGGTCAACTGACCGTGCAACTTGCTGGCACGCTCGTTCATGATGCTGAGACCGTAGTGATTCACCGCCGAGCTTGCGCCCCCTATTCCGACACCATCATCTGCAATCTGAACCTGGATGTTACCATCAGCCAGGGTCTCACAGCTAACGTCAATGCGCTGGGCGCAGGCATGTTTGATGGCATTGAGCACTGCCTCACGGATCAACTGCAGGATGTGAATGTGTTGCCCCGCCTCGAGATCCGTATCGGTCAGTCCGTACTGGAGCCTGATCTCGGCCCGGGTCTGGGGCTTGAGCTGCTCCAGCATGACGCCTATGGCTTCGCCGAGGTTGGCATCGCCAATGCTGAGGCGGAAGGTGCCGAGCAACTCGCGCAACTGGGTATAGGCATTGCTGAGCCCCTCGTCGATCTGCTGCATGGCGGCCTCTGCCTTGCCATTATCCCCCTTGGCGACGGAGCGCTTGAGCAGGGTGGACTGGATCTTGAGGTAGGAGAGCGCCTGCGCCAGCGAGTCGTGCAGCTCGCGGGCGATGACGGCCCGCTCCTCCATCAAGAGCAGGCGCTGGTGTTGCAGCAGGGTCTGATCCTTGTGCAGCACCTGGGCCAGCAACATGGAGAAGTTCTTCATCAGCCGCTCGTCTATGGGGTGTTCGCTTATCATGTCGAGCCGGCCGTACTCCTCATCATCCATCTGCAGATAGAAGCTCACCACGGCCTCCAGATCGCCTGGCCAGCCCTTGCGCCCGGTGATGTAGACCGGCATGGCATTGTGCTCGAAGCGGGTCAGCCGGATATGGTCTATGTGCTGATGGGCGGCGGCCCGCTCCAGCAATTTCTGCAGGGTACGCCGGCTCAGCGGCGCCGCGTGCAGCTTCTGGGCGGTGGAATAGAGGAAGGAGAGGGTGTCGTTGGCCTGCTGCAGCTTGGCGGTTTTCTCTTCCACCTTGCTCTCCAGCTCCCGATAGAGCTTGCCGAGCTCGTCCGCCATGGTGGCGAAGGCGCCGGACAGTTCCCCCAACTCGTTTTCGCAGTGGGGGGGCAGGGTCAGATCGAACTCCTGGCGCTGGATCTGGCGGGCGCAATGGACCAGCTGATTGAGGGGGGCCACCACCTGCTGGCGGGTGAAACGCACCGTGAACCAGGCGATGGTGATGATGGAGAGCAAGCCCAGTCCCTCCGCCAGGGCCAGCATGCGCACCTTGAACTCCACGTGATACTGCATCTGGTTGACGAAGTCATCGATGGCGGCCACGAACTGTTCCGTGTTGTCGGTATAGCGGCTGGGGGTGGCGTTCTCGATGTGTTCGCGCATCATCTGCCATTGCAGCAGCACCTCGCCATAGGTGCGGCGCAGGGAGGCGGGGGTGATCCAGCGCTGGGTCTCCTGCAACTCGGAGGCGTGCAGTGTCTGCTCGAACTGGTCGAGTCGGCCGAGGACGGCCTGATCCTTTTCGATTTCGTAGGCCATGCGATAGGCCTGCATCCGCAATGATCCCGACAGGTTGATCGCCTTGGCATCGGGTACCGAGTAGAAGAGGGTGACCATGGCCACCACGGCGATCAGGCTGGCCATGAACAGGATCAGCACCATGGAGCGGCCGATGGCGCTGCTGACCGAGTGTACTTTGAACCACTTTCCCATGCCGATTGGCTTCCTTCAGATCAGACAAAGACCCCACAAAGTAGCATGGGAGTGTACTCCAACTTGTGCTAGCATCGAAAAACTAGATGAACTCCGAGCGTTTTTGCCTAAGTCATTGAGATAGGGGGAAAACGCCGTCAGCCGTCGTTCGAGCTGAAAGGGTCAGGAAAGAAATGCCCTGGCCTCCCGTATTTGGAAAGGTGTTTATGTTGCCACTTGAAGATGGTTTTTCCCGTCGCTTTTACTATTTGCGCCTGTCGATTACCGACGTGTGCAATTTCCGTTGTACCTACTGTTTGCCGGACGGTTATCGCCCCCCGGATGGCAACAAGGAGGGGCGCAAGTCGTTTCTCTCCCTGGAGGAGATCCGCCGCATCGTCTCGGGCTTCGCCGCCATGGGCACCCGCAAGGTGCGCCTGACCGGGGGGGAACCCTCCCTGCGCCGTGACTTCACCGCCATCATAGAGACGGTGGCCAATACCCCCGGCATCGAGAAGGTGGCCATGACCACCAATGGCTATCGCTTGAAGGAGCGGGCCCAGGAGTGGTTCGATGCCGGACTCAATGCCCTCAATGTCAGTGTCGACAGCCTGGATCCACGCCAGTTTCACCAGATCACCGGCGAAAACAAGCTGGCGGAGGTGATGGAGGGGATAGAGGCGGCACTGGCCGCCGGCTTCAAGTCGGTGAAGATCAATGCGGTGTTGCTCAAGGGGCTCAACGACCAGCAACTGGATCAGTTTCTGGCCTGGATCAGGCACAAGCCCATAGAGCTGCGCTTCATCGAGCTGATGCAGACCGGGGAGATGGACAGCCTGTTTCGCGATCACCACACCAGCGGCGAGCTCATCAAGGAGCAACTGCTTGGCAATGGCTGGATCCAGCAATTGCGCGCGGTGGACGACGGCCCGGCCCAGGTGTTCATGCATCCCGAATCACAGGGGGGAGTGGGGCTCATCATGCCCTACAGCAAGGACTTCTGCGCCGGTTGCAATCGGCTGCGGGTCTCCTCCGTGGGCAAGTTGCACCTCTGTCTGTTCGGTGACAACGGGGTGGAGTTGCGGGATCTGCTCGGTGACGACAGCCAGCAGGAGGCCCTGCAACAGCGGATCCGTCAGGCGCTCACCGGCAAGGCCGCCACCCATCGTCTGCACGAGGGCAATGCCGGCATGACCCCCCATCTCGCCTCCATCGGCGGCTGAGAGCTCGCCGTCAGAGCAAAATAGCCATCGATTAATAAGCAATCCTCACATAGGGGTAATTTACCTTGCCCCTCTGCTGCCTTATTGCGCCAAGGGTTTGATCCAGCGCAATAATCCCCCCTGTTTATCTCCCTGGTGGTATATCGCTGGACTTGTGAGAGTCGCAATATACACCCACGCTTATAATTGGTATTGAAAATGCCAGTCACTGCTTCCGCGCTCGAATTCTGTCCTGTGAAGAGGAATTGATATGCCTGATGGGGTCAATCTGTCACGCCGCAGCCTGTTTCGAGGACGACTGAGTGCGCCCAGACCCGAGGTACAGCTGCCCTGGTCTGTCTCCTGGACCGACTTCGTGGCCGATTGCACCCGGTGTGGCGACTGCCTGACGGCTTGCCCGGAGCAGATCCTGATCAAGGGGGACGGCGGCTTCCCGACGGTGGATTTCCAGCGTGGCGAGTGCACCTTCTGCGGCGAGTGCGTCAGCGCCTGCCAGGCACCGGTGTTCAGGCCGACGACGCAGACGCCCTGGGACTATGTGGCTCACATCGAAGCCGGATGCCTGGCCAGTGCCCAGGTCTTCTGCCAGCGCTGTCAGGACAGCTGCGAGCAGCAGGCCATCCGTTTTTCTCCTCAGCTGGGGCGAGTACCTACCCCCAGTATCCATACCGAGTCGTGCAATGGCTGTGGTGCCTGCGTGGCGGATTGTCCGGTCGGCAGTATCAGGGTGGGCGCCCCCCATCAGGGGGCGTCCACATGAAGCAAGGGATGAGCAAGTTGGAAAACAACCATATGACCCGAGAAGAGTTCCATGTATCCAGCCTGGTGGTACTGACCCAGCCCCCCTTGCGCCACCGTCTCGCAGAGCAGATTGCGGCTCTGGACGGGGCCGAGATCCATGCCGTCAGCGACGAAGGCAAGCTGGTGGTGACCCTGGAAGGGCCCAGCCAGCGCCCCATCATGGCGGCCATCGATGCGATCAATGCCATGCCGGGCGTGCTCTCTGCCGCCCTGATCTACCACCAGTTTGATGAAGTCGAAGCCGAGGGCAAGGAATAGCGCCATGAGGCTGGGCCGCGCGGTTCGCGATGCCCGAAGAAAGCAATAAAGCGCCATGACGCTGAGCCAGCGCGGCTCGTGACAATGGCTGTCATTGATGTGATTAAGCAATGCGAGGATATGTCATGAAGCTGAGTCGACGCGACTTTATGAAGGCCAATGCGGTGGCGGCAGCCGCTGCCGTGGCCGGAGTCAGTGCCCCCACCCTGGCGGCGAACCTTATTACCAGCACCGACAAGACGGCCATCACCTGGGACAAGGCGCCCTGCCGCTTCTGCGGCACCGGCTGCTCAGTGCTGGTGGGCTCCCAGGCCGGCCGTGTCGTGGCGACCCAGGGGGATCCCGATGCGCCGGTCAACCGTGGCCTCAACTGCATCAAGGGCTACTTCCTCTCCAAGATCATGTACGGCGAGGATCGCCTGACCCAGCCCATGCTGCGCATGACCAATGGCAAGTTCGACAAGAATGGCGACTTCGCCCCCATCAGCTGGGATCAGGCGTTCGACATCATGGCCGAGAAGTTCAAGGCCACCCTCAAGGAGAAGGGCCCGACCGCGGTCGGCATGTTCGGCTCCGGCCAGTGGACGGTGTGGGAAGGCTACGCCGCCGCCAAGCTGATGAAGGCGGGCCTGCGTACCAACAACCTGGATCCCAACGCCCGTCACTGCATGGCCTCCGCCGTGGTCGGTTTCATGCGCACCTTCGGCATGGATGAGCCCATGGGCTGCTACGACGACATCGAGCAGGCCGACGCCTTCGTGCTCTGGGGCTCCAACATGGCCGAGATGCACCCCATCCTCTGGTCGCGGATGTCCGATCGCCGCCTCTCCAATCCGGATGTGCAGGTGCACGTGCTCTCCACCTTCGAGCACCGCAGCTTCGAGCTGGCGGACAACGGCATGGTGTTCACGCCCCAGACCGACTTGGCGATCCTCAACTACGTCGCCAACTACATCATCCAGAACGACAAGGTGAACTGGGACTTCGTCAACAAGCACACCCAGTTCCGCAAGGGGGTCACCGACATCGGCTACGGCCTGCGTCCGACCAATCCGCTGCAGCAGAAGGCCAAGAACCCGGACAGCGGTGACTCAACCCCCATGAGCTTCGAGGACTTCGCGAAATTCGTGGCGGATTACGACGTCGACTCTGTGTCCAAGCTCTCCGGCGTCTCCAAGGACAAGCTGGAAAAACTGGCCCAGCTTTATGCCGATCCGGACAAGAAGGTGGTCTCCTACTGGACCATGGGCTTCAACCAGCACACCCGTGGCGTCTGGGCCAACAACCTCTGCTACAACATCCACCTGCTGACCGGCAAGATCTCCACCCCGGGCAGCGGTCCCTTCTCCCTGACCGGCCAGCCCTCTGCCTGCGGCACGGCGCGGGAAGTGGGAACCTTCGCCCACCGCCTGCCTGCCGACATGGTGGTCACCGATCCCAAGCACCGCGCCATCGCCGAGAAGATCTGGAAGCTGCCGGAAGGCACCATTCCCGAGCAGGTGGGTTATCACGCCGTGCTGCAAAACCGCATGCTCAAAGACGGCAAGCTCAACGCCTACTGGGTGATGTGCAACAACAACATGCAGGCCGGCCCCAACATGAACGAGGAGGGGCTGCCCGGTTATCGCAACCCGGCCAACTTCATCGTGGTGTCCGACCCTTACCCGACCGTCACGGCGCAAGCGGCTGACCTTATCCTGCCCACCGCCATGTGGGTGGAAAAAGAGGGGGCCTATGGCAACGCCGAGCGCCGCACCCAGTTCTGGCACCAGCAGGTCAAGGCGCCGGAAGGGGCCAAGTCCGACTTGTGGCAGCTGATGGAGTTCGCCAAGCGCTTCACCGTGGAAGAGGTGTGGCCGGCGGAGCTTATTGCCAAGATGCCGGAAGTGAAGGGCAAGACACTGTTCGAGGTGCTCTATGCCAACGGTCAGGTCAACCAGTTCCCGAAAGAGCAGAGCAAGGGGGCGTTGAACGACGAGGCCGACCACTTCGGCTTCTACGTGCAGAAGGGGCTGTTCGAGGAGTACGCCTCCTTCGGTCGCGGCCACGGTCACGATCTGGCCCCCTTCGATCAGTACCATGAGGCGCGCGGCCTGCGCTGGCCGGTGGTGGACGGCAAGGAGACCCTGTGGCGCTATCGTGAAGGGTTCGACCCCTATGTGAAGGCGGGGGAGGGGGTGCGTTTCTACGGCAAACCCGATGGCAAGGCGGTGATCTTCGCGCTGCCTTACGAGGCGGCCGCCGAGGCACCGGACCAGGAGTACGACATGTGGCTCTCCACCGGCCGCGTGCTGGAGCACTGGCACACTGGCACCATGACCCGTCGGGTGCCCGAGCTCTATCGCGCCTTCCCGGATGCGGTGCTCTTCATGCACCCGGAAGATGCCAAGGCCCGTGGTGTGCGTCGTGGCGAAGAGGTGATAGTCGCCTCCCGCCGTGGCGAGGTGAAGACCCGCGTCGAGACCCGCGGCCGCAACCGTCCGCCCAAAGGCCTGGTGTTCATGCCCTTCTTCGATGCCAGCCAGCTGGTCAACAAGCTGACCCTGGACGCCACGGATCCGCTCTCCAAGGAGACGGATTACAAGAAGTGCGCCGTCAAGGTCATGAAGGCGTAAGGCGGGGCCGGGGGGATGAGTCGCAGCCGTCGCCAGTTCCTGGCAGACCTTGCCAAGGGGGCCTGCTCCGTGGGCCTGCTTGGGGCAGGGCTCGGCACCGTGGCCCGCCAGCAGGCGCAGGCGGTGCCCGCCCAGGCACTGCGGCCGCCTGCGGCACTGGGGGAGCCTGACTTCCTCGGTGCCTGCGTGCGCTGCGGGCTCTGCGTCGACGCCTGCCCTTATGACACCCTCAAGCTCGCCCGGCTGCTGGATCCCGTGACCACGGGCACCCCCTATTTCGAGGCGCGCGCCGTCCCTTGCGAGATGTGTGACGACATCCCCTGCGTGGTGGCCTGCCCGAGCGGTGCGCTGGATCAGGGGATGACCGACATCGATCAGGCGCGCATGGGGGTGGCGGTGCTCATCGATCACGAGACCTGCCTCAACTATCTGGGGCTGCGCTGCGATGTCTGTTATCGGGTCTGCCCCCTGATAGACAAGGCGATCACCCTAGAGCTGCAACGCAATCCGCGCACCGGCAAGCACGCCATGTTTCTGCCCACGGTACACAGCGACATCTGTACTGGCTGCGGCAAGTGCGAGCACGCCTGCGTGCTGGAGACGGCGGCCATCAAGGTGGTGCCCCATGGGCTCGCCAAGGGTGAGCTCGGTCATCACTACCGGCTCGGCTGGGAAGAGAAGGCCAGGGCGGGCAAGTCCCTCATCGGTGAGCGACTCACCCTGCCGACCCGCAAACCGGAGGGGCTATGAGTCGTTATCCGGGGGCCGAGGCCAGCGCCAGGCTCGGCTGGTGGCGCGCCCACCGCTTCCTGCTGCTGCGCCGCCTCAGCCAGTTTGGCGTGCTGGGGCTCTTCCTGCTGGGACCGCTGGCGGGGGTCTGGATCCTCAAGGGCAACCTCTCCAGCTCTTTATTGCTGGAGACGGTGCCGCTGAGCGATCCCTTGACCCTGCTGCAGTCGGTGGCGGCGGGCCATTGGCCCATCACCACCCTCTGGCTCGGGGCGGCAATAGTGCTGCTGGGGTACTGGCTGGTCGGGGGGCGGGTGTTCTGCTCCTGGGTCTGCCCGGTCAACCTCATTACGGACGCCGCCGCCTGGGTCAGGGCCCGGCTTGGGCTCAAGGGCAACGGCCAGTTCAACCGCAACACCCGCTACTGGCTGCTGGCCATGGTGCTGGTGGCGCCCACCATCACGGGCGTGCTGGTGTGGGAGCTGGTCAATCCGGTCTCTTTGGCCATGCGCGGCCTGCTGTTTGGCATGGGGGCGGGCTGGGGTCTGCTGGTGGCCCTGTTCCTGTTCGACCTCTTGGTGGTGGAGCGGGGCTGGTGTGGTCATCTCTGTCCGGTGGGGGCCTTCTATGCCCTGGTCAACCGGGTCGGGTTTATCAAGATTTCTGCCAGGGGGCGTGAGCGGTGCAGCAACTGCATGGATTGTTATGCGGTCTGCCCGGAGCGTCCCATCCTGCGCGGCCCGGTTCACGGGGCCAGGCGCGGTCACGGGCCCTTGATTGTGGCTCAGGAGTGTACCAACTGCGGCCGTTGCATCGATGTCTGCGCGGAGCAAGTTTTCGAAATCACTACAGGTTTTGCCGTCAAGGCAGAGAAAACGTCGGAGAACAAATAATGAAAAAGCTGATTGGAGCAATGCTGGCCTGCCTGATGGCGGGCTCCTTGATGGCAGCCACCCCCGAGATCACCAACAGCACGGGGGGGATCAAGTCGGAGCGGGGGAGTACGGATCTGGTCACGGAGGCAGATGCGGCCCCCATGAAGAACTATCGCAAGGATGGGGATCTCTATGATCGCCAGTACATGCATCAGCCGCCGCTGATCCCCCACGATACCCGCAACTACGAGGTGGACAACAAGGTCAACAAGTGCCTGGCCTGCCACAGCTTCAAGAACGCCAGCAAGATGAAGGCACCCAAGATCAGCCCGACGCACTTCGAGACCCGCGACGGCATGACCCTTGGCGAGGTGTCCCCCCGTCGCTACTTCTGCCTGCAGTGCCACGTGCCACAAGCGGATGCCAAGCCGCTGGTGGAAAATACGTTTAAACCAGTTGAAGCGCTGAACTGAGGAGCCAACTAGATGAAATTACCCGGCTTTATCCAGCGTCTGTGGACCACTTTCAAGTCCCCGTCGAAGGCGGCCCTCTGGGTGCTGCTGCTGATGGGCTTCTTCGGCGGCGTCATCTTCTGGGGCGGTTTCAACACCGCCATGGAAGCCTCCAACACCGAGAAGTTCTGTACCGGCTGCCACGAGATGAAGGACAACGTCTTCGTGGAGTACCGCGACACCATCCACTACGCGAACCGCTCCGGAGTGCGCGCCAGCTGCCCGGACTGCCACGTGCCCCACGAATGGACCTACAAGATCATTCGCAAGGTGCAGGCCTCCAAGGAGCTGTGGGGCATGCTGACCGGCAAGGTGGATACCCGCGAGAAGTTTGAATCCCACCGCCGGGAGATGGCGGAGCGGGAGTGGCAGCGGATGAAGGACACGGATTCGCGCGAGTGCCGCAACTGCCACAACTTCGAGTACATGGACTTCTCCCTGCAAGGGCGGCGGGCGGCCCAGATGCACTCCACCAACCTGGCAAGCGGTCAGAATACCTGCATCGATTGTCACAAGGGCATCGCGCATCAGTTGCCTGACATGAAGGGCGTGGAAGGGTTCTAAGGGGCCGGGCCATCGGAGCGCATAGCGCCGCTTCGATGGCCTTTGATTTTTATGGGCCTTTTAACCCCCTCAGCCAGACATCTTTTGATAGAATCCCTCCCCGGCAACGCGGCGCCCCTGTCGGCACGCATTTACCGACCGGCATGGCCGGGTGACGCGTCCCCCTCTTCTCCTCTCGTGGTCAATGAATGATTGACAGGATTTGTCCTATGGCATCCAGAAACATGGCACCCAAAAACAGCGAATTCATCCCTCTCAAGATCGCCGTGCTGACGGTCTCCGACAGCCGCACCGCCGCCGACGACAGCTCGGGGGATTATCTGGTATCGGCGTTGACCCAGGCGGGTCATCAGCTCGCGGATCGAGCTCTGTGCGCCGACAACCTGTTCAGGATCCGGGCCCAGGTGAGCCAGTGGATCGTCGACGAGGCGGTGCAGGTGGTACTGATCAACGGCGGCACCGGCTTCAATGAACAGAACCGGGTGCCGGAGGCTGTGGGGGTGCTGTTCGAGCGCACCGTACAGGGCTTTGGCGAGATGTTCCGCCAGCTCTCCTTCGCCGAAATCAAGGGCTCGGCCATGCAGAGCCGCGCCCTGGCGGGGCTCGCCAATCGCACCCTGATCTGCTGCCTGCCGGGCTCCACCGGCGCTTGCCAGCTCGGCTGGGAGCAGCTCATCCGGGATCAGCTGGACGCCCGCACCAGGCCGTGCAACTTCGTGTCCCATCTGTGATCTCGGGAGTTTTCCCGGATCATCCATCTTATTTTTCGATAGGGGAATAGATGAACCTGACCCATCTCAACCAGAGCGGCGAAGCCCACATGGTAGATGTGACCGACAAGCAGGTCACAGAACGTGAAGCCCGCGCCGAGGCCTTCGTGACCATGGCCCCCGCGACCCTGGCCCTGATCCTCGGCGGTCAGCACCACAAGGGGGACGTGTTCGCTACCGCCCGCATCGCCGGCATCATGGCAGCCAAGAAGACAGCTGATCTCATTCCCCTCTGTCACCCCCTGGCGCTGACCCGGGTGGAGGTAGAGATCGAGGCCCAGCCCGAGCACAATAGGGTCCATATCCGCACCCTCTGCAAGCTCTCGGGCAAGACAGGGGTGGAGATGGAGGCGCTCACCGCTGCGTCCGTAGCGGCGCTGACCATCTACGACATGTGCAAGGCGGTGCAGAAGGACATGGTGATAGAGCAGCTGCGGTTAGTGGAGAAGAAGGGCGGCAAGTCCGGCCACTTCCAGCTGGGCTCCCAGGCAGGAGAGAAGGCATGATCAAGGTACTGTTTTTTGCGCAAGTGCGTGAGCTGGTGGGCTGCGACGAGCTCAGCTTGCCCTGTGACTATGCCAGTGCCGACGCCCTTCGCGCGGCCTTGTGCGAGCGCGGCGATAAGTGGGCCCTGGCGCTGGAGTCGGGCAAGCTGCTGGTGGCGGTCAACCAGACTCTGGTGCCGCTCGAGACGCCGCTTAATGATGGCGATGAAGTCGCCTTCTTCCCCCCCGTGACCGGAGGCTGAGCCCATGTCCCACGAGATGCCCACTGACTCGACCGATCGCATCCTGGTGCAGCGGGCCGACTTCTCCCTGGGAGAGGAGTATGAGCGCCTCGCCGCCCGCCATGACAGCGGCGCCATTGTCACCTTCGTCGGCAAGGTGCGTGACTTCAATCAGGGGGAGGAGGTCAAGGGGCTCTCCCTCGAGCACTACCCCGGCATGACCGAGAAGGCGCTGACGGACATAGTCACAGAGGCCCGTGGCCGCTGGCCGCTGCAGGAGTGCACCCTCATTCACCGTATCGGCGATCTGCTGCTCGGGGATCAAATCGTGCTGGTGGCGGTGAGCAGCGCCCACAGGGACGCTGCGTTCGAGGCCTGCCACTTCATCATGGATTTCTTGAAGACCCGGGCACCCTTCTGGAAAAAAGAGCTGACCGCCGAGGGCGTTCAACGCTGGGTCGAGGCGAAGCAGAGCGATGACGCCGCCGCCGCCCGCTGGCGGCAAGCGCCCTAGCCGACCCGGCTCGATGACAGGCGAGTGCCCGCGGGCGCTTGCCACCACTAGCTTCGGGTTCGCCGGAGCCTCAAGGAGACAGGGAATGAAGAAACAGTTGTCCGTGGTGTTGCTCGGTCTGTTCGCCGGCGCCTTGCACAGCGGGGCCGCTCGGGCCGATGAAGTCAGGGTCGCCGTGGCCGCCAACTTCAAGGGCACCATAGAGCGCATCGGCAAGGAGTTCACTGCCAAGACCGGCCATAGCGTCGTTATCAGCTCGGCGGCCACCGGCGTGCTCTACACCCAGATAAGCCACGGCGCCCCCTTCGATCTCTTCCTCTCCGCCGACGTGGCTACCCCTCAAAAACTGGAGGCGGAGGGCAAGGGGAGCGGTCGCTTCACCTACGCCATCGGCCAGCTCGGCCTGTGGAAGAAGGGGGGGCCTGCCCCAGATGAGGCAAGCCTGCGCAGCTGGAAGGGCAACCTCGCCATCGCCAACCCGAAAACCGCGCCCTATGGCACCGCCGCCATGGCAACCCTGGCCCACCTCAAGATAGATCCCAAGCAGTATCGCCTGCTGACCGGCACCAACATCAGCCAGACCTGGCAGTTTGTGGACACGGGCAACGCCGAGCTGGGTTTCGTCGCCTGGGCCAACCTGGTTGAGGCGGGCAAGACAGGCGAAGCCTGGGCGGTGCCGGCCAGCTTCTACCCGCCCATAGAGCAGCAGGGGCTGGTATTGAAGAAAGGGGAGGCGGTCGAGGCGCTGGTGGCCTGGCTCAAGGGCCCGGGCCAGGGGCAGATCAAGGCTGCGGGCTATGCCTTGCCGCAATGATGGCATGAATGCCAATCTCCCATGACCACTGGCCGGCCTCAGGGTAGGCCACGCTTTGCAATGAGGATGCATAACATGTTGCAGCTCGAACCAGGGAGGGATATGCCCCATGAGTGAAGGGGATCTGCTGGCGGCGTTTAGCTCGACCCTGAAGCTACGTCCTCGCCCCCATGGCTTCGCATTTCTCATTCAAACCCGAGAGGTGCCGCTATGAGTGAAGGGGATCTGCTGGCCGTCTGGCTCACCCTGAAGCTGGCGGCCAGCACCACCGTCATACTGCTGCTGCTGTCGCCGCCGCTTGCCTGGTGGCTCTCCCGCAGCCAGCACCGGCTGCGGCCGCTGGTGGAGGCCCTGGTGGCGCTGCCCCTGGTGTTGCCGCCGACCGTGCTCGGTTTCTATTTGCTGCTCGCCTTCTCGCCGGAGTATGGCCTCGGCGCCTGGTGGCGGGAGACCTTCGGGACAACCCTGGCCTTCAGCTTCCTCGGCCTGCTGTTTGCCTCCATCCTCTATTCGCTCCCCTTCGTGGTGCAGCCTCTTACCTCCGCCTTCGTCAACATGGGCAACAAGGAGCTCGAGGCCGCCGCCACCTTGGGGCTGGGGCCCCTTGAGCGCTTCTTTCAGATCATCTTGCCGATGACGCTGCCTAGCTTCGTGATGGCGGCGGCGCTGGGCTTTGCCCATACCCTGGGGGAGTTTGGCGTGGTGCTGATGATAGGGGGCAATATCCCGGGGGAGACCCAGGTGCTCTCCATCGCCCTCTTTGATCACGTGGAAGCCATGGATTATCAACATGCCCACTACTTGGCAGGCGGCCTGATGGGCTTCTCCCTGGTGATGCTGGTGCTGGTCTATGGGGTCTTGCAGCGCCGGCAGCGGAGGTTGTTCGGATGAGCCTGCACCTCAAGGCCAGCCGTGCGTTTGGCTCCTTCACACTGGCATGCGATCTGGCGCTGCCCCTCGGCGGCATTCTCGGCCTCTTTGGCCCCTCCGGCTGTGGCAAGAGCACCTTGCTGCGCATCATCGCCGGGCTGGACCGCGCCCCCTCGGACGTCCTGCACTGGCAGGGGCGGGATCTGGCGGCCCTGCTGCCGGAGGCGCGCCGCATCGGGCTGGTGTTCCAGGACTCCCGCCTCTTCCCCCATCTGAGCGTGCTTGGCAACCTGCAGCTGGCGGCGGGCAAGGGGCGAGGGCGCTGGCAGCCCGAGGCGCTGGCGCTGCGGCTCGGCTTTGCCGATCTGCTGGGGCAGCCCGCCCACGCCCTCTCCGGCGGCCAGCGCCAGCGGGTGGCCCTGGGGCGGGCCCTGCTGGCGGAGCCCGATCTGCTGCTGCTCGATGAGCCCTTCTCGGCGCTCGACAGCCGCAGCCGCATCCATCAGGCCCATGTGCTCAAGGGGTTGCAGCGCGAAAGCGGCATCCCCATGATCTTCGTGAGCCACGCCATGGAGGAGGTGAGCCTGCTGTGCGATCAGCTGGTGCTGCTGGCTGACGGCAGGCTGGAGGCGCAAGGCAGGCCGAGCGAGATCTTCGCCCGCACCGACCTCTCCTTGGCCAGTCGTGACGATGTGGGCGTCATGCTGACGGCGACCCTGGCCCACTACGACGACGATGAACAGATGGCGACCCTGCAACTCGGGGATCAGACCCTGATGGTCACCATGGAGCATGCCCCCGACGAGACAGGGGAGTTGCAGATCAAGGTGGCGGGGCGGGATCTGGTGATCGCCACCGCCCCCATCACACACTCCAGCCTCTCCAACTGCCTCGCGACCCGACTGCTCGAGGTGAGGGAGGTGAGGCCGGGGCAAACCCTGTTGCAGTTGGCGCTGGGGCAGCAGATACTGCTGGCCCGGATCACCAGCCGCTCCGCGAAACGGCTGGCGCTGGTGCCTGGGCAGCGCCTCTACGCCTACATCAAGGCGGTGAGCCTGGTGGGAGAGGGCTGAGGGGCGTGTCGCCACAGCATGGGCAGCAAGGCCGTCGGTGGCCGCTATCGAGTCGAGAGGGAGAGCACGGGTGCGTCGCAACCAGGTAATGAAATCCCATGGATTGGCCTTGCGCAGCGCGGGGGAGGGCCCCTTGTTGCTGTTGCTGCACGGCCTTGGCTCCTCCAGCCTCGACTGGCAGGCCCAGATCGAGCACTTCTCCCAGCACTACCGGGTGGTGGCGCTGGACCTGCGCGGCCACGGCCAGAGCATGCAGGAGGGCCCCTTCGATGTGCCCACCCTGGCGGCGGACGTGGCCCGCTGGCTCGAGGAGCAGCCGGAGCCCGCCTGGGTGGTGGGACTCTCGCTCGGGGCCATGGTGGCGCTGGAGCTGGCGCTGCGACTGCCCCACAAGGTGCGGGGGCTGGTGCTGGTCAACGGTTTCAGCGAGTTTCTACTGGAGACGCCAAAAGAGCAGGAGCGCCATGCCATGCGCCTCAAGTGGCTGCGCTGGTTCGGCATGCGGCCGCTGGCCTGGTGGCTGGGGCGCGAGCTCTTCCCCGGTCCCGAGCTCGCCCAAGTGCGCCACACCTTCCGGCTGCGCTTCGTGCGCAGCAACAAGAAAAAGACTTATCGTGCGCTGCTGGAGGCGCTGCCCGGCTGGTCGGTGCGCGCCCGGCTCGGTAGCCTTTGGCAGCCGGTGGCCATCATCTCCACCAGCCACGACTACCTGCCGCTCGCCAAACGGGTGGAGCAGTTCGCCTCCCTGCCCAACGCCAGCATCCATACCCCGGAGGGCCATCACGCCTGGCCCGCGGAAGATCCCGCCGGGTTCAATCATTTGTTGCAACGGATCCTGGCGACTCACTGAGCCTGCATGGGCACAACAAAGCCGAACCCCTGGGTTCGGCTTTTTGGTGGGTGCGTTTTGCCACTCAGGGCTGGGAGCAGACCGGGCAGTCCGGGCGCTTGGGCAGCTTCATCTCGCGAAAGCTGCCACCCAGGCCGTCGATCATCAGCAGGCGGCCGCTGTGGCTCCTGCCCATGCCGGCAAGCAGCTTGATGGCTTCCAGCGCCTGCAGGCTGCCCACCAGTCCGACCACGGGAGCCAGCACCCCGGCCTCGACACAGGTCAGGGACTGCTCGCCAAACAGGGCGCTGAGGCAGGCGTAGCAGGGCTCGTCCGCCTGCCAGGTGAAGCTGCACAGCTGCCCCTCCAGCCGGATGGCGGCGCCGGATACCAGGGGCACCCGATGCTGGCGGGCGCGCTGGTTGAGCAGGTTGCGGATGGCGACGTTGTCGGTGCAGTCGAGCACCAGCTGGTGGTTGGGCAGCAGGGCATCGAGCAGCACCTCGTCTGCGAGGAGGGCATGAGTCTCCACCTCGAGCCAGGGATTGAGGGCCCGCAGCGCCAGGGCGGCGGAGTCCACCTTGTACATGCCGATGCGCTCGTCGGTGTGCAGCACCTGGCGCTGCAAGTTGGAGAGCTCCACCCGATCGAAATCCACCAGGGTGAGGTGACCGACCCCGGCCACCGCCAGGTATTGGCTGGCGGCGCAGCCCAGGCCCCCGGCGCCTATCACCAGCACTCGCGCCTGCTTGAGCGCCTCCTGCCCCTCGAAGTCGAAAGACTTGAGCACTATCTGGCGGTTGTAGCGAAGGAGCTCGGCATCGCTCAGGATCTCGCTCACAGCAGCAGCCCCGAGAAGGGCTCGACGGTGACCGTCTCACCGGCGGCCACCTTGCCCCGCGCCTGCTCGAGGACTATGTAGCAGTTGGCCCGGGAGAGGGAGCTGAAGACGCCGGAGTCCTGGGAGCCGGTGCTGCGCACCTCGAGGCCGTTCGGGCCAAGGCTCAGGATGCCGCGCTGGAAGTCCAGACGCCCCGGCGCCTTCTTGAGGGGCTCGGCAGCCATGACCTGCAACGGCAGGGGGCGCGCGAAGTGGTGGCCGGCCAGCTTGGCCAGCGCCGGTTGCACCAGTTGATCGAAGGTGACCATGGCGGAGACGGGGTTGCCCGGCAGGCCGAAGAACCAGGCGTTTGGCAGACGGCCGAAGGCAAAGGGCTTGCCCGGCTTGATGGCGAGCTTCCAGAAGCCGATTTCGCCAAGCTCCTCCAGCAACTGCTTGGTGAAGTCTGCCTCCCCGACCGAGACGCCCCCTGTGGTGATCAGGGCATCGGCCTCGCGGTCGGCCTGGAGGAAGGCAGCGCGCAGGGCGGCCGGATCGTCGGGGATGATGCCAAGATCCAGGCACTCTATGCCCATGCGGGCCAGCATGGCCTTGACGCCGTAACGGTTGGAGTCATAGATGTCGCCATGGGCGAGGGGGGTTCCCACCGGCTTAAGTTCATCGCCAGTGCTGAAGATGGCCACCTTGAGGGGGCGGCGCACCGTCACAGTGGCGATGCCGAGCGATGCCAGCAGCGGCAGCTCCCGGGGGCTGAGGCGCAGGCCGCTGGCCAGCACCCGGGACCCTTCGGCCAGGTCCTCGCCGCGGCGGCGGATGTTCTGGTCAAGGAAGGGGGTCGTCAGAAAAGTGATCCCGTTGGCGCCCTCCTGCGTTTCTTCCTGCATCACCACCGCCTCCGTGCCCGCCGGTACAGGGGCACCGGTCATGATGCGGATGCAGTGACCGGCTGGCCATTCGCCCTCATAGGGCTGACCGGCGAAGGCCTTGCCCGCCACGGGGAGCGGAGTGCCGGCGGCGAGATCGGCCAGGCGCAGGGCATAGCCGTCCATGGCGGCGTTGTCGAAGGGGGGCACCGACAGGGGGGAGCTTATCTCCTCGGCCAGTATCCGATCCAGCGCCTGGGGCAGCGGCAACTGCTCCGTCTCGCAGCGGCAGCTCAGTTGTTCCAGCATCCCTTGCAGGGCCTTGTCCAAGGGGAGGAGTGCACCGGTATCGAATCCCATCATCATGACCTCTCTGGTGTATAGGGGGCGGATTATCCCAAAAATCTGCCCCCATGGGCAGGCGGATCGCGCAAGAAGGGGGGATAAAGCCGCTTTTGCCGCGATGAGAGGGGCTGTCATCCCCTTGAATTACCTCCTTGTGGGTGGCATGGCAGGGGGGCATGGGGAGTTGCCGGACCATTGACCCTATGCCCCCCCGAACGGGGAGGGGGGGAGAGGGTAAAACGGGGCGGTTTGGCATAAAGTCGGGTAGCGGGCTTGAGTTAGTTTGAATTATGACAATAATCGCCCTGTAACATTGCGCCACGGCACCACGTCGATGGCCAGCACAGTCCCTGAGCGTGGGAGAGAAACAAGATGACGAGCTTTAGCCAGGAAGCCCTGTTGGTCAGGGCAGCGCTCGAGGCCGAGGGCCTGGAGACACCACTGGTGGCCAATGGGTTGAACGGCCAGCAGAAGAAGGAAAACATCGAAGGCCATATGCGCGCCATCATGGAGACGCTTGGGCTGGATCTGGCCGATGACAGTCTGGCCGAGACGCCGCACCGCATCGCCAAGATGTACGTGAACGAGATCTTCTCCGGCCTCGATTACGCCACCTTCCCCAAGGTGACGGTGATCGAGAACAAGATGAAGGTGGACGAGATGATCATGGTGCGGGACATCAGTCTCACCAGCACCTGTGAGCACCACTTCGTCACCATAGACGGGCTGGCCCACGTGGCCTACATCCCCCGTGGCAAGGTGATCGGGTTGTCGAAGATCAACCGCATAGTGCAGTTCTTCGCCCGCCGTCCCCAGGTGCAGGAGCGGCTCACCCAGCAGATCCTGCTGGCGCTGCAGACCCTGCTCGGCACCAGGGACGTTGCCATCAGCATCAAGGCGACCCACTTCTGCGTGAAGGCCCGTGGGGTGATGGATTCGACCTCCTATACCACTACCACCTCCCTCGGCGGCGTCTTCAAGACCCAGCCAGACACCCGAGCCGAGTTTCTCGGTGGCCTGAAAGGCTAGTCACCCAGGGGCATGTCCCACCGACATGCCCCGACGTCTTTCCCTCCCGTCTGCCCACCCGGTTTATTTTCTGAAAAAATCCTAAAGGGATGCCCGCGTGCGCCGATACAGCTCACCGTGCCGCGGGATGGTCTGTTTGACACCCGTTTGGCCCCCTCGTCCGTGTCGATACGGATGAGATTTGAATGACTGCTATGGATGGCAGCTAGCGTGCTCGCGCCTCGAAGGGCCGGCGCCGACGAATGCCACTTGATGACCCATATGCAGGACATGCCATGAACACCATGACGATAGGCAAGAAACTCACCGCCGGCTTTGCCGTACTCGGCCTGATGATGGCCTTTATCGGCGGCTTTTCACTGTTTGAATTCAGCACCATGAACCGGGCCGCCACCGGGTTCACCGACAGCATACTGCCCGCCGTGGTGCGTACGACGGCCATCGGCGAGGGCATCAGTGAGCTACGTCGCTATGAGCTGGGCTACTTCCTGGTGGCCTCAGATCCGCAGAAAAAAGCGGAGTACCGCAGCGAGACCGCCCGCAAGTTCGCCCAGGTTGCCCAGCAACTGGTCGATCATGACGCCACCATCTGGGCGGAAGACGTGGAGGAGCGCCGTATCTTCGAGGGCGTGAAGGCAGACTGGGCCCGCTACTCGGCGCTGCACGAGCGGGTCAGGCAATTGCAGGAGGGGGATCAGCTGGCGAGTGCACAGCAGGTCTTCATTAGCGAGGGGATCCCGCTCTACCTCAATCTGACCAAGTCGGTGGGCGATCTGGTGCGCATCAACCATGGTTATGCCGACGCCTCCCGCAAGGTGGTGGTGGCGGCCTATGACTCCGCCAAGCTGAGCGTCACCCTGGCCCTGCTGGTCGGTCTGGCGCTGGTGATCTGCCTCTCTGTGGTGCTGACCCGCCAGATCCGCGACCCGCTCATCATGCTGGCCCGTCAGGCCCAGCGCATCGCGGGCGGCGATCTCGGCAAGGGGGAGCTGCAGGAGTGGATCCGTGGCAGTCGCTTCAACCGCGACGAGCTGGGTCAGCTCGGCTCGGCCATCGACCGCATGCAGGGGGCGCTGGCGGACCTGGTGAGCGAGATAGCCGGCTCGGTGAGCCAGCTCAGCAGCGCCGTGGAGGAGGTGAGCGCCATCTCCGAGCAGTCCGCCAAGGGCATGGCCAGCCAGCAGAGCGAGGTCTCCCAGGTGGCCACCGCCATGAACGAGATGCAGTCCACCGTCAATGAGGTGGCCCGCAACACCACGGATGCCATGAGCGCGGCCAAGGATGCTTCCCGCACCTCGACCCAGGGCAACCAGGTGGTGCGCAGCGCCATCGGCAGCATAGAGCAGGTATCTCAGCAGATAGAGCAGGCGGGCACTGTGGTGTCGCAACTGGAAGCGGACAGCGCCAGCATCAGCATGGTGCTGGATGTCATTCGCGGCATCGCCGAGCAGACCAACCTGCTGGCACTCAACGCGGCCATAGAGGCGGCCCGGGCCGGCGAGCAGGGGCGTGGTTTTGCGGTCGTCGCGGACGAAGTGCGCTCCCTGGCCCAGCGTACCCAGGCCTCCACCGCCGAGATCAGCAAGATGATAGCGCTGCTGCAGGAGCGCACCGCCGAAGCGGGCAACGCCATGCAGCTGAGCCGTCAGCAGATGCAGGAGAGTGTCGGACTGGCACGGGAAGCGGGGGGCAGCATCGACAGCATCAACGGCGCCGTCACCCAGATCAGCGACATGAACACCCTGATCGCCACCGCTACCGAAGAGCAGAACGCGGTGACCGAGGAGCTCAACCGCAGCATAGTGAACATCCACAATGCCGCCGACGAGAACGCCCAGGGGGCGCAGCAGACCGCGCAGGCCTGTGTCGAGCTGAGCAAGCTGGCCAACAACCTGCACCATATGACCCAGCGCTTCACCCTCTAAGCCCATGGTCCAGAAACAACAAGGCCCCGCCAATTGGTGGGGCCTTGTTGTTTCTGGCGTATTGCTTGGGGCTGACTATGTCGCCGTCAGCTCAGGCCCACTATCTCGCCGTCGTCGTCGATATCGATATGACGGTTGGGGAGGGCAGACTGCCGGTGCGGTTATCAGCTCAGACCCACTATCTCGCCGTCGTCGTCGATGTCGATATGGCGCTCAGGGAAGGCAGGCTGCCAACAGGGTTCTTAGCTCAGTCCAATGATCTCGCCGTCGTCATCGATATCGATATGGCGATAAGCCGGCAGGCTGCCAAGGCCAGGCATTGTCATGATGGGGCCCGCCAGGGCATAGACGAAACCGGCACCGGCGCAGAGCCTCACCTCCTCGATGGGCACCTCGAAGTCCGTCGGTACCCCCTTGATGGCAGGATCATGGCTGATGGAGAGCGGCGTCTTGGCCACGCAGATGGGCAGATGGTCCCAGCCGTCGGCCGAGAGCCGGGCCAACTGCTGGCGCGCCTTGTCCGAGAGCCGCACCCCGCGCCCGCCGTAGCCGCACTCCACCAGGGTGGCGAGCTTGGCGCCGAGGCTCATCTCGTTTGGGTAGAGCAGCTTGACGTCCCTTGGCAGCGCACAGGCGGCGACCACGGCCCGGGCCAGCTCGCTGGCGCCCGCGCCCCCCTCGGTGAAGGCGTGGGAGATGGCGGCGTCACAGGCGCCGGCGGCCAGCGCCTCGCGGGCCAGCAGATCCAGCTCGTCCTGGCTGTCGCTCGGGAAGCGGTTGATGGCGACCACCACGGGCACCCCATAACGGCGGGCGTTGCGGATATGCCAGGCGAGGTTGGCGCAGCCCTGCTTGAGGGTGGGCAGGTCTTCCCCCTGGAGGCTGGCCGGCAGCGGCTGGCCAGGGCGAATGTCGAGCAGGCCGCTGTTGGCCTTGAGACCGCGCACCGTGGCCACCAGCACCACGCAGGCGGGGGTGATGCCGGACTGGCGGCTCTTGATGTTGAAAAACTTCTCCAGCCCCATGTCGGAGCCAAAGCCCGCCTCGGTCACCACGTAATCGGTGAGCCCGAGCGCCATGCGGTCGGCGATGACCGAGGAGTTGCCGTGGGCGATGTTGGCGAAGGGACCGGCGTGCACCAGCACCGGGGTCTGCTCCGTGGTCTGCATCAGGGTCGGTTGCAGGGCGTCTTTGAGCAGCACCGTCATGGCGCCCGCTACCTCCAGCTGCTCGGCGGTGATGGGGTTGCCGTGGATGTCCCGCGCCAGCTGGATGCGGCCGATGCGTGCGCGCAGGTCTTTCAGATCGCTGGCCAGCGCCAGGATGGCCATCAGCTCGGAGGCGGCGGTGATGACGAAGCGATCGGGGCGCTCCACCCCATCGGCGGGGCCACCCTGGCCAAGGGTGAGGTGGCGCAGGGCGCGGTCGTTCATGTCCAGAGTGCGCGGCCAGAGGATGTTGGCCGGGTCTATCTCGAGGCGCGAGAGGCCGGTCCTGGCGCTGAACTGGTCGCCCAGTTTCTGCTCGTGGAACAGGCGGGCATCCAGGGCCGCCGCCGCCAGATTGTGGGCGGCGCTGAGGGCATGAAAGTCCCCGGTGAGGTGCAGGTTCATCTCCTCCATGGGCACCACCTGGGCGTGGCCGCCCCCGGCGGCGCCCCCCTTGACCCCGAATACCGGCCCGAGACTCGGCTGGCGTATGGTGGCTATGCTGGGCTGGCCTATGTGATTGAGGCCCATGGAGAGGCCCAGGGTGGTGACCGTCTTGCCCTCGCCAAGGGGGGTGGGGGTGATGGCGCTTACCAGCACCAGCTGACCTGCCTGCCCGGGCCGGGACTTGAGCAGTTCGAGACTGAGTTTGCCCTTGTGGTGGCCCTGGGGGCTGAGCTGGTGGGGTTGGATGGCGAGGCGTTCGGCCAGCGCGTGAATGGAGAGACGGGGGGACTGGCGGGAGATCTCGATATCGCTTAGCATCAGCACCTCGTTGGCATGTCAGGTCAAAGATGCGGCGAAGTCTAGAGGAATCAATAAGGTTATCCAATGAGTAATGCTATTTTATCCGGCAGTCGTGAGCCCCATCAAAGCCCCATACTGCTGGACCTCAATGCCCTCTACCATCCTCCCAAGCAGCCGCTCACCGCCCTTGGCATCGTCAGCGCCTTGGTCCCGCTGTTCGGCTACGGCTGGCAGGCGATGACCCAGGATCCCGAGACTCATTTTCGCCAGGAGCTCGGCAAGCGCATCAACAAGCGCAAGACCGACGAGGCCAACCTCGCGCTGATCCTGCAACTGGCGGCCATGCTCGATTGCCACTGCCTGCACATCACCCTGCCCTATGCGCTTGGCGAGGGGCAGCTCGCCACCCTGGCACGGCGCCTGCCGCGCTGGCAGCTGACTTTGCGCGATCTGCTGCTGGTGGCCGAGCTGCCACTGTCGACCGGCCCAGCGCGCTAGTTCACACCTCCCTGTCCCAGTAGTGGGGGGCCAGGTAGCGCTCCTGCACGAACTCGATGAAGCAGCGCACCTTGGCCGAGACGAAACGGCGGTGCGGATAGAGGGCATAGAGCCCCACCTGTCCCTTCTCCCATTCCGGCAACAGGGGCACCAAGGCGCCTGAGCGCAGCGCATCCCCTACGATGAAGGTGGGCTGCAATATGATGCCCTGGTGGTCGCAGGCGGCCCGGGTCAGGGCCACCCCGTTGTTGGCGCGAAGGGGCCCTTGCGGGCGCACGCTTTGCTGCTCCCCATCCCGTTTGAAGACCCAGTCCGGCTGGGTCAGGGTATAGATGAGGCAGTCGTGCTGCTTGAGATCCTCCGGGGTCTTTGGGGTGCCCCTGCGGGCCAGGTAGTCGGGGCTGGCGCACACCACCAGCTTCATGGTGGCGAGCGGCTTGGCCACCAGGGAGGAGTCCGGCAGGTTGCCGATGCGCAGCGCCAGATCGAATCCCTCCTCCACCAGGGCCACCCGCCGGTCGCTGTACTCTATCTCCAGCTTGAGCTCGGGAAACCGCGTCCGAAACAGCGGCAGGGCGGGGGAGAGGTGCAGGTAGCCAAAGTCCATGGGCACCGAGAGTTTGAGGGTGCCCTGGGGCCGCTGGTTGTTGTGGGTGAGCTGGCTGTGGGTCTCTTCCAGCTCCGCCAGCAGGGCCAGGGAGCGCTGGTAGTAGAACTGGCCCGCCTCTGTGGGGTTGACCTGGCGGGTGGTGCGTGACAGCAGCCGGGTCGACAATGACTCCTCGAGCTGCTGCATCAGCTTGGAGGTCATGGCGACCGAGATGCCGAGCTGATGGGCGGCCTTGGTAAAGCTCTGGCACTCCACCACCTTGATGAAGGTGCGCATGGCGGCTATCTGATCCATATTCCACTCTCGGTTGATAATTATTTTAATAAATCGATGATTATCCATTCCTGCTCGGAGGTTAGCATGTCGGGTATCGATGTGAACCCCCCAATGAAGGAACGATCGGAATGAAAATGACCAAGGCCCTGCTGGCTTCCTGCCTGTTTATGGCGGCTCCCCTGATGGCGGCCGACTACGATGTCGATGCGGCTCACACCACAGTCCAGTTCAAGGTGGGCCACCTCGGCTTCTCCGAGCTGGTCGGCCGGTTCAACACCTTCAGCGGCACCTTCAGCATGGATGATGCCAATCCGACTGCCGCCAAGGCGAGCTTCGAAATCGACGCCGCCAGCGTGGACTCCAACCACGAGGCCCGCGACAAGCACCTGCGCAGCCCCGACTTCCTGGACGTCAAGCAGTACCCCAAGATGACCTTCGTCAGCTCAGGCTATGAAGGCACCAAGGACAAGGGCGTGCTCAAAGGCACCCTGACCCTGCACGGCGTTTCCAAGGATGTGGCCTTCGACATGGTCCACATCGGCGAAGGCAAGGATCCCTGGGGCGGCTATCGCAGCGGCTTCAACGCCACCACCACCATCAAGCGCAGCGACTTTGGCGTGAACTACATGCTGCCGGGCATTCCGGACGAGATGAGCATCAACCTGTTCGTCGAAGGTGTGCGCAAGTAATGGGCGCAGCACTCTTGCTACAAACCCTGGCGGCTCCTTTAGGGGCCGCTTTGCTGTCATGGCGCTGGCCACGGCTGGGTTATCTGTGGGGGGCGCTCGCGCTCTGGCTGGTGGGCTGCCTGCTGGGCGGCGCCTATGGCCTGCCGGTCAAGGCGTGGCAGTGGCTGCCGCTGTGCCTGCTGGTGCCCGCCGTGGCGCTGCAACTGGCAGACAAGGGCATAGCCCTGGCACTGTTCGCCGTGGTCGGTGCCCTGGTGTGGTGGCAGGGGCTGGCCTCGGTGCTCGACATCGAGCCGCGCATCTGGCTGGCACTCTTGCCCGCCATCGCCTGGTTCGGCTGGACGGGCTGGCGCGGTGACAGCGAGGAGGGGCTGGGCTTTGCCCTGGGCTTCATCTGGTTGGCGCTGGTCATCGGCATCGATGGCAGCCTGCTGATCGCCCAGCTGGCGGGCGGCCTGGCCGCCTTCGCCGGTTTCCGTGCCCTGCTCGGTGCCTTTGCGGGCATCAGGGTGACTCCGGCCGCCCTGGCGCTGGCGCTGGCCTTCGTGCAGATGCTGGCCTGGCAATATGTGGAAGTGCCGCTGCTGGTGCTGCTGCCGGTCTGGTTGCTGCCGCTCTTGGAGTGGGTCCTGCGCAAGCGCCCGGGGTTGTCTCGTTGGGGTCTGCTGATCCTGGTAGGGGCAATTGGTGCTGGTTTGAGTCTGTGGTGGGTGTGGCCAGAGGCATCACTTTATTAATTTCTGCATGAAAAACAGACTATTACCTTATAAATTGATGGGTTAGTCAAAGTCTGCACAGATAAAGATTGAGCCCCATGGTGCTTTCAGATAAAAAGGATTTTCAATTATCTGGACACACACAGAACCCGGCTATGCCGGGTTCTGTTTGCCTGCTTTCTCGCGGCACGCTAAGGAGGCCACAGTTGCGCAGTCAGGGATCTGAGCATCTGTTTTTTCGCCATTTCACCGAGCAGGGACGCCTCGGGGATCTCTGCATTCTGCTGGTGACCCACCTGCTCCCAGACCGACCCCATTTCATCCAGGTGCTCGACCGGGTGGGGCGGGTCGGCGCCATACTGCCCAAACCCAAGTCCGTTCACGGGCCGACCCTGGCCTGGGCCCAGCAGCACTACCCAGTGCTGCCCCTCAATCGCCACTGGACCTCGGATCCCGAGGGCGTCATTGCCCAGATAGCCCCCCTGGTGGCACCCCACGAGCGGCTCATCATCCTGGACATAGGCGGCTACTTCGCCAAGACCCAGGCGGTACTCTCTGAACACTTCGGCGAGCGCTTTCTCGGGGTGGTGGAGATGACAGAGAACGGCCATCAGCGCTACGAACAGGAGCTGCTGGCCGCCCCCGTCATCTCGGTGGCGCGCAGCCCCCTCAAGCAGGCGGAAGACATCCAGATCGGCCTGAGCGTGGTCTACTCCGCCGAGTCCCTGGCGCGCACCCTGAGGCGTACCTTCAACGTCTGCCAGGCCGCCCTGTTTGGCTATGGCAAGGTGGGGCGCAGCATCGCCCGCGAGCTGCGCTGCCGCAACCTACACCTGGAGCTGGTGGAGACGGATGCCCTGCGCCAGGTGGAGGCGCTCTCCCACGGCTTCAAGCTGGTGAACAAGGCCGAAGCCCTCGGCCGCGCCGAGCTGGTGATCTGCTGCACCGGCAACGGGGCCCTGGACATCGCCGACTTGCAGGCGCTGCGCCCCGGCGCCATGGTGGCCTCTGTCACCTCGGCGGACGACGAGTTCGCCTTCTGCCTCTCCCAACTGCCCTGGCCGAGCGAGGAGGTGTGCCCCCATGTGCTGGCGCTCACGCGCCCGGATGGCAGCACCATCTTCCTGCTCAATCGCGGTGAGGCGGTGAACTTCGTCCACGGCGCCGTCATCGGCGAGTACGTCTATCTGGTGCTGGCGGAGATCATCGAAGGGGTGCACCAGCTGGCCGGGCAGCGGCCGGCACCCGGCCTGCTCGAGCTGCCCCAGGCCACCATGCAGACCATAGCCCGCCACTGGTTAACCGATTTTCATGGAGTCATCGCATGACAGAACGACAGACCCCGGTCAGCAAGCCGCGCATCGAGATCCGCTATTGCACCCTCTGCCGCTGGATGCTGCGCGCCGCCTGGCTGGCCCAGGAGCTGCTCTCCACCTTCGACAGCGATCTCGGCGAGGTGGCGCTGGTGCCCGCCAGCAAGGGGGAATTCAAGATCTTGGTGAACGGGATACAGGTGTGGGACAGGGTGGCCGACGAGGGCTTCCCCGAGGCCAAAGAGATCAAGCAGCGGGTGCGAGACCTCATAGCCCCGGAGCGCGATCTCGGCCACGCCGATCGCAAGCCTGCCACCGAGTAGGTCAGGGACAGGGGTTGAACGAGAGAGGGAGGCGCAGGCCTCCCTCTCTTTTTTTGTTCAGGCGGCTAAGAGGCTGCTGGCGGCGGGGCGTCGGTCCCGCTCGCGGGAGAACCTATATAGCGGGCCCGCTTGTGGGGCTTGATGCGGCTCACGTCCACCCACACCAGGCCGTCGATGCAGTGGTTGAAGTCGGGGTCTATGCCAAAGTCCATGAACTGCACGCCCCCCGGTTCGCACAGCTCGGAATACTGCTTGTAGAGGGTGGGGATGGCGCAGCCCAGGTGGTCGAGACGAGCCTTGAGCGCCTTGAGATCGGCGCCGTAATCGCGCCCCTCGAACAGGGGCGCCGTCTCGGGATAGGGGCGGCGCGAGGGGGCCAGCGCCAACTCGGGGGCGAAGTGCTGGCGGTAGAAGCCCACCAGCAGATCCTTGGCCGCCGGCGGCAGGCTGCCGGAGAGGGTCACGGGCCCGAACAGATACCGATACTGGGGGTAGCGGGCCAGGTAGGCCCCTATGCCGAACCAGAGGTAGTCGAGCCCCCGTTTGCCCCAGTAGGCGGGCTGGATGAAGCTGCGGCCAAGCTCGATGGCCTGTTCCAGCCGGGGCAGCAGCCTCTCTTCAAACCCGAACAGGGTGTGGCTGTAGAGGCCGCTCAGGCCTTTGCGCGCCAGCAGCTCGGCCACGGGGGCGAAACGGTAGGCCCCTATGATGTCGAGGCGAGCCGGATCCCAGAGGATGAGGTGGTGGTAGTCATCGTCGAAGGCATCGAGATCCCGCCGCCTGCCCGAGCCTTCCCCCACGGCGCGAAAGGCGATCTCCCGCAGTCGCCCCAGCTCGCGCAGTATCACAGAGTGGCCCTGCTCGTGGCGGCGATAGAGCAGGATGCGCTGGCCGTCCGGGGTCTGTCCGAGCAGCTCGCAGCCATCTATGGCCTGCTTGAGCTGACGGCGCTCCTCCGGCAGGGCTATGGGGGCCTCGGTCGCCAGGGGGCCCTTCTTCCCCTTGCCGAGGCGATAGAGGTGGCGGCGCACCAGGGCGGCCGCTGTCTTGGGGGCTAGCTCCCCGAGGCTCTGGGGCGGGATGCGTTCCCCCAGGGTGAGGGAGATGCGCCGCCCCTGCTGGCGAAACAGCTGGCGCACCAGCAGCAGGGCGGAGGCGGGCTTGTGGAGCCAGGAGGCGAGATAGAAGGGGAGGCCGTTGCGTCCGTCCAGATGGATGGGCACCAGCGGGGTGCGGGTGCGTCTGGCGAGCTTGATGAAGCCCCCCTGCCAGGGGCCGTCCTTCACCCCCTTGGGGCCGAGGCGCGACACTTCGCCGGCGGGGAAGATGATGAGGGCGCCTTCTTGTGCCAGGTGTTCCCCCATGGCCAGAATGGCGCGCCTGTCTGTCTTGCCCCCCAGGTTGTCCACCGGCAGCAGCAGGGGACGCAGGGGGCGGATCTCCGCCAGCAGCTGGTTGGCCACTATCTTGACGTCGGGGCGGATGCGGCCGAGCAGGCGCAGTAGGGCCAGCCCGTCCAGGGATCCTATGGGGTGGTTCGCGACTATCATGACCCGGCCGCTGGCGGGGATGTTCTCGAGTTCGGCCTCGCTCACCCAGTAGTCAAAATCGAGGGTGGCGAGGGCCTGCTCGACGAAGTCGAGGCCGCGCAGGTGAGGATGGCGCTCGGCAAACTCGGTGAAGGCCTCCTCGTTGAGCAGCCAGCGCAGCCCCCGCCGGAGCAGGGGACGGATCAGGGGTTGAGTGGCGAGGCGGGGCAGATGCTGCCCCAGCAAGGTATCGACGTTGAACATGGGCAAGGCTCCGCGGAACGTTGCCCCAGCCTGCCGCCCCCCGGTTTCCCCTTTGTGGCAGCGGTGTGACGGTTTGATGACGGGGCGCAGGGCCCCGCTCATAACACCGTTATTGCTCTTACCCGGCCCCGTTCATGTTGCCGCTATTGCTCTCACCCGACCCCGCTCATGTCGCCGTTATTGCGTTCCCTCGGCCCGGCCCCGTTCAGGCGGCGTCACTGCTCCCGCCAGGCCGAGGTGAGCCGCACCAGAGCCACTAGGGTGGCGACCGCCTTCTCCATGGATTGCAGCGGGATGAACTCGTGCTTGCCGTGGAAGTTGTGGCCTCCGGTGAAGAGGTTGGGGCAGGGCAGCCCCATAAAGGAGAGGCGGGCGCCGTCGGTGCCGCCGCGGATGGGCTTGATCTTGGGGACCACGTCGGCGGCCTCCATGGCGGCCCTGGCCAGCTCGACTATGTGCATGTGCGGCGCTATCTGGCTGCGCATGTTGCGGTAGTTGTCCTCTATCGTCAGCTCGATGCGCGCCTTGGGGCAGTCGAGCTGCAAGGAGGCGACCCGCTCCTTGAGCTGGGCCTTGCGGGCGGCGAAGTGGTCGTCGTCGAAGTCGCGAATGAGGTAGTGCAGTGTGCTCTGCTCCACAGTGCCCTCCATCCGGGCCAGGTGGAAGAAGCCCTCATACCCTGCCGTGCACTCCGGGGTCTGCTCGGGGGGCATCTCCGCGTGGAAGCGGGCGGCCAGGGTCTGGCTGTTGATCATGCTGCCCTTGGCGGTGCCGGGGTGCACGTTGTTGCCTGTGATGCGCACAGTGGCGCTGGCGGCGTTGAAGTTTTCATACTCCAGCTCGCCCAGTTCACCCCCATCGACGGTATAGGCCCATTTGGCCGGGAATCTGTCCAAGGGGAACAGATCGGCGCCGCGGCCTATCTCCTCGTCCGGGGTGAAGCCTATCCAGAGATCCCCGCGGGGGATGTCGGGGTTGGCCAGCAGGTACTGGGCGGCGGTGAGGATCTCGGCGATGCCCGCCTTGTCGTCGGCCCCAAGCAGGGTGGTGCCGTCCGTGGTGATGAGATCCTGCCCCAGGTAGTTTTTCAGGCAGCGGTACTGGCGAATGGCCAGCACCTCGTCCCCCTTGCCAAGGCAGATGTCGCCCCCCTGATAATTCTCGACTATCTGGGGCACCACCTGCGCTGCCTCGTAATCGGCGGTGTCCATGTGGGCGATGAGCCCGATGGCCGGCGCATCCGGCTGGTTGCCCGGCAGGCAGGCGGTGAGATAGCCGTGCTCGTCCAGGGTGACCTGGGTCAGCCCCAGCTGGGTCATCTCCTCGAAGAGGGCGCGGGCGAAGACGAGCTGGCCCTCGCTGCTGGGGCAGGCAGGATTGGTCGCATCGGAGCGGGTATGAAAAGTCAGGTAACGCAGAAAACGCTCAAGCAGGGTATCCATTGGCAGGCCTCAAACCACAAAAGAGGGACCATTGTGGACAAGACGGCCAGCCTGATTATTGCGTCAGCGCATTTTTTGATGAATTTCTTGGGCAGGGATCTCGTGGGGGGTGCTGGGGGAGGGGGGCCCAATCTGAAGGTGTTTTGAATAAAAATTCCGAATTTAAAGTTGGTCATGCATATGCGAAAGGACTGAATTTCCCCCCGGCCCAGCACTGGCAAGGGGTGGGGGAAAATGGCCGGTTCCCCTGTTATTTTCAGGGCCAATCCCGAGCGGGCTCATCCCTCGCCATCCCAGAGCCAGCCTTGCTGGCAGCAAGATTTGACCCATCGATCAAAACCCATTTTTTAACACGATTTTTTATTGTCAGTGGCGCCGGTAAGTGTGTACACTCCGCGCCGATCCGAGGGTAACCCTGAGCAGGCAGAGGCCGCCAGACACCGACAGGATCAGACGCCTATAGGGCGAGGCACGCAGAAACGACAGACACTGCTGGGGAATGGTTTCTTTAATACCGGTTAGGCTCCGGTATCAGGGAGAACAACAGACTCTCATCACCTACTGACCGAGTGGGCCAACGGCTCATCATCTTCCCTTGTCATGGGCGGTCACTGGCGTTGAGCGGGCTGTGGTGGTTGTCGTTTATCAACACGCGTGCGTGCTGACGTCTACCCTTCTCTTCCTTGAACCTCTCTCCTTCTGTCGGGATGGCTGCCGAATGATGAACGAACGGCGTGGCTGATGCCGGTTGTCATCAAAGTACCGCGGCGCCCCATTAGAGTGGCACCGCATACCGTTGAGCTTGATGTAAAGCCACCAGCCCCACATCAAGACTCGTTACTTCCCAAGATCCACCAGGCAGCCTTGGCTTGCCGCGATGTGCAATAGAGGATCTGGCTGTGACAAGGCCCAGGGTCAGGCGACAACGCCTCCCCCGCTGGCCGTGACGCACCGGGTGCCCGCAGGCAGCCTTTGCTCGCCGCATGTTGCAATCGATGGTCTGGATGTGATTGAGGGTAACGAAGGCGGCCTTCTGGCCGCTCATTTGCGAGGCATAGCCCATGACTAACTGGTCCAGCAAGGACTCCTTGAAGGTCTACAACGTTCCCTACTGGGGTGCGGGTTTTTTCAATATCAATGACGCCGGTCATGTGACCGTCTCCCCCGACAAGTCTCGTCCCGGGGCGCATATAGTGCTGTCCGAGGCCATCGAACAGCTGCGCCAGTCCGGACTGACTACCCCGGTATTGCTGCGTTTCCCCGACATCCTCAAGAGCCGGGTCGATGCGTTGTTCAACGCCTTCGGTCAGGCCATCGAGAAGTCAGGCTATGAAGGGGACTACCTGTGCGTTTACCCGATCAAGGTAAACCAGCAGCGTCGCGTCATCGAGACCATCAGTCAGTCCTACAGCGACAAGCCGCGGCTTGGGCTGGAGGCCGGCTCCAAACCGGAGCTGCTGGCCGTGCTGTCCCATCATCATGAGCAAGGCTCCGTGATCGTCTGCAACGGTTACAAGGACCGTGAATACATCCGCCACGCCCTCTTGGGCAACCTGATGGGCCACAAGGTCTACATAGTGGTGGAGAAACCCTCCGAGCTGGAAATGGTGCTGGACGAGTCAGTTCGCCTCAACATCAAGCCCAACATAGGGGTGCGTGCCAAGCTTGCCTCCACCGGCTCCGGCATGTGGGAATCGAGCGGTGGCTCCATGTCCAAGTTCGGCCTCTCCGCCTCCCAGATCCTGGCGCTGGTGGAGCGTCTGCGCAGCCTCGGCAAGCTCGATTGCCTGCAACTGCTGCACTTCCACCTGGGCTCCCAGATAGCCAACATCCGCGACATCCAGGGCGGCATCCGTGAGTGCGGCCGCTTCTATGCCGAACTGCGTCGCCTGGGCGTGCCCATCGACGTGGTCGATGTGGGCGGCGGCCTGGGTGTGGACTATGAGGGCACCCGCTCCCAGAGCCACTGCTCCGCCAACTACAGCCTGTCCGAGTACGCCAACAACGTGGTGTGGGGCATAGGCGATGTGTGCCGCGAGTTCGACCTGCCGCACCCGACCATCATCAGCGAGTCCGGCCGTGCCCTGACCGCCCACCACGCCGTGCTGGTCACCAATCTGATTGGTGCCGAAGGGGTGGAAGTGAACGACATTCACGCGCCGGATGAAGACGCCCCGACCATCTTGCAGAACATGTGGAAAGGCTGGCTGGACCTGCGCAGTGAAGATCCCTCCCTGCTGGAGATCTTCCACGACTCCGTGGCCGACCTCGGGGATGTGAACGCCCAGTTCACCATGGGTCTCTTGAACCTGGAGCAGCGCGCCTGGGCCGAGATGCTGCACCAGAACACCTGCCTGGCGCTCAAGGAGCTGCTCAACCCGGTCAACCGCAACCACCGCGCCCTGGCCGACGAGCTCTCCGAGAAGCTGGCAGACAAGTGCTTCGCGAACTTCTCCCTGTTCCAGTCCCTGCCGGATGCCTGGGGCATAGGTCAGGTGTTCCCCGTGATGCCGCTCACCGGCCTCGAGCGTCCGCTCACCCGCCGCGGCATCCTGATGGACATCACCTGTGACTCCGACGGTCAGGTAGAGCACTACGTCGACGGTCTGGGTGTCGAGAGCACACTGCCGATGCCGGAGTACGGCGAGAACGAAGAGTGCCACGTCGGCTTCTTCCTGGTGGGTGCCTACCAGGAGATCCTGGGAGATCTGCACAACCTGTTCGGTGACACCCACTGCGCGGAAGTGTGGCTGGACGACGAAGGCAAGATGGACATTCGCAACGTGGTGCGCGGCGACACCGTCGATCAGCTGCTGCGTTACGTCAACATCGACCCGTCAGTTATCCGCGAGAACTACCAGCGGATCGTCTCCCACCCGGCGCTGGACGACGCGACCCGCAAGGCCCTGCTCGACGAGCTGGAGCTGGGTCTGCAAGGCTACGCCTACCTGGAAGACGAATAAGCCACAGGCTGGTTCGCCCCGTCGCTGCAAAGACGGGAATGAAAAACGGCGCCTTCGGGCGCCGTTTTTGTTGTCAGGATCCGCCCATCCGGTGATGTAGCGAGGCGAATCCCCCTCTTCATTTGGAGAGCAGGAGCGGGCCCGGGCTCTGGCAGGCCACAGATCCGGCAGATTTCTGCACCCGCCTGCCGCTTCCCTTGATCCACATCAAATGGGACTCGGACCGGTTATTTTACGGTCAGGAGTGATGTTGATGGGATGTAACAAAAGGATGTGCATATGGAACTGAAAAGGGACCCGAGATGCTATACCGACCTCTGTATCGACGGTAAGTGGTATCACTACGATCATTGCAGCACCCAGGTCTACATGCTGATGGGGGGCGCGGCGCCCAGCCTGCAACTGGCCTATGAGCCCGGCAGCGAAGAGGAGCTGATCGCCATGCTCCAGCAACTGGCCCGCTGCTGAGCAGGACTGTCTCATGGCCATCGGGCAATGTGCCGCGATGGCCACCTTCTGTTTTTCCTGTCAGCCGTTTGTCTTGCGGCCAAACAGTCTCTTGCCCATCTCCATCTGTGCTCCTCGGCTGCACGGCGTTGCCTTGATGTGATTGCCACTCGTCGAACGGTCTCCCTGTTTGCCGCCTGTGCAGGGGACGGAAAGCAATATTCGACTCTTTGTTGGGGCGGCCGACCCGATTTAGCGAGAGGCGCAATTTGAAGGCGTACGAGGCAGGGGAGCAGGCCGAGCGCGGCAGAATCGTCCCTGCCCCCGGGCGGCTCTGCCCCCGCCTGGCAGGATCAGGCGGGCAAGCTGTGCCACTCAGGCGTAGGGAATGGCGCCTCGCAGTGGGCCAGCAGTTGCTCCCCCGGCATGGGGCGCCCCAGCAGATAGCCCTGCAGGGTGTCGCAGCCGAGCTGAGTCAGCAGGGTGCGCTGCTCCGGGGTCTCCACCCCTTCGGCCACTATGCGCATCCCCAGGGCCTGGCCCAGGGCTATGATGGCGCCGATGATGGTGGCATCGTCCCCCTCGTGCGCCAGGGTGGCGACGAAGCCCCTGTCTATCTTGAGCTCGTTGGCGGGGAAGCGCTTGAGGTAGAGCAGGCTGGAGTAGCCGGTGCCGAAGTCATCGATGGAGATGCCAAGCCCAAGCTCTGCCAGGCGATTGAGGATGGCCAGGCTCTCCTCGGCGTTCTCCATGGCGGTGGATTCGGTGATCTCCAGGGTGAGGTGGCGGGCCTCGAGCCGGTGGCGGGCGAGGGCGGGTAATCCCCCCGAAAAACTGAGGTGCTCATAAGTAGAATTTTCTCGTATCTTGAACGCAGGAGGTTCTACATGAAAACATCACGCTTTAGCGATGCACAGATCATCGCCATCCTCAAGCAGGCCGAGTCTGGTTCACCCGTCCCTGAGCTCTGCCGTGAGCATGGCATCAGCTCCGCCACCTTCTACAAGTGGCGCTCCAAATTCGGTGGCATGGATGCCTCTCTCATGGCGCGCCTCAAAGAGCTGGAAGAGGAAAATCGTCGCCTTAAGAAGATGTATGCCGAGGAGCGCCTAAAGGCTGAGATCATCTCCGAGGCGATGGCAAAAAAGTGGTGACGCCATCTGCCCGCAGGGAGATGGCGACCAAGGCTGTGGCTCATTACGCCATTTCTATCCGTCTGGCTTGCCAGGTGTTCAAGGTGAGCGAGGGTTGCTACCGTTATCAGCCCGTGCTGGCTGATGAAAACCAGGAGATTGCCGACTGGCTGCTGCGCCTCACCGCCAACCAGCGCAACTGGGGTTTCGGACTGTGCTTCCTGTACCTGCGTAACGTCAAAGGCTTTGGCTGGAACCACAAGCGGGTCTACCGGATCTATCGGGCGCTAGAGCTCAATCTGCGGATAAAACCCAAGAAGCGGCTAGTGCGGGCCAAGCCGGAGCCGTTGGCAGTCCCTGACCAACCGAATCACTGTTGGTCGATGGACTTTATGCATGACCAGCTCAGCGATGGTCGTTCGGTGCGGTTGTTTAATGTGATCGATGACTTCAATCGCGAAGCACTGTGCATCGAGGTGGATTTTTCCTTGCCTGCCTCGCGAGTCAAACGGGTGCTGGAGCAGGTCATCGAGTGGCGGGGCAAACCAGCCGCTATCCGCTGTGATAATGGTCCGGAATACATCAGCGAAGAGCTCAAGCAATGGGCGCAGCAGAAGAGGATTGCGCTGAGGTATATCCAGCCAGGCAACCCGCAGCAGAATGCCTACATAGAGCGATTTAACCGCACTGTGCGTTACGACTGGTTGGGCCATTACCTGTTTGAGTCACTGAATGAGTTACAGGAATTTGCCACGAACTGGCTGTGGGTTTATAACCATGAGCGGCCCAATATGGCGCTGGGCGGCTACACGCCGAAACAGCGCTTGGCACAGGCCGCATGACCTCTACTTTTGAGTGCTCCAAAAAATGGGGGGATTACC
>NZ_JBFODK010000045.1:0-73403 GCF_040908275.1 Aeromonas sp. R4-3
CGATGCTGTGAGTGCCCACACAGATTGCTTGATTCAAATTGTTAAAGAGCGACGCAACAGTTCGTTGCTGCGGGAGTGGAATTCTACTCAACCGCCTTCTCGAGTCAAGCCTTATTTTCAAAGGCTTTTCGAGGTTATCGACGAGGTTGTTTGCGTTGCCGCTTGCCCTGTCGATGTGGCGTATTATAGAGACATTGATCACATTGACAAGCGCTGACTGCAATAAAATTGCAAAAAATGGCCAATTATTAGTTATTCATATCAAAGCACAGCTTTTGCACGCACTTATCCACAGACGGCCGTTAAAAAGGGCTCTGATTGATGCTCTCCCCTAACCCGGCAGTGTCTCGACGCCATCCTGGCCAAAAGCCGATGTCGATAGAGATACCTATATAAAGGAAGGCTGTCGAAAAGAGGCCATCAGGCCAGATCGGCTTCGGCGACCCAGGCTGCGATCAGCTCGGCGGCCGCCAGGGAGCGGCAACCCGAGACATTCTGTCCGGCCCAGAGTGGCGAGAAGCCGCTGTCACCTACCTTTTCAGCGGCGGCGCGCAACGGTGCCAATGCGCCGCTGGCATGGGGGAAGTCAGGAGGCAGCGCCGAGAGAGGACCGAGCTCCCGCATCAAACGATTCACTATTCCCCGCGCCGGACGGCCGCTGAACAGATTGGTCAGTGCGGTGTGCTGGCCATGGGCCACCTGCAACGCCGCACGGTGCAGGGGCGAGGTAGTTGCCTCATGACAACAGAGGAATGCCGTGCCCATCTGGACTGCGCTGGCCCCCAGTGCCAAGGCTGCCTTGATCCCCTTGCCATCGACTATGCCCCCGGCGGCGATGACAGGCAGATCCACTGCCGCCACTATCTGTGGCAATAGCGTCAAGGTGCCCTGCTGCAGACTGAGATCCTGGCTCAGGAAGTGACCACGATGCCCTCCCGCCTCCAGCCCCTGGGCTATGATGGCATCGGCGCCATGGCGCGCCAGCCAGTGCGCTTCCGCTACCGTGGTGGCGCTGGCAAAGACGCTTGCCCCCGTGGCTTTCACCCGGGCCAGCAACTCGGGCGCCGGCAGACCGAAGTGAAAGCTGACCACCGCGGGTCTGAACTCGCCAAGCAGGGCGGCGTGATCCGCATTGAAGGGGGCACGGCCGGGCGCCGTCGTCTCGGCTCGGGCATCCAACCCGAACTCGGCATAGTAGGGAGCCAGCGCCTCTCGCCAGCGCTGCTCTTCGGCCGGATCAGGCTCACTCTGTCGATGACAGAAGAAGTTGATATTGAAGGAGCCAGGTCCACTGGCCGCCAGCTGTTCCAATGCCTTGCGCAGCTCGGCCGTGCTGAGCATGGCAGCAGGCAAGGATCCCAGGGCGCCCGCTCCCGTCACCGCCATGGCCAGTTCAGAGTTCTGCACCCCGGCCATGGGCGCCTGGATGATGGGGTAGCGCATCCCCAGCTCGGCAAACAGGCTCATGCGCCGGGCTCTCCTTCAGTGACGGGGGCAGCCATGTGACTGCGCGCCAGCGCTATGGCGCCGTCTATGGCCCCTCTGGCCTGCGGGCTGTTCTGCCAGCAGCTCGAGCCCAGCATGCTGGCCACCAGCCGGACTATGTGGCCAGTATCCGCCTCGGCCAGCTCACTCAGGGTGTGATACCCCAGCTGTTCGAGCCGCCCGATGACGGTGGGACCCACCCCTTTCACCCCGAGCAGCAAGTTGCGTTCCCGTGCCGAAAACTGTTTCACATCGCTCATTGCAGGACTCCTTTCCGATGGCTGTAGTTGCACATCAGGCCCGCAAGGGGCCCGATGAAGAGAGAGAAGGCTAACGCACGCTGCGCAGCAGGAAATCCGGCTGGCCGCAGGAGCGACGCTCCCGCTTTTGCATCTCGTCCGAGCAGGGGACGGCCTCCGTCCCTTCCTTGTTGATACAGATGTAGATCTCCCGCAGGAAACGCCCTCCGTCGGCGCAGGCCACAGTGATGTTGTCAGGAGCCAGCCAGTCGTTGGCAGCGGCCAGATCCGCCTTGAGCTGGAAGGTACTCTTGCGCAGCGGCTCGACCGGGGATTGGTAGGCCGCCGGGATCCGCACCTTCTGGCGCAGATCCCTGGCCAGTTGATGGAATGCCTGCTGACTCAGGCCGGAGCAGGTGCCGTGTTTTTCCCACTCATGACCATAGAGGAAGCGGCTGGGATAGAGCCCGGCAAAATCCTGCTCCATGGCGGGATCCAGTCGCTCACGGGTACAGTTGCCGGGGTAGCCACGCTGATATTGGGGCCAGAGCCCGTGCAGCACGAATCCCAACTGCCGGCTGCACTGCTCTCTATCGGCCGGCTTGATGGCGCAGTGCTCAGGTGACCAGGAGAGCGCCAGGGCGTAGTAGTCAAACTCACCGGGCCGTCCCTTGGCCTGCGCGGCCTGGGCACACAGCAAGAAAGCCGCGAGGAGCAGCATCATCTTCTTCATGTCATCGTCTCCGTCATCCCAATCAGGCCCCCTTCTGGCGAGGAACAGGGCCTGTCGTCAGGCCCCATGCTCCCATACAAGGGAGTCAAAGAACAACCATGTGAAATGCCCTTACCAAGAGTGGGTCAGACCAGTAAAGGGTTCCCCCTCCCGGATCAGAGGCGTAAGCTGACTCTCCGGCGAGCCTCTGCGTCCCGCCATTTTCCCCGATTTCATCAGCAACAGGACATGACATGATCCGCAAGAATCCCTCCGGTCACCTTCCCGTTATCGACGAGTCCGCCTACATCGACAAGACCGCCATCATCTGCGGCAAGGTGATCATCAAGGAGAATGTGTTTGTCGGCCCCTACGCCGTGATCCGTGCCGACGAGGTGGATGAGAGCGGCGACATGGAGCCCATCGTCATCGGAGCCAACTCCAACATTCAGGACGGCGTGGTGATCCACTCCAAGTCCGGCGCCGCCGTCACCATAGGCGAATACAGCTCCATCGCCCACCGCAGCATAGTGCACGGCCCCTGCGAAGTGGGTAACCGGGTCTTCATCGGCTTCAACAGCGTGCTGTTCAACTGCCACATAGGCGAGGGCTCAGTGGTGCGTCACAACTCGGTGATCGACGGCTGCGATCTGCCCCCCGGCTTCTATGTGCCCTCCACCACCCGCATCAACCAGCAGAGCGATCTGGCCCAGATCCCCCGCGTCACCGTGGATGCCACCGAGTTCTCCGAAGACGTGGCCCACACCAACATCGACCTGGTCAAGGGTTACAAGGCACTCTCCAACGAGTTCTGAGTCCTGGTATGACAATGAACAACGGGCGCCGCGGCGCCCGTTGTTCGTCATCCTGGCATGCCGGAGTTAGCGGGCCCGCACGCAGACGGCCCCGTGAGCCTCCTCTGGCAGATCGCTCATCACCTCGCCGTAACCCAGATCGAGCAAGGGTGCCTCCCCCTCGTCATTGGGTGCGTCACTGCTCCAGACCCGGCTGTAGAGCGGCCAGCCATGCTCCGTCAGCAGCTTCATCTCTTCGCCGGCCTGATGATAAGTGGCAAACAGGCTCGCCAGCTCATCGGCTCCCGGCAGACGCCAGTCATCGTGACCTCGGGCCACCAGTTGCTGGCAGTACTCACGCGCCCGCCCCTGGCTCATCACCACATAGTCGATGGCAAAGGGGTTGTAGTCCCCGTCCTCATCCCTGGCGCTGCCATCGTAGTCGATGCCGATCCGGTCGGCCTCGCCACGAGTCAGCGGGCAGAGGAAGGAGAGCGCCCCCGCCGCCAGTTCGGGTTGATGGCAACCCAGGCCAAAATCGGGCTGAGCATCCACCACCTGCACCGCCACCCTGAGGGTGCGACTCCCCGCGCTTAGCTGCACGCTGGCAGACCCCACGCGGCCAGGGCTGTGATGACGCCACTGCCATCGACCCTCAGCCGCTCGGGTTGATCGCTGCGCCATTGCACGGCCTCGTACACCGGAGTCTTGCTGCCGTCACTCAGCCGCAGGCCAGGTTGCAGGGAGAGGCTCTGCCCCACCTCCAGCCGGGGCTGAGCGGGCGTCACCAGCAGCTCGATCGGGATGGCGCCGACGACCTCATCATCATCCACCTGGCTCAGTCCCAGCTCGGCCACTGTGGCCGGGGTGCGCCTTGGCTCGGCGGAGGCACTGCGCAGGAACTCGCCGATGGCCTCCAGCTCGTCGTTGGAGAGCCCCAGGGCATGAAGACGATCCGAGGCCTTGGGGAAGAAGGGATCGTGCACATCCGCCCCGGTAGGGAAGCCGACCCCGCTGCTCCACTTGGTGACGCCGAAGTTGTACATGGCCACCACCCCCTGCACAGAGCCACCTAGCCGCTGGGCCAGGATGGGGAAAACACCGTTGTGCATATAGGGGCCGGTGAAGGCCACGTCCCTCAGGCTGGGGGTCTTGAACAGCCCCATGTCAGCCTTCAGCCTAGTCTGCAGGAAGCGGCCCCTGTCCTCTAAGTTGCGGCCGTAATAGGTCAGCCCCAGGCTCTCGAACTTGTGCTGGCTCAGCAGAGGGCCCGAGTGGCAGTTCATGCAGCGCCCCTCGGTGCGAAACAGGTGCATGCCCCACAGCGCCTTGTCGCTCATAGCCTGCTCATCCCCCTTGACGAAGCGCTCCAGCGGGCTCTCGCTGCTAACGATGGTGCGCTCGAAGGTGGCGATGGCCTTGGCGACCCGATCCAGGGTGATGGTCTCGTCGCCGAAGGCGGCGGCAAAGGCGGCCGGGTAGTCGCTGCTGGCTCGCAGCCGCGCCAGCAGTTCGTCGTGATCGAGGGCCATCTCCACCGGGTTGCTGATGGGATGGAGCGACTGCTCCTCCAGGGTGGCGACCCGTCCGTCCCAGAACTGGCTGCTGCTGTAACCGGCATTGAGGATGGTCGGTGCATTGCGGGTCCCCTTCTGCCCCAGATGGCCGACCGAGACGCTCAGGCCATCGCTCCAGCCTTTTTGTGGATCGTGACAGCTGGCGCAGCTGATGTCGCGGGCCTGGGATAGCTGCTTGTCGAAGAAGAGTTGCTGGCCCAGCACCACCTTGGCCCGGCGGTAGGGGTTGTCGGCCGGGAAGGGCATGGCGGGCAGGGGGCCCAGCTCCTGCCACTCCCCCCCCTCGTCCACCATGGCCGCCGGCCACTGACCCGGGTCGCCGGCATATTGGGCCCGCAAGGAGGCCAGATCCGGCATATCGCTGCTGCGATCCACCGAGGGGCGCAGCGGATAGGGGGAGAGCGCGAACCAGAGCAGGCTGGCCTCCCCCTCATCGCGCCATGCCTTGGTCAGCGGCTGGTAGAGCCGCGCCAGCCCGGTGCCATCTTGCAACCAGATCCACTCGGGCAAGGGGGTGGTGAAGGTGTTGGGATAGCGCCACATCAGCTTGTCGCTGCCAAGCAGGCGCTCGAATTCGGCCAGGGTCGGCAGACGCCATGACTGCTGGCCGCAGCTGCTCGGCGGCACCAGCGCCGCTCTCGTGACGTGGGCCGAGGCGGCAAAGCCCTCCCCCGGAAGCCAGAATTGGCTGCCCTTGACCCCGGTGGCGGCACGGGCATCGTGCAGACAGTGCCAGGCCCCCCGGGTCAGCAGACGGCCCTGCTCATCCAGTCGCAGCAGCTCGGCGGTCTCCGGCTCCTCCGGCATCACGGGACTGGCCGGATAGAGCTGCAACCGGGCGGCCTGAATGGCCTCCCCGTTGCTGCGGCTATACCAGTTGCGGGCGGCGCTGTCGTCCCGCAGGGCCAGCAGCATCTGCCAACTGTCGGGATAGTTGAGCTCGGCCCCCAGCCGCTGGGCTCGCAGCAGGGCCGCATACTCCTGCATCTCGGCCTGCTGTTGCAGGCGGATCTCGCCGGTCAGCCCCCACTCCGCCATCTCCAGCACAGCGTCCCCGTTGCGATCCGCCAGCACGAAGAGCGCCGTCTCCTCCTCATCGAGCCGCAGGGAGGGGGCAGCGGCGCGCCGGGCACGGGACTCGCCGGCCGAGAGATCCGCCACCCGGGCCGTGCTGGCCCTCAGTATGTATCCCTCCTGCTCCCCGACAAGCTCAAGGGGCGCCGCCAGCAGCAGGCCCGCAGGCAGCGTCAGGGTCGGGTTGCCCTGACCGCTCAGGATTGCACTCGTCTCCATGCCGGTGGCGCGCTGGCGCAGGCTCAGGGTAGCCCCGGATGCCAGCCGCTCGCCGATATCAATGGTCAGGGTCAGCTCGGCCCGGGTATGGGTCTGCTCCGGGGGCGTCACCGGCGGGGTGACTGGCGGCGGGATGACGGGCGGTGTCACCGGAGGCGTGACAACGGGAGGGGTGACAACAGGGGGCGTGACCGGCACGTCGGGATCATGGCCCTCGCTGCGGTTGTCATGGCAGGCACTCAGGGCCAGCAGGCTGGCCAGCAGAAATATGGGTTTCATCGTGTTGATTGGAGTGGTCGGACAAGCCGGCGATTATCCAGTCAAATGCCAATCATTATCAATCGCTTCTTGGCGATATTTTTTAGTCTGGCGCCAGGCAGGGTGATGGTCACCAGCAAGCCCCTGCGGCCGGTTGCACGCCTCTATGCTGCCCCCTGCAGGCTCACCGCCCTTGCAGCCCGTTGCGCCCGTCAACGACAGAGCCGCCCGCAGGCGGCTCTTTTCATCACAGGCAGGGCGAGTTGGCGGCCGTCAGGCCCCTATGATGCCGCCATCGTCCCGGGTGATACGCAGCACGGCGGAGCGGGGAATGCTGGTGCCGCCGTCCGGGAAGTGGGAGGGCGCCAGCTCTTCACCCGGGTGCTGCACCCCGACGAACAGGGTGCGCCAGTCCGGGCTGAAGGTGAGCCCCGTGATCTCGCAAGCAATGGGGCCGGTCAGGAAGCGGCGCACCTCGCCGCTCGCCGGATCGGCGCACAGCATCTGGTTGTTGCCCATGCCGGCAAACTGCTTCTCGTTGGAGTAGTCGCCGTCGGTCTGGATCCAGAGTCGCCCCGCCTCGTCGAAGCCGATGCCGTCCGGGCTGTTGAACATGTTGTCCGGGGTGATGTTGGCACTGCCCGCCATCAGCCCCTCTTTGTGAACGCCGGGGTTGCCCGCCAGCAGGAAGAGATCCCACTCGAAGCTGTCGCTGCCGTGATCGCCCGCGGCCGGGCGCCAGCGGATGATCTGGCCATAGGGGTTCTCGGCCCTGGGATTGGCGCCATCGAGGGGCTGGTTCTCCTTGAGGCCGCGGTTCTTGTTGTTGGTCAGGGTGCAGTAGGCCTCGGCCCTGTGGGGATGCACGGCCACCCATTCCGGCCTGTCCATGGTGGTGGCGCCGAGCCGGGTCGCGGCCTCCCGGGCGAAGATGAGCACCTCCCCCTGATCGGCGAAGCCGTTCTCCCGGATCAGGCCGTGCTGGCCGTGCACCAGGGGTAGCCACTGGCCTGTGCCCTTGAGCTCCCCCTCCTTGGCCTCGAAGCGGGCCACATAGAGAGTGCCCTCATCCAGCAGATCCCGATTGGCGGCGTCATTGCCCGGCGCCACCTTGTTCTTCGAGACGAAGCGATAGATGTGCTCCCCCCGCTCATCATCGCCGAGGTAGACCACGGCGCGGCCATCCTGGTTGACGGTAAAGGCTGCGTTCTCATGCTTGAAGCGGCCAAGGGCGGTGCGCTTCTTCGGGGTGGAGGCGGGATCGCGCGGGTCTATCTCCACCACCCAGCCGAAGCGGTTCGGCTCTTGGGGATGTTTGGCGAGATCGAAGCGCTCGTCGAACCTGTGCCAGCCAAAGCCCGCATCCTCGGCGGCCAGGCCGTAGCGGGTGGCCCGTTTATCCAGCTCTGGCTTGCCCGCACTGCCGAAGTAGCCGTTGAAGTTCTCCTCGCAGGTGAGGTAGGTGCCCCAGGGAGTCTGGCCGTTTGAGCAGTTGTTGAAAGTGCCGAGGGCGGTGCGCCCCTCGGGATCGGCCTGGGTCTTGAGCAGGGCATGGCCTGCCGCCGGGCCGCTCAGTGTCATGGGGGTGGTGGCCGTGATGCGGCGATTGAGGGCCCCCTTGGGGTTCGCCTGCCACTTGCCATCGGTGCGCACCAGCTCCACCAGGGAAACCCCGTGGGCCGCCTGGGCCTTGGCGACGGCGCCGGCATCGAGCGCCTTGCCGCCATCCGCAAACAGGTATTCGTAGTTGGTGTATTCGTTGTTGACGGCGAGCAGGGCGCGATCCGGGCCCAGGGGGAAGAAGCTCATGCCGTCGTTGTTGTCGCCAAACTGGCGCGCCTGGGCCTTGGCGTCATTGCTCTGGGCGAAGGCGGGGGCATCGGCGAACAGGGCATCTCCCCAGGCGATCAGCACCTCGGCCTTGTAGCCGGGCGGCACCACTATGGCGTCGGCCACAGAGGCGGGCACGGCCTGGAAGCCCAGCAACGGCTGGGTCGCGGCGGCCACGGCGCGGGCCACCGGGCTCGCGGCAAAAAAAGCCACCATGCTGGCGGCGCCGACTCCCTTCAAGAAGCCCCGCCGGCTGAGGCCAGCCTCGATCAGGCGGTTGAACTCAGGCTCCTGCTCCCTGGGATGGTTGGCACTGTCTCTCTCGTCAAAACGGCTCATCTGCTTTTCCTTGTTCTCTCTGCTGACGTCACGGCTCACGAATTTGCTCCGGCCACAGCATGGCGAGCATGTATTAAGCAATGATGACAATTGACACCCATTGGTGGCACAAGCAGTCAGGAGGCCGGGCAGGCAGAGGGCTCAATGCAAGAGGGAGGCATTGCGCCTCCCTCTTGCCATCGATGTTGCCGCTAGCCTGTCAGCACTTCTTCAGGCTGACGTGCCAGTTGGCACCGGATTGCACCTGGTGCTTGGCGGCGAAGCTGTCCATGTTCAGCGCCACCGAGACCTGCAGCAGGCTGTTGAGGTAGATAAGCGGCTGCCCTTCCGGCACATCGCCGAAGCTGCTGACGTAGGGGGCCTTGCCCTCGTATTTGAGCGCATCCCCCTCGCTTATCCGGAAGCAGGCCTGATCCCCCTTGTTGATCCCCGCCTTGGTCAGCAAGGCATCGTCGATATTGGTCCAGACGTTGCCGTACTGCACATCCAGGATGGGAATGGTGCCCTTCAGGGTGCCATCTTGCTCGGCCACCGCCGGCTGGTAGGGAATGGTCACCACCGCGGCGGGCAGCAGGGGCCCCACCTGCTCAAAACCGATGGCGCCGGAGGCGAGCCGCGCACCCGTGTAGGCGTAGACGTCGCGACCGTGGAAGGTATAGGACTTCTCGGAGCCCTTGAGGCGGTTGAGCTTCTCGTCTATCTGGCGCACCGCCTCTATGCCGAAATGCTCGGCTACCAGGGTCAGGGTGCCGTTGTCCGGGGAGACTATGTAGTGGCCGCTCTTGGTCTTGAGTACCACAGACTTGCGATCCGTGCCCACGCCCGGATCCACCACACTCACGAAGACGGTGCCCTTGGGCCAGTAGTTGAGGGTCTGATAGAGGCGGTAGGACGCCTCCCAGATGTTGTAGGCCGGGATCTCGTGGGTCAGATCCTGCAGCGGCAATGTCCTGTCCACCCCGAAGGCGACCCCCTTCATGGCGGAGACGGCGCCATCCTTGAGGCCGAAGTCGGTCTGGAACACCAGAGCCTCGCTTGCGAAGGCGCCAGCCCCCACCAGGGAGAGGGCGAGGACCAGGGCGCGGGGAAGGGTACGAATATCCATATCAGAACTCCTTGTGAGGATGCGACAGAGAAACAGAAATCTAGACGTCCAGAATGCCATTTCATATCTCCTTTGCAACCCCTGATGCCCGAATGGGGGGAAAAGAGTCGCCAATCCGGCCCGTGGGGGTGTATCCATGGTGCTGGCCAGGCAGAGTCACGGAGGCAGTGAGATGACGAAGACGGGAAGCAACACCCTGTTACTGAGTCTGGGTGACAGGGAGAGCCGGGTAAGGCTCACCGGAGAGGATGGCGTCAGCCGGGAGTTCGTCCTGGCCCTGGGGCTCGATGCCATGACCCCAGGCCCCTTTCGCCGGGATCCACCGACGCCCCTCGAGCTGGAGCAAGCCATCATGGTGGTGGAGGATGTGCTGATGCCCCTCGCGGCCCATGTTCCGCCTCACCCTCTGGTAGAGCTGCACAGCCCAGTGCCCCTGGCAGAGGTGCTCGGCAGCCATGAGTTGAGCCGGGAGAGCATAGAGAGGCTGTTCGGCCAGCTGGTCGCCATGGTGGAAGGAGATCCCCTGGCATCGGCCCAGTTGCCCAGAGATCGCCGTTTCGCCGCCGCCCTGCTGATCCTGCGGGAGTGGATGCACCATCTGGATGCCGGGAGCGTCGCTCTGGTCGACCAATGACGACGCCAGTCAGGAGGCGGGCTCGAAGCGCCTGCGCGAGAGAGCCCAGGCCAGCATCAGGCTGATCAGCGTGCTGCCGACGGCGAGCAGATCCAGCGCCGCCAGCAGACCCGCCCCATCGCTCACCCAGCCCAGCAACACGGGCACCCAGTTCGCCAGATAGGCGATCACATAGAAGAGGGAGACCAGCCGCGCATGGCTGGCGGGGGGCGCGATGCGATTGATCAGGGTCGCGCTGCCCACAAACACGGCCCCCTGGGCGTAACCGGCCACCAGCAGCCCGAGCCCCGCCAGCCAGCCCGGCAAACCGTGCACGGCACCGGCAAACAGCAGCACGCAGAGCGCCAGGGCCAGACAGCCGCTTTGCAGGGTATGGCGGGCATCGAGGCGACGCGCCCACAACTGGCAGAGCCCGGAGAACACCAGATAGGCCGCGATGAGATAGCCAAACAGCCCCAGATCCCTCATCCCCAGCAACTGGCTCACCACCTTGGGGCCTATTGCCAGCAGGCTGGCCGCCACCGCCCAGGCGGTGAAGAGTGCCAGGGCGCAGAGCAAGAACCCGGCCCCCGTGGCCCTGAGCCCCTCCCCCAGGGATCCCCCGCCCTGCCCGCTCGCCAGGGGCGCCGCCATCCTGGCGCCCCTGGGCCAGCTCAGCACCAGACCCGCGATGGCGCAGCCCGCCATCCCCAGGATCAGCAGAAATGGCAATGTGGTCGGGTAGAAGTCCAGTTGCAGCGCCAGGCCGCTGAACACTGGCCCCAGCGCCAGCCCGGCGGTGAAGGAGAGGGTGGCGCTCAGGGCCGCCCGCTTGCCGCCGTCCTTGGGGCCAAAGCGCAGCAGCGCCACATTGGCGGCGCCGGTCAGGGCCCCAGTGCCTATCCCGGCCAGGACCCGCGCCAGCAGCAGCGACCAGAAGCTGTCGGCCAGGGAGAAGAGCAGGGCGCCCCCCGCGACCGCCAGCAGGGCGGGCAGTATCAGGGTGCGCAGATCCGCCACCCGTCCCGCCAGGTTGCCCACCCCGAACAGGGCGATCAGCACGCCCCCCGCATAGCCGCCATAGATGAGGCTGAGGCCGAGATCGCTCAGGGCCAGCGCCGCCTGGTAATGGGGATAAAGCGGGGTGGGCACGCTGCTGTTGAGCAGGGCCGACATCAGGGCCAGGGCCAGAAACCAGAGCAGGCGGGGGCGAACATCGACCTCGCTGCTGTGAGCAGGGGATGGGGTGCAGGGGGATGACATCAAGACTCCAATCACAAACAGGGGAACCGCTATCGGGAGCGACATCATAGCGATCCCGCTCGCACCGGGCTGCGGCAGTTCTGCATCATGGTGATTCAAACTTGCATCACAGGGGCGCTTGCCCCGTACCGCCTTGAGTGCTCAGGTGCGGATCGGGCGGCCTCTTGTGCTGCCGTCCCCGCTGACATCTAATACCCCGGCGCCAATCGGGCGTCCTGCTTGAGCGAGGAGCAAGCATGATCAACTGGGATGACGCCCGCTTCTTTCTGGCCCTGGCACGGCGGGGCAGCCTGCGCCGGGCCGGCCTCGAACTCGGGGTCGATCAGGCCACCGTTGGGCGGCGGGTCGGCCTCTTCGAGCAGCAGCTGGGGGCCAAGCTGTTTATCCGCACCCCCAGGCACTATCGGCTCAGCCCACTGGGGGAGACGCTCCTGCCCCAGGCACAGGCCATGGCACAGGCGGCCCTGGCCATGGATCGCGCGGCCAGCCAGGGGGAGCTGGAGGGGGAGATCTGCATCGCCACCACGGATACCCTGGCCCAGGGCTTCGTGCTGCCGGCCTTCAGCCTTCTGCGCCAACGCCACCCCGGCATCCGCCTCAAGCTGCTGACCGCGGTCAGCGTGAGCGACATCCCTAATCAGGAGGCGGATCTCGCCATTCGCAGCCTGCGCCCAGAGCAGGGGGATCTGGTGGTCAAACGGCTCGCCACCATCAAGATGGGGCTCTACGCCTCCCCCGACTACCTGGCCCGCCGTGGCACGCCCCGCTCGGGCCAGGCGCTGCAACAGCACGACCTGCTGCTCTTTCCCAGGGAGCTGGTGGCCCGCCACTGGCTGAGCCTGTGCGGCGAACCTCTCCATGAACCCAATGTGGTGCTGCAGAGCAACGCCCAGCTGGTGCTGATGGGAGCCGCCCGCCAGGGGCTCGGCATAGCCCTGCTCTCCACCTTCCTCGCCGAGGAGGACCCAGGCCTGGTGCGCCTGCTGCCTGGCCAGCACGACCCCATCGACATCTGGATGGTGCTGCACCCGGATGTGCAGAAGACAGGGCGGATGCGTGCCCTGGTGGCAGCCCTGGAGGAGGTGTTCCAGCGCCATCAGGAGACCCAGTCCCCCGCCCTCCCCGCCACGCCGGCCCAAACGCACACAGATTGAGCGGTTATGCCCCCCATACGGGGCACTTTCTTCGCAGCGAACCATGCTAGAGTCCGCCGTTGTTTTTTCCTTAAATAACGGGGCCTTACATGAAGAAGTTTGTTGTTTCATCCAGCGTCATTTTGATGGCGGTATTGTTGACAGCTTGTGCAAGCGAGTCGTCGCGCTCCCTGGAAGTGCCCAAGGTCGCCTCTTATCAGAGCCACTATCAGGGCACTCGCAGCCCCATCGCCGTCGGCAAGTTTGATAACCGCTCCAGCTACATGCGTGGCATCTTCTCCGACGGCGTTGACCGACTGGGCAGCCAGGCGAAAACCGTGCTGATCACCCATCTGCAGCAGACAGGCCGCTTCAGCGTGCTGGATCGCGACAACATGGAAGAGATCAAGGCGGAAGCCGGGATCAAGCAACAGGCCCAGCAGCTCAAGGGCGCCGACTATGTGGTCACCGGCGACGTCACCGAGTTTGGTCGCAAGGAGGTCGGTGATCATCAGCTGTTTGGCATCCTGGGTCGCGGCAAGTCCCAGATCGCCTATGCCAAGGTCAACCTCAACATAGTCAACGTCACCACCTCTGAAGTGGTCTTCTCGTCCCAGGGCGCCGGGGAGTACGAGCTCTCCAACCGCGAGATCGTCGGCTTCGGCGGCACCGCCAGCTACGACTCCACCCTGAACGGCAAGGTGCTGGATCTCGCCATTCGGGAAGCCGTCAACAACCTGGTGAACGGCATCGAGACCGGCGCCTGGCGCCCGGCCCAATGAGGAGAGACGAGATGACCATGTCCCAGCTTTCCCTGCTGCTGGCCAGCGGCCTGCTGCTGAGTGCCTGTGCCCAGGCACCAAAGACGCTCTACAACTGGGATCAATACCAAGGGGTGGTTTACCAGCACATGCAGGGTGAGGACACCGGGGTTGAAGCCCAGATCGATGCGCTGGAGAAAAACCAGCAAGAGGCCAGCGCCAAGGGCCAGGCGGTGCCGCCCGGCTTCCACGCTCACCTGGGCATGCTCTATGCCCAGCTAGGCAAGGATGCGCAGACCCGCGAGCAGTTCGAGACCGAGAAACGCCTCTTCCCCGAATCGGCACCCTTCATGAACTTCCTGATGTCCAACCAGAAGGGGGCGACCCAATGACACTGCGCACTTTACTTGCCCTGATGCTGGGCACCCTGCTGCTGAGCGGCTGCGCAAAGGGCCCCGGCTACGACTACGGCAACTTCAAGGAGAGCAGACCTACCTCCATCCTGGTGTTGCCACCGGTGAATCACTCGCCTGATATCAAGGCGGGGGCCAGCCTGCAGTCCCAGATCACCTACCCGCTCGCCGAGTCCGGCTATTACGTGCTGCCGGTGGCGGTCACCAACGAGACCTTCCGGCAGAACGGGGTGACCGAGCCGACGGACATTCATGCCCTGCCCATCAAGAAGCTCCACGAGATCTACGGTGCCGATACCGCTCTGTACCTCGACATCAAGGACTACGGCACCAGCTATCTGGTCATCTCCAGCGAGACTGTGGTCACCGCCAGCGCCCGCCTGGTGGATCTGCGCACCGGCAAGCTGCTGTGGGAAGGCAGCGCCAGCGCCAGCAGTGCCGAACAGCAGAGCAATTCGGGGGGCGGCCTCATCGGCATGCTGGTGGTGGCTGTCGTCAACCAGATTGCCAATACCATCACCGACAAAGGCCATGAAATCGCCGGGATCACCAGCGTCAGGCTGCTCAGCGCCGACATGCCCAACGGCATTCTCCATGGCCCCTACTCACCGAAGTCCCAGACAAGGTAAGGCGCCGCGCCGCAATACGACAGAGGGCGTCATGCCCTCTTATTCCGCTACCACCACCAGTTTGCCCTTCCCTTGCCATTGCATGTGACGTGATCGTCTATCTTGTTGATATTGGCGGTTCATTTTTCGTTCACTGGTTGCTCGGGCCCCCAATTTCGTCTGGTGATGCCGGGCAAAATCAGTTACAAAAAGCCCACTGTCACCACCCGGGAGCGTCACGGCATGGCTGGATCACTGTTGCGCATTACCCCCCGCAAGTGGTTGATGCGATTCTCACTCCTTTGCCTTGCGCTGGCGGGGCTGGGGCTGGTGTTCAACTACACCTACCTCAGCATCAGGCACGACATGCAGCTCATCACCGCCAAACAGCCGAACCTGTTCGAGCTGTTTTATCAGCGGGCCCGCATACTGGCACCGGAGAAACTGGCCAGCTTCATCGACAACAGCAGCATCAAGACCCCCATCTTCAGCGAGAACGGGGATGCGACTGCCTATGCCTATGGCTATGACCTCGCCACCCTGGCTCGCCTGGCGGTCATTCCCATACTGCCGCCCGCCAACCAGATGCTCAGCACCTACCAATATCTGCTCTCCTACCCCGAGGTCCTCAACCTCTACGCCTTCTATAACGATCGGCGCATGCTTGGCATGGTGACGGACAAGCGGATGCTTCCGAGCGAGCTGCTGCCGGTCAACACCAACCTCAATGACATAGAGCCCTGGACCCACTATTTCGGCTGCGCCGCCTTCGCCGCCACTCATGTTCCCTGCAGCACGGATGAGGCACAGGTGTCCGACATCTACACCGACACCTTCACCGGGTTGAAGACCATCACCCTCTACTTCCCCTTCGTCTTTTACGATCCGGCGCTAGCGGACTACCGCTATGGCCTGACGGGCATAGACATCGCCGTCGACGAGGCATTCAAGAATGTGTTGCGCCCGTTAGAGAGCCTCAATCCGACCCGAACTGTGCTCTCTTTCAATGAGATGGAGCCCTGCCGCCCCTGGCATATCTGCCTTAATACCCGCTTCATGGAGACCAAGGCTGGCAACGACCTCTACCTCAAATGGTCATACAGCTACGGCGATTTCATGCGGGTGGTGCTCTATGGCCCGGCCTTCAAGCTCTATCTGATCGTCCTGCTGCTGCTCATGCTGACGGGCCGTGGCATCTACGGCCGCCTGCGCACCCTGGCACTGACAGATCACCTGACCCGGCTGCCGCGACGGGACATCCTGGAACAAGCCCTGCTGAAGGAATACGACTTCCTGATGCTGCTGGACATAGACAACTTCAAGTCCATCAACGACACCCATGGCCACGGGGTGGGAGATCTGGCCCTCGTCGCCTTCGCCCATCATCTGACGACCAACATGCGCAAGGGGGACAAGGCCATCCGCTGGGGGGGCGAGGAGTTTATCGTCCTCTACAAGGGGCTCAATGACAGGGCCAGCATGCGCCAGGCCGTGACCCGCCTGCTGGCATCACAGCTTCAGATCCCGGAGCTGCCCGCCCCCATCACCTTCTCGGCGGGCGTCATCCGTATCCGCGATTACCTGACCGTCGCCGAGGCCACCGATCTCGCCGATGCGCTGCTCTACCACGTCAAGCAGCATGGCAAGCACAACATCGCCTATTACCAGGGGCAGGAGATCAGGCTGATCCGAGACACCGGCACCAACCCGGTCACCTGATCGGCTCGGCTTCTGCCGCGCCCCCTCTATCTGCTACCATCCCGGCCACGATCATTGTTCCCGTCACGGCCCTGGCCGCGATAACCCCACACTGGTGTCCTATGTCCATTGCCTCCTTTGCCGAACTGGCCCTCTCCCCCCGCCTGCAGCAAACCTTGCGCGAGCTGGGATATGCCGCGCCAACCCCCATTCAGGCCAGCGCCATCCCCGTCATTCTGGCGGGGCGGGATCTGATGGCGGGGGCCCAGACCGGCACCGGCAAGACCGCCGCCTTCGTGCTGCCGCTGCTGGAGCAGCTGATGCAACACCCAGCGAGCGACGCCGTCCGCCCCATCCGCGCCCTGGTACTGGTGCCAACCCGCGAGCTGGCGGTGCAGGTCTTTGAGAGCGTGGCGCGCTACGGGCAGGGCACTAGCCTCACCAGCGCCCTGGTCTATGGCGGGGTCAGCATTGCCGCCCAGGTGGAGGCGCTTCAAGCCGGGGTGGATCTGCTCATCGCCACTCCGGGCCGCTTGCTCGATCATCTGCGCCAGGGGGCCCTGAGCCTTGGGAGCCTCCGCCATCTGGTGTTCGACGAGGCGGACAGGATGCTCGACATGGGCTTTATGGACGAGATCAAGGCTCTGCTCAGACAGATACCGGCGGATCGCCAGACCCTGCTGTTTTCGGCCACCTGCGATGACAACCTGTTTGCCTTGAGCCGCGTGCTCTTGCACGACCCCGAGCTTATCGAAGTGGCACCGCGCAACACCACGGCGGCCGAGGTGGAGCAGCGGGTCTATGCGGTGGATGGGGAACGCAAGCTGGCGCTGGTGGAGCACCTGATCAAGGTGAAGGGCTGGGCCCCTGTGCTCATCTTCAGCCGCACCCGTCAGGGGGCCGACAAGCTGGCCCAGCAGCTCGGCAAGGCGGGCATCAATGCGCTCGCCTTCCACGGGGATCTGTCGCAGAGCGCGCGGGAAAAAGTGCTGCTGGAGTTTCGCGCCGGCACCTTGCAGGCCCTGGTCGCCACCGACGTGGCGGCCCGCGGGCTGGATATCAGCGATCTCAACTACGTGATCAATCTGGAGTTCCCCCATCAGCCTGAGGATTACGTCCACCGCATAGGGCGCACCGGCCGCGCCGGCAACAAGGGGCTCGCCATCACCTTGTTCAGCCCGGAAGATGCGCCCCTGCTGGAGAAGGTGGAAGCCGTGCTCGACACCCGGCTGCCCCAGCAGTGGTTCCCGGGGTTTGAGCCAGATCTCACCCGCTTCGACCCCGAGCCGCGCCGCAGCGGCAAGGGCGCCCAGAAGCAGAAAGCCAGAAAGCAGGCGCTCGCGGGCGGCAAGGGCCGCAAAGGCTGACCTCTGAGGCACTTTCGGGGGGCTATCTCCATCCTGGTGCTCCCGCCTGGCACCGGGACCTGACTCCCCTGCGCCCCCTTGCTCTCTCCCCCTTGATTAGGCCGCCCCAGAGCGGCCCTTTTGCCACAATCTGCTACAAAAGAGGTAGTAAAGGGGCACACTCTGGCCACAAACCGGGTGTGCAATAGGGGCATGGACAAGGAGAACCCCATGAAAACCGCATCCCTTCGCTGGACCCTGCCCCTGACCCTCACCCTGATCTGGCTGCTTGGCCTGACCCAGTGGCCCACGGGCCTCTGGCCCTGGCGCCATGAACTGCTGATCCTGACCGGCTTGCTTGGCCTCGGCGCCATGACCCTCTCCCTGCTGCTGGCCCTGCGCCTGCCGAGGCTAGAAGTCTGGTGCGGCGGGCTGGATCGCATGTTGCACCTGCATCGCAGCAGCGCCCTCTGGGCCAGCAGCACCCTGGTTGCCCACTGGCTGCTGGTGGAAGCCCCCAAGTGGGCCGTCGCCGCCGACTGGCTGACCCGCCCGGCGCGCCGCGGTGCTGGTGCTGGTGCTGGTGCTGGTGCTGGTGCTGGTGCTGGTGCTGGTGCTGGTGCTGGCAACGATGCCCTGTGGCACAGCCTCGGCAATACCCTGGGTGAATGGAGTTTCTATCTGTTGATCGCCCTGGTGGTGGTGAGCCTGCTCGCCGTGGTGCGCTACGAGCGCTTCAAGGTGGTCCACCGGCTGGCCCCCGTTATCTACCTGATGGGCTGGCTGCACGCACTCTGCCTGCTGCCGCGCATCGGCGTCATGACACCGGTCGGCCTGACCCTGCTGCTGGGTGGCGGGCTGGGGGCCATGGGGGCGCTCTACTCCCTGTTTGGGCGGGTAGGCCAGAATGCGCGCCACCAGGGAACGGTGATCACTCTCGCCCCTCTGGATGAACGTACCCTGGAGATCAAGATTGCCCTTGCCACTGCCCTTCGCCACTACAATCCGGGCCAGTTCGCCTTCTTCGACTTCGCCGGGCGCGGCGAGCCCCACCCCTATACCCTGGTGGACGTCTCGGCGGATGGCCTCACCCTGACCCTGGCCGTGCGCGCCCTCGGGGATCACACCAACTGGCTGCACCAGCACCTCAAGGTGGGGGATGGGGTCACGGTGACAGGCCCCTATGGCGCCTTCGCCCTGCCAGACTCGGCGCCCGCCCTCTGGATGGGTGCCGGTATCGGCATCACCCCCTTCGTCGCCTGGCTGGAGGCCCTGGTGCGCCGTGGCGAGCAACGCCCCGGCACCACCTTGCTGCAATGCGCCCCCACCGCCGAGGCCGCCCCCTATCACAACCGCCTCGCCGAGCTGTGCCGCCGGGCCGGAGTCGACTACAAGTTGCATCTGGAATCCGAGCGCGGTCGGCTGGATCTGGCCGCACTCGGGGCGCGGCAACGGGCCCCCGTCTGGTTCTGCGGCCCCGAGCCCATGGCCCAGAGCCTGGATGCCCACCTGACATCGCCGCTGCATCGGGAGCTGTTCCGCTTTCGCTAACCTCCAGGTGAGACGCATAGATTCAAGCGCATCATCAAAAAGGGCCTCCCCGGGGAGGCCCGTTTTGATCAGATGCACCTCGCTCGCAGCCTCTGACTTGCCCCCATAAAACCTCGAACAAGGGCAGCGACCCTCACTTGGGTATTGATGCATACGGAATGAATAAGCATCATCTCGCGGCCCTCTGGTCATGGATTCGGATGTTGTATGTCCTTTGAGAAAAAACACGGTGATTTCATCTTCAATGTGCAGGATCACCTGGTCATCTGTGAGCTGATCGGCCCTTTCAATGAAGAGGGTATGCTGGCGTGGGTTGCGGAGATAAAGCGCGTGGTGGAGAGCCTCGACGGGAAGCGCTTCTGCGCCCTGGTGGACCATCGCCAGCACCAGGGGGTGGTGCAGTCCGCACTGCACCATCTGCAGGATATTTATTCGTGGCTTGCCCAGAAGAACCTGGTGGCCATCGCCTCCCTCTATTCGGCCCAGGTGCTCCATCACATCGCCCTCTCCTGCATGTCCCCCATCCATCCCGGCCACATTCAGGGGTTCAACAACCATCAGGAGGCCATCGCCTGGCTTGATGCGCAGTATGATTCGGACTAATCAGCGAAAGCCATTCACCCCTCCCGCTCGTTGTGATGCACGGGGGAAGCGCTGGGGTGAGGGAAGGTAAATACCAGGGATTCGCTACCCTCAGCGCCAACCGGCCAGCGCAATAGGCTGGTGTCGAGCCTGTGAAGCCCAACATACGAGAACGATATAGAAGGCAAACCCCACGCCATCTTGGGTCGATGAACGCAGCGGCATCGCCTGTCTACCACCTAGCGTTTGAGCCACAAAAAAGCGGAATCCTCTCGGCAATCCCTGGCCCCGCTCGCCCGAATACCCTTCGCTATTCAAACCTGCGGCCCTAAACTTCATGCCTTGGCAAGACGCTATGTGCCTGGAGAGATATGACACCCCCACATGAAATGGCACTGATCCATTGCGAACAAGACTCGCCCTATTTGGCGCGGCTGGAGCAGTTATTCCAATCGGCGTGGCCAGACTTTCTGTTTCGCGATACTTACACCAAAAATGCGCGCTTGCCGCCTGTGCTGGTTGCAGTCATGAATGAGGTGGTGATGGGAGGGTTGGCTTACTCTCGCTTCAAGGAGCCTCATCGCAGCGGTGAAGTCATCTGGATCAATGCCGTGTTTGTCAGTGCAGAATACCGGGGTAAAGGCCTTGCCAGCCGACTCATCAATGCCGGTGTGTCACAGGCATTGGCATCGTCACAAGACTATCTCTATGCCTATACGAATGTCCCGGCACTGTATCAATCCTTGGGGTGGTCTGAAGTCGATATTGAATGCGCGCCAGATCACAAGGTCATGGGCATTTCACTCAAGCCCCGGCTACCCGAATAAAAAGCGTCGAGGAAAACAGCCAGGATCCGCTGGGGAACAGGTGCAACCCCCTGTGTTTATCTGCCCTAAAACGACGATGCCATCTTGGGTGAGCTGCACTTCCGCCGCCCGCACGCTACCGCCCCAGAAGCTCGCCACCAGTATCAAGGCCCCGGCCAATCCGTATTTGATCCACGATTTCATCGTCTTGCTCCCCTCTCTTTGGCCCCTTGTCACCCCAGTGGCAAGCAGTCCTTTAGTCAGTGGGCAGAAGATAGGGGGGATTTGTGAGGAAAAAATGAGGCTGTGTGAAGCCAGGGTGAAGTCTGGGGGAAATACGGGGAAGTCGTCATCACCAGTGCCGCGAGACGCGATATTAAAGGCAATGCCCAAACCACGTAGGGACGATTAGCGCAACATCATCGTCCGCTTACCGCCGCGCACCGAGTCATGGCAAGACCGGCAGGAAACTCTAGACTCCAGCGGCCTCTCGGCGCCTCCCTTTCGCGATTATCCGAATACGCTTCGCTATTCGACGACCCTATTAAAACCTACTGCCCCATAAACACCCCGGTGGAGCTTCAAACGCTCCCTGCTTAGCAGTACACTGTTCAACCAGTAAAAACGGATGTTCATATCTCACTGAACAACGAGTTAGATAAAATTAATGGACTAAAAATGACCAGAATATATCTTCCACCTAGATTCGACAGAGATACGTTGTCTGAGTTTTTTTCCATATTGGATGAGCACCAAGATACACCTAATGTTTGTCTTGATTGCTCAACATTAAATTACTCTATGCCAACAGCTATGCTGGTCGCTGGCTCTAAAATCCGAGATTGGGTTCGTTATAGACGTTCAAAAGAAATAAAGAGCAGAAAAGCAGGATATAACACCAACTCCACTGTGCACTCATATTTAATGCACGTCGGATTTTTTGATTTTATCTTAATGGGAGAAGGGAAGTATGTTGGAGAGGCTCGCGGTTCATCAACATACCTTCCAATAACAAGAATTAAAAAACCTCATTTCACCGCGGGTACGGAAGGCCTTGAAAAATGGTATGAGGATATAATGTCTGCTGTAAGAGGGCTCGCTAAAATAGTTTCTGGTACGACAGAGGATACTCAAGAGAACCGATTGTATAGCTATGCATTTCGAGAAATCATCCGAAATGTTTTTGAACACTCTGGAGCTACCGAGTGTTATGTATGTGGCCAACGCTGGCGAAATGGGCATGTAGAAATAACTGTCGCTGACGAAGGGTTAGGAATAGCTAACACCTTACGTGAATCACAAGGATGCCTTACCGATGCTGATAGCTTACTGTTAGCAATAAAGCCTGGTATATCCAGAACATCAAATATGCCTGATGCGGAGAACGTATATGATAACTCTGGATTCGGATTATATGTTCTCAGTGAGTTAGCTTCAAGTTTTGGATGGTATGTTCTAGGCAGCTCAACCTCAAGGATTATCGGACACCAAAAAAACATAGCCATTGAAAAGCTAAACTTTAATGGAACATATTTTGGAATGAGAATGCAGAGGGCACCAACTCAATTCAGCCACCTCTTAAGAGACATCATTGAGGCTGGTGAGCATGAAGCTGAAATGAATGGTATTCGTCGCAAGGCATCTGGGATGTCTAAATTCTTATAAATTTATTTCAATAAATAAAAACCGTTCCACCCGTATTGCTCCACTCTCAAAAACAAGCATCTTTTTTCTAGAAAGAAGAATAATAAATAATTTGTTAATACCGTAGGTGGAAACAAAAACCACCCGCTCTGCGGGTGGGTTTTTTATTATCTCAGAATGAACCAGAACGATTTAACTCACAACACCAATCACCCCAACGGCGGCGTCCGTGGCGGCACCTGGCGCTTGCTGCCGGTGGATTCGAAGGCCGAGGCAACGCGCAGCAGGTTATTGTCGTCATAGGCGCGACCGGCGAAGGTCAGGCCCACCGGCATGCCGATATCGGCCATCACCCCCATGGGGACGGTGACGGTCGGCACGCCGAGATGGCGGATGGCGAGGTTGCCGTTGGCGACCCAGATGCCGTTGCTCCAGGCGATATCGGCGGAGGCCGGATTCACATCCGCATCGGCCGGGCCGACGTCGGCGACGGTCGGGAAGAGCACGGCGTCGAGCTTGAGCTCGTCCATCCACTCTTCCAAGTCCAGCTTGCGGGTCTGCTCCAGCCCACGCAGGCCGTCCGGCACTGTGGGGATCTCGTCCCAGGATTTCAGGCCGCGCTTGGCCATCTTGACGTACTCGTCCATCCCGGCCGCCAGATCCCCCTCGCGGTTAGGCAGGGTGCCCGGATCGTGGGGGAAGATCTTGGGCCCATCCACGTCGGCCAATTTGCTCAGCTTGGGATCGCCGTTGGCGCGCAGGAAGTCGTCGAATGCCCAGCCGGAGAGCTCCCACAGCTCGTCGTTGAGGAACTCCGGTGACACTATGCCGCGGTTGAACACGGTGGGTGCGCCGGGTCTATCCCCTTCGCAGTTGGAGACCAGGGGGAAGTCCACCTCGATGACTTCGGCGCCAGCGGCTTCCAGCGCCTGACGGGCGTCTTCCCAGAGGGCAATCACGGAGTCACGGGTATGGATGCGCTGACCGGTCGGGCCGCCGATGCCGGGGTGCTCGCTGGTGCCCGCCAGCTCATCCTTGTTGATAAACATGCGCGGCACGCCGAGGCGCTTGCCCTTGAGGGCGTCGGGCTTGGCGGCCAAATCCAGGTAGGAAGCCGGACGCACTTCCGAGGCTTTGGGCAGCTTGACCCAGGGCTGCAGGCGCCAGAGATCCCCACGGGTGTCCGCATCGTCGGCGACCACTACATCCAGCACTTCCAATAGGTCTGCCATGGTGCGGGCGTAGGGCACGACGACATCCATGGTCGGGGTCAGCGGCCAGTTGCCACGCACCGAGATGACGCCACGTGATGGTGTGTAGGCACAGAGACCGTTGTTGGAGGCCGGGCCACGGCCGCTCGACCAGGTCTCTTCCGCCAGACCGAAGGCGGCGAAGCTGGCGGCGGTGGCGGTACCGGCCCCGTTGGAGGAGCCGGAGGCAAAGGGCGCGGTGAGATACTCGGCGTTATAGGGGCTCTCGGCACGGCCATAGACGCCACGCTGCATGCCGCCATTGGCCATCGGCGGCATATTGGTCTTGCCGAGGCAGATGGCACCGGCGGCGCGCAGCCGCTCAACGGTAAAGGCATCGCGCTGGGCCACCAGATCCTTGAAGGCCGGGCTGCCGGAGGCGGCGGTCAGCCCCTTGACCAGATAGCTGTCCTTGGCGGTGTAGGGGATGCCGTCGAGCGGCCCCAGGGTTTCGCCACGGGCACGGCGCGCATCGGAAGCTTCTGCTTCTTTCAGCGCATCGGGATTGGGTACCACGACAGCGTTGAGTTTGGTGTCAGTCTCGGGGCCGTCATAGGCGGCGATCCGGGCCAGATAGGCCTTGACCAGTTCGACCGCTGTGGTGCTGCCTGCTTCGAGCGCGGCACGCAGCTCGGCAATGGAAACCTCGGTGACATCTACCATTTTGGGGATCATTTTGATCTCCTGTAAAAGGGTGACTGTTTGTCATGATGATCGCCGCATCGGCGCCTGCGACCATCACATTATCAAGAGATAAAACCCCACGGCGTGGGGTTTTGAGTACCAACCTCAGCTGGCTTGGAACAGGTTCTTACTTGCCAGAAGGAATTTGCTGGGTAATGCAGTGGATATTGCCACCCCCCAGCAGGATTTCCCGGGCGGGCACGCCGACCACTTTATGCTCGGGGAAGATCTCTTCCAGAATCTGCTGGGCTTCGCCGTCGGTGGCAGCATCCAGCAGCGGATAGACGATGCTGCCGTTGGTGATGAGGAAGTTCACATAGGAACCCGCCAGACGGCCTTCTGCCTCGCGCGGCACACCGCTGCCGCTCTCGACGCCTGCGGACTCCTCTTCGGTGCAGTAGAGCGGGCCCGGCTGGGGCAGCTTCCACACTTTCAGCTTGCGACCCTTGGCATCGACTGCCGCTTCCAGCACCTTGAGGGCGGCCAGGGAGCGCTCGTATTGCGGATCTGTCTGGTCGTCGGTCCAGTGCAGGGCCACTTCACCCGGGCGCACGAAGCAACAGATGTTGTCGATGTGGCCGTCGGTCTCGTCCATGTAGACGCCTTCATCCAGCCAGATAAAGCTCTTCACCCCCAGATAGTCGCGTAAGTAAGCTTCGATCTGCTCCTTGCTCAGGTGCGGGTTGCGGTTCTCGTTGAGCAGGCACTCGGCTGTGGTTATGCAGGTGCCTTCGCCGTCCACGTGGATGGAGCCCCCTTCCAGAATGAGCGGCGCGTCGTAGCGATCCATGCCGTGCTGCTCCAGCATCCGGGCTGCCACTTCCTCATCCTGATTCCAGGGGTAGTAGAGACCGCCCTTGTGGCCGCCCCAGGCGTTGAAGCCCCAATCCACCCCACGGCACTCGCCGGCAGCATTGGTGACCACGGTCGGGCCTGTATCGCGTGCCCAGCAGTCATCGCTGTTCATCTCCACCAGGGTGACGTGGGCGGGCATGAGGCCACGGGCCTGCTCCATGAACTGGGCGGGGACCCCCATAAAGACAGGGGTGGCCTGACCTATGGCATCCGCTACCTTGGCGAAGGTGGCCTGCGCGAAGCGACCGGCCTCCCGCCAGTTGTCCGGGCGGAACGGCCAGATCATCCAGACGGCCTGCTGGTGCGCCCACTCGGCGGGCATGGTGAAGCCGTCGGCGGCCGGAATGGAGTTGATGGTCTTGATGCTCATCGCAAGGCTCCTTGCATGGATTGAGGCCCCCACCTTGACCTGGGAACCCTGGAAAAATAAGAGTGAGCCGCAGTGTAAGAAGTTGCGTGCCCATCCATCAAATGAATAGGATGGATTGTCCCATAAACACGGCGAATAATCCCCCCATGAAACTGCACCAGCTCGACCTCAATCTGCTGCTCGCCCTTGACGCCCTGATGACGCAAGGCAGCGTGACCCGCGCCGCCGAGTCGCTCTTTATCAGCCAGCCCGCCATGAGCCACGCCCTCAATCGCCTGCGGGCCTTCTTTGACGATCCGCTGCTGGTGCGCACGCCCCAGGGGATGCTGCCGACCCCCCGGGCCCAGCGGCTGCATCTGGGGGTGCAGCAGGTGCTGCGGCTGCTGGAGCAGCAGCTCTCCGAGGAGGAGCTGTTCGAGCCGCGCCAGTCGAAGCGCCGCTTCGTGCTCTGCACCACGGACTACGTGGAGTGCGTGCTGATCCCGCCCCTCATCCAGCGCCTCAGGAAGCTGGCCCCCGGGGTCACCATAGAGATCCGCATACTGCGCGACACCCTGCCGGAGGCGGAGCTGGCGAGCGGCGAGATCGATCTGGTACTGGGCTTTGACGAGTACATGCAGGTGCCGGGGTATCTCGGCAAGGAGACCTGGCTCACCGAGCCCCTGGCCGGACTGGTGCGCGCCACCCTGGAGCTGGAGGAGGAGCGCATCACCCTAGCGCAGCTGATTGATATGCCCCACGTGTTCCACTCGCCGCTCGGCACCTCGGAGGCGAGCCTGGACCAGTTTCTCAAGACCCGGGGCCTAGCGCGCACCATCTCGGTCAACAGCCAGAGCTATATGTCCGCCGCCGCCATCGTCAGCCAGAGCGACCACCTCTTGGTGCTGCCGAGCATGGTAGCCGAGCTGCTCGCCAACCACTGGCCGCTGAAAAGCCTGCCCCTGCCGGCGGACGTGCCGGATTACCATCTCAACTGCGTCTGGCACCCGGTGCATGCGCAACAACCGGCCTTGATCTGGTTGAAGGCGTTGATGAAGGAGTTGGTGAGCCCGGTGTAAGCCCGCTGCCTCTGGCGTGCCAGGCGCTCGGGTTGAAGGATTTGATCAAGGAGAGGGGAGTCCGGCATAAGGATCCCACTGCCACACCCGGCAATCCCTCCTGGTGTGGCTCAAGGATCTGGCATAAGGAGCTGATACGCTCGAGCCGCCCCTCACCTCGCCTCTGAGGCGACCGGCAGCTCCCCGCGGGCGATGGCGGCCAGCAGCAGGGCGTGATCTTCCCGGGTGCGTTGGCCATAGGCCACGGCGAAGTCGGCGATGGCCTCATCCATCACCTCCGACTTGCCGAGGTAGCCGGCGATCTGGGCCGCATCACCCGACTTGGCATGGGCCAGCGCCAGGGCCCAGCCGCACAGCTGGCAATACTCGACGAAGTGGCGGGGCTTGACCATGCCAGGGGTGATGTCGATGCCCCCCTTCATGTCCCGCAGCTGGCGCACGTAGAAGTGACGGCCCCTGAGGTCGCACCAGCCGAGGAAGATATCCGGCGATCCCTGGATCATCCGCTGGCCCCGCACCACCCGCCGCCCCTGGTTGCCGCTGTCGTCTTCCGAGGTGAAATAGGGGGCCAGCACCGAGGGTTGCGCCTCCTTGACCTGCAAGAAGAGGGGATCGTCATCGTCGGCGCCGGTCAGCAGGATCACCCAGCAGCGGGTGCCCACGCTGCCCACCCCCACCACCTTGCGCGCCACGTCCACGACCCTGTAGCGGCGCAGCAGTATGCGCCTGTCCTCAGGCAGGGAGGCGAGATAGGCCTCCAGCAACTCGCCGAGCACCTCATAGACGGCCTCCCCGTCCTCGGTGTGGGTCTCGCGTATGACGAAGGGGTGGAGTTCGCGGATCCTGTGCTGATCGTCCACCAGATCCGTCATCTTGCCGAGCACCTGCAGGTGGTTGCGGCTGCGGGCCTTGGCGAAGGTGGCCTTGACCCTTCTGTGGGCATCGACGGAGAAGGCATCGAGCACCGAGGCCTGTTCGATGTGATCGTACCAGACCCTCATAAAGCCCATCTTGCCGTATTCCCGCAGCTTGGTGCGGTAGCCGGTCGCTATCATCCTGGCCGCCTCCCGCTGGCGGGCGGCATCGGCCCCCAGGTACTCGGCCGCCACCAGGGCGCTGGCGGCCAGGCGCTTGAGATCCCACTCCCAGGGGCCGAGGTGGGTCTCATCGAAGTCGTTGATGGCCAGCACCAGGTTGCGCTCGGCGCTCGCATAGAGGCCGATATTGGCGACATGCATGTCGCCACAGGCCTGGACCATGAGGCCGGAGTGGGGGGTGGCGACGAGATCTCCCGCCATGATGGCGGCCGCACCGCGCAGGAAGGCGAAGGGGGACTCCTGCATCCTGGCATGGCGCACCGGCACCAGCTGCTTCAAGCGAGTGGCGGCCTGGGCCTTGAGCACGGCGATGGGATCCCTGTCATAGGGTGCGGGCGGCAGCCAGGAGTGAGCTTCGCGAGGAAACTGTTCCCGCAGGGCCTTGCCGGCGGCGAACCGCTGCGCGATGGAGAGCCGTGGCGTGGTGAAGTGCGCCAGTATAGCCCGAGACGTTGCCTTTCTGGTCATTCCCTTTCCTCCTGCCGATATCCTCACCATCAAGATGGAAGAGGGGGCAGGCAGGGGCAAGCAGCGAGGACAAATATAGGGCCGGGGGCCTGACCGGATTCAGCGCCTGGGGGTCAGGGCCGCCATCAGCTGATCGACGACTGCGCCCAGCAGGGCGCGGTCGGGATGGCACTGGGCGAAGGTCACCAGCCCCTGGATGTTGACCTGCAAGAAGGCGGTCAGGGTGGGGATGTCGCCACCGGGGGCCAGCTCCCCCCGCTCGCTGGCCTGACGCAGCAACTGCGCCAGGTCGCTTTCCAGCTCGCCATAGATGACCTTGAAGCGCAGGTGCAGCTCTTCGTCCTGCTCCGCCAGCTCCATCAGGGTGCGGGTTAGCAGGCAGGAGCCCTGCAGGGCATCGTCCACCAGCTGGGTGAAGAAGGCCTTCAGCCCGGCCAGCGGGCTCGGCTGATCGAAGCAGCGACGGCGCTGGGCGCCCTTCTCCTGCACATAGTGATCGACCGTCGCCAGCAGCAGCCCCCGCTTGTTGCCAAAGGCGGCATAGAGACTGCCCGGGTGCAGCCCGGTCGCCGCCACCAGATCCTGCATGGTGGTCTTGGCATAGCCTCTGGCACGAAACGCCTCCATGGCGCTTCGCAGGACAAGGTCCCGATCAAATTCGGCACTGCGCATGGGATCTCCGCTGGCAAGGACCCGGCGTACCGGGGAACAGGGCGGCAAGTTTACCCCAGCAGGCAAGACCAATCCATGTTGAATGCTTGCTCAAAAAAGACTTGCGTACAAATCAAAAAACGTCTTGAATGCCCATTCAAGAATCACCTCCGAGGACGCTCTGCATGGATACCCTGTTTCAACCTTACCGCCTCAACGGCACCCTCACCCTCGCGAATCGCTTCATGATGGCCCCCCTCACCCGTTGCATGGCGGGCCCGGGACTGGTGCCGACCGCGCAGATGGCCGCCTACTATGGCCGCCGCGCCGACATAGGCCTCATCATCTCCGAAGCCACCATCATTCGCCCGGACGGCCAGGGCTATCCCAACACCCCGGGCATCTACAGCCTTGAGCAGATCGCAGGCTGGAAACAGGTCACCGAGGCAGTGCACGCCAAGGGGGGCAAGATCTTCGCCCAGCTGTGGCACGTGGGTCGCCTCTCCCACCCCTTCTTCCACCATGCCGAGGTGCTGGCACCGTCTGCGGTCGCCCATGAAGGCACAGTGCCGCGCATGCGTGAACTGGTGTATCAGGTGCCCCGCGCCCTGACGGTGGCCGAGATTGGCCAGCTGGTCGAGGATTACGCCCAGGCCGCCGCCAACGCTATCGAGGCGGGCTTTGATGGTGTGGAGATCCACGGTGCCAACGGCTACCTCATCGATCAGTTCCTGCACCACTCGAGCAACCTGCGCACCGACCAGTACGGACAGACCCCGGAGAACATGAGCCGCTTCGCCCTGGAGGTGGTGGACGCCATCAACGCCCGCATCGGCAGCGAGCGGGTGGGCCTGCGCCTCTCCCCCGGCGCCTATGTCCATTTGGCGGGCAGCCCGGCAGATCGCGCCGTGTTCGACCATCTGCTGGCCGAGCTGAACAAGCGTGCCCTGGCCTATCTGCACCTCGGCATCTTCGATGACAGTCTCACCTTCGACTACCTGGATGGCCGCGCCTCCGACTACCTGCGCGCCCACTACGACGGCCACCTGGTGGGGGTCGGCAACTACAGTGCCGAGACCGCCGCCGAGGCGATCCGCGCCGACCGCTTCGACCTCGTCGCCATCGGTCGCCCCCTCATCGCCAACCCGGATTATCTGAGCAAGCTCAAGGCCGCCGAGCCCCTGGTGCCCTACTCGGAGGCCATGCTGGCGGAATTGGTATAAACCGCGCCGCGCCCTGAGACAGCTCTGTGGCCGGCACCATGCTGCCTAAGCTGGTGCAGGCCGCCAGATCCGGGCCATACACAGGCCGGGCCGCCGTTGCCCGGCCAGCTTGTTCCTGACCAAGGATGGGATCCGCGCCCTGGCGCGGGTTTCCAATGTTTGGGCCCCTCTCCCGGGCCCTTTTTTGTGCCCGTCTTTTGCCTCGGAAAGTAGTTGCCATCAACAACCAGTTGACTATGCTGGTTGCAGGTAACAACCAGAAGGACACTTACAAGATGGATCCCCGCCCCCTGCGCGCCCTGTCACGGGAACTGGTACGTGAACTCGGCATGCTCTCCCAGCAGTGCGGCTCCCTGGCCCTCAGCCCCCTGGAAGCACACCTGCTCATCGAGCTGGAGAGCGGCCCCGCCACCAATCAGCAACTGGCCGAACGGCTGCGCATCGACAAGTCCAATGCCAGCCGCCCCCTGGCCCGCCTCGCAGAGCGGGAGCTGATCGCCTGGCAGCCGCACCCCTCGGACGGGCGCAGCAAGCAGGCGACCCTCACCGGGCTGGGATGCGCCCAGCTCAATGAACTGCACAGGCAGATGGATGAGGCCATGGCCGAGACCCTGGCCCAGCTCGCCCCCGAGGAGCGCGAGCGGCTCTGGGAGGGCATACGCCTCTATCGCAGCGCCCTCTCCCGCGCCCGTCGCCAGCAGGGCTATCGCATCAGGCCCATAGCGCCTGAGGACAATGCCGCCATCGCCGCCGTGATCCGGGCCGTCTCCGCCGAATACGGCCTCACCGCCGACAAGGGCTACGGGGTGGCGGATCCCAATCTCGACGCCCTCCATGAGACCTATCAGGGCGAGCAGAGCCGTTATTGGGTCATAGAGGGGCCGGACGGCGCCATTCTCGGCGGTGGCGGCATAGCCCCCCTGGCGGGGGAGACAGGGACCTGCGAGCTGCAGAAGATGTACTTCCTGCCCGCCCTGCGTGGCCTTGGGCTGGGGCGGCGGCTGGTGCTGCAGGCCCTGGCGGAGGCACGTGCCCTCGGATACCTGCGCTGCTATCTGGAGACCACGGCCGATCTGCGGGAGGCCACCAGCCTCTACGAGTCGCTCGGCTTCGAGCACCTGCCGGGCCCGCTGGGTTGCACCGGCCACGACGCCTGCGAGATCTGCATGGTGCTGGAACTGGAATAGAGCGCCCCCTCATCCCCAGCCCTTCTCCCGCAAGGGGAGAAGGGTGCAAAACAGGATTCCGCTCTCTTTCGGGTAGGCATCATGTGGTTCCCTCTCCCTCAGGGAGAGGGCCAGGGTGAGGGCTGCTGGCGACCGGCCAGGTGTGATGCCATAGCCCCCGGCGCATGTCCTTATCAGGCTAAACGACACAAAAAAGAGACCCCGCCGAAGCGGGGTCTCTGTTCTTTCAGCCAGCAGGCAAAGACGCAGTTATCAATGCTCGCGGGTCTGGCGGAACTGAACGTCCGGGTGACGCTCCTGGGCCAGGCGCAGGTTGACCATGGTCGGGGCTATGTAGGTGAGGTTGTCACCGCCATCCAGGGCCAGGTTGACCTCGTTCTTGCGCTTGAACTCCTCGAACTTCTTGACGTCAGTCCCTTCCACCCAGCGGGCGGTGGAGACGTTGACCGCCTCGTAGATGGCCTCGACGTTGTACTCGCTCTTCAGACGCGAGACCACCACATCGAACTGCAGCACACCGACGGCACCGACGATGAGATCGTTGCTGATGAGCGGACGGAACACCTGCACGGCGCCCTCTTCGGAGAGCTGCACCAGCCCCTTGAGCAGCTGCTTCTGCTTGAGGGGGTCACGCAGGCGGATGCGGCGGAACAGTTCGGGGGCAAAGTTCGGGATGCCGGTGAACTTGAGATCTTCACCCTGGGTGAAGGTGTCGCCGATCTGGATGGTGCCGTGGTTGTGCAACCCTATGATGTCACCGGCGCAGGCTTCGACGGCCTGCTCCCGGTCACCGGCCATGAAGGTGACGGCGTCGGAGATGTTCACGTCCTTGCCGATGCGCACGTGGCGCATCTTCATGCCCTTGCTGTAAGTCCCTGACACTATACGCATAAAGGCGATACGGTCGCGGTGCTTGGGATCCATGTTCGCCTGGATCTTGAACACGAAGCCGGAGAACTTATCCTCGGTCGCCACCACTTCACGGCTCTCTGCCTTGCGCGGCATGGGGGACGGCGCCCAGTCGGTCAGGCCATCCAGCATGTGGTCGACGCCGAAGTTGCCAAGGGCGGTACCGAAGAAGACAGGAGTCATCTCGCCGGCGATGAAGGCCTCGTGATCGAACTCGGGAGAGGCGCCCTGCACCAGCTCCAGCTCGCCGCGCAGCTGGGCAGCCAGATCTTCACCTATGGCGGCGTCCAGTTCCGGGTTGTTCAGCCCCTTGACCACCCGCTTCTCCTGGATGGTGTGGCCCTGACCTGTCTGGTACAGATAGGTCTCGTCCTTGTAGAGGTGGTAGACCCCCTTGAAGGACTTGCCGCAGCCGATGGGCCAGGTGATGGGGGCGCACATGATCTTCAGCTCGCGCTCCACCTCGTCCATCACTTCCATGGGATCGCGCACTTCGCGGTCCAGCTTGTTCATGAAGGTGAGGATGGGGGTGTCCCGCAGCCGGGTGACTTCCATCAGCTTGCGGGTCCGATCTTCGACACCCTTGGCGGCATCGATGACCATCAGGCAGCAGTCGACCGCGGTGAGGGTACGGTAGGTATCTTCGGAGAAGTCCTCGTGACCCGGGGTGTCGAGCAGGTTGACCAGACAGTCCGCATAGGGGAACTGCATCACCGAGGTGGTGATGGAGATACCACGCTGCTTCTCCATCTCCATCCAGTCGGATTTGGCGTGCTGGCCCGAGCCACGGCCCTTGACGGTACCGGCGCGCTGTATGGCCTGTCCGAACAGCAGGACTTTTTCGGTGATGGTGGTTTTACCCGCATCCGGGTGCGAGATGATCGCGAAAGTGCGTCTCTTGGAGACTTCACTCAGAAATTCAGCTGACATAATTCGACGTTCTTCTATTGAGCGGCGGCCTTGGCCCCCGTGGGAATAAATGCGGGACAGCACCTTGGGATCAGGGCTCCCATGCACACAACGACGCCACGCAGCCGGGTCATGGAACCCGCAGGTGGAAAAAGGAGGAGCGCTGCGTTACATGGGCCTTCTCGCCTGAGTCAAAGCAAAATTGCGCGACATTATACCCGCGCGAGTGAAAAATACCCAGCCCGGCATGAGGGGGCAGAAGGCCGGTTCGGGATCAGGCCGCCTTCACCACCCGGTTGCGCCCCGCCAGCTTGGCTGCGTACATGGCCTCGTCGGCCCGGCGTATCAGCTCCCCGAGATTGTCATCCTCTGCCCTGTACTCGGCACAGCCTATGCTGACGTGGATGGGGTGATCCTCAGGCACTCCCTCGATGACGAGGCGGGAGACCGCAATCCTGACCCGCTCCGCCACCTCGGCCGCCTCCTCAAGCTCGGTATCGGGCAGCAGCACCAGAAACTCCTCCCCTCCGTTGCGCCCTACCCTGTCCAGGCTGCGCACCTGCTCCTCGATGCAATGGGCCACCGCGGTCAGCACCTGATCCCCCACCTGGTGGCCGAGCCGGTCGTTCACCTTCTTGAAGTGATCTATGTCCAGCAGCAGCACGCACAGGGGTTTGCCGCTCTCGCGCGCCTGGCTGAACCATTTGCGCCCCTTGGCCTGGATCTGACGCCGGTTGTGAATGCCCGTCAGCTCGTCCGTCATGGCGAGGTGCTGCATCTTGCGGGTGCGGCTGCGCTGATGGAGCACCAGTACCCCCATGACCAGCAACGACAGGACCACCACCAGATATTGCCAGTAGCGCCGCTCCTGCAACTGCTTGAGCTTTTCTGCCTGCAACTGCTGGCTGGATCTGAGGGTCTGGTTCTCCAGCTCCTTGCGCGCCAGATCGAACTCGAAGCGCATCTGCAGGGCCCGCTGCTCCCGCAGCCGCTGATCCAGTGCATGACGGGTCTGCACGAAGGCCTTGAGGCTGGCCAGGGCCTCCGCGATCCGCCCCTGATGTTCCAGCACCCGGGCGCGCACCTCGTGCACCCAGGCGAGGAAGCGCAGGTTCTGCTCCCGGGCAAAAATCGGCTCGGCCTCGTCCAGGTGCCGCAGCGCCTCGGCCGGTTTGCCCATGGCATCCAGCACGGTGGCCATGACGATGTGCCAGTGACCCAGGGTCACGCTGTCCGCCCCCTCCCCCTGATGCAGCAAGGTGGCGGCCTGTTCCAGCTTGGCCATGGCCTGCGCTGTCTTGCCCTGCCTGAGCAATATGGTGGCCAGCTCTATCCTGCTCCAGGCCAGCACACCGTCCTGCCGCTGCGCCTCATAGTAGCGCTCGGCCTCCACCATCAGGGGCAGCGCCTTGTCGTACTCTGCCGTGTCCACATAGAGCAGCCCCTGCTGGGTGTGGATATCCACCAGCCGCTCCTGATCCCCCAGCGTCCGGTAGTCGTGCTCCAGCTCCTGAAAATAGCCCTCGGCCCGCTCGAAGAGTCCCATCCGGCGATAGGCATTGGCGATCCTGGCCAGCACCTCGCGCCCCTTGCTCTCTAGCCCCAGGGTCTCGTAACGGCGATGGGCATCGATAAGCTCCATCAGCCCTTCGGCCAGCTCCCCCTGGTAGGAGTACATCTCCCCCCGCAAGTTGAGGATGTCGGCCCGTTGCCGCTCATCCCCCAGCCTGCGCGCCAGGGTCAGGGCCGCGTCGTAGTCCTGCCGCGCCTCGTCCATGTTGCCGAGCAGTTGCTGATGATAACCGCGACAGGCGAGCAGGCCACTCTCGGTGACCCTGTCCTTGCGGCCCCTCACCTCAGCCAGCGCCTTGTCGGCAAACTGCACGGCGCGCAGGAACTCCTCGTCCCGCTCGCTCGGCTGGGCCCAGCACTGCAGGCGGGCGATGCGCCCCTGCACCTCGGGCGGGTAGTCATCGAGGTGGGCAACCAGGGCGGCGACCCGGTCGCGAAACACCTGCTGGGGCGGGGCATCATCCTCCAGCTGCTGCAGCTCCAGGGACAGCGCGGGCTCGGTCAGCCGGGGAGACACAGCGAAGGCGGGTGTCACTCCCAGCCATAACAGCAGGCTAATGCCCGTCAGGATCTTCATGCAGATTCAGTCTCCCCGTTCGATGGCCCGGACGCCGTGCCCACCGCCCCAATCATATCCCTCCTTGTCATGGGCGCACAGCCACGGCATGCATTGCCGTGTCAGCGCTCACTCCTGCTATCTCATTCTTTACAGAAGGAAAGTCTGCATCGACTATAAGCGAACTGACACAAGGGAAGGGATGATGAATGACCTACGAGGAGCTGCGGGAGGCTTACGACAGGTTGTTGCTGGAGAACGAGCGCCTCAAACGCATCGCGGATGACGCACGGGAGAAGCTGGATGCCGCCATGGACGGCACAGGCCTGTGCATCTGGCAGAACCATGTTCCCACCGGCAAGCTCATCATCTTCAACCGGCGCTGGGGATCCATGCTCGGCTATCAGCCCAAGGAGCTGTCCGCCCACTTCGACATCTGGCGTGAGCACCTGCACCCGGAAGACAGGGAGCGGGTGCTGCAAGCCTTCTTCGACCACCTGGAGGGCAAGAGCCCCTTCTATCAGGTGATGCACAGGATGATCGGCAAGGATGGCAAGACCACCTGGGTGCTGGACCGCGGCCGGGTGGTGGAGCGGGATGAAGAGGGCAACGCCATCCGGGTGATGGGCACCCACATCGACATCACCCACGAGAAGGAGTACGAGCAGCAACTGGCCCAGCTGGCCCACCGGGATCCCCTCACCGGCCTGCTCAATCGCACCGCCATGCACCGCCAGTTCCCCGGGGAGCACAGGGCCATCTGCTTCATCGATCTCGATGACTTCAAGCAGGTGAACGACAACCTGGGCCACCGCGCCGGGGACGAGCTGCTGGTGGCCCTCAGCCAGCGGCTGCGTCACTGCTGCGGTGAGGAGGTCAGGCTGGGTCGGCTCGGGGGGGATGAGTTCGTGCTGCTGCTGCCCTGGCCCAGCGAGGATCCCAGGACCAGCCACCTGGCCCGTCAATGCGTCGACACCATAGCCACCCCGTTCGAGCTGCCCAATGGGGAGGCGGCCGTGGGCATGAGCATGGGGATAGCGGCCATCCGGCCCCAGGATGATTTCAGCACGGCGCTGGCCCGGGCCGATCAGGCCATGTACAGGGTCAAGCGCAGCGGCAAACGGGGATTCTATATCGCCAGGCCGAGCGGCCAGCCGCTGCTGGATCAGGATCAGGTCAGCGAACGGGGCCTCTACCACAGGCAAGGCGGCTGACGCCGACCGGCCCCTAGCTGCGTTGCCAGCGCCTGAGCAACCGGCCCCGCAGGCCGCAGTCCAGCAACCAGCTGTTGTCGAACACCCGCAGTATCGCCGACTTGGCGTGCCTGGACATGGCGACGGCGTGGAAGCGGGTCTGCTGCGCTCGCCGCCGGTTCATCCGATCGAGCAGGGCATGGGGCAGGCTCTGGGCGATGAAGTCGGAGATCACCAGCACGTCCGCCTTGGCAAAGTCCGGTTGATCCAGCTGCATCAGCGCCTGCTCCAGGCAGGGCACCAGATCGGTGCCGCCGTGGAAGCTCATGGAGAGGAAGCGCTCCGCCTTGTCCAGACCCGTGTCTGCGGTGATCTCCAGGGTCGCCACCTCGGTGGAAAACAGCATCAGATAGCAGCCCCGCTTCTCGTCCATCGCCAGCTTGAGCAGGGCCAGGAAGAGCGCCTTGGCGCACTCCTCCGGATAGCCCCCCATGGAACCCGAAGTATCGACGCAGACGATGAAGGGGCCCCGCGGCTGCACCTCCTGCCCGCCCAGCTCCGGGGAGCGCTGCATCAGACGCTGGCGCGGCAATGTGCCCCGAGACTGATAGCTCAGCAGGCGCCGCTCCAGATAGCGGCGATAGAACTCCAGCTCCAGCTCCGGCAGGGCCAGCATCACAGCCTCGCTCGGCAAGAGCCGCATCAGATCGCTGGCCGGGTGCACCCCCACCAGATCGTCAGGCACGTCGTCGGTCTGCACCTCTTCCAGCTCGTGCATGGGCACAGGGGGCAGCGTCCGGGTGTCGGTCCGCCGATCCCGCTCGCTACGTCCCAGCAGGGCCGCTATCTCCCCCAGCAGTGGCTCGCGCTGCAGCATGCGGGCATATTGCTGCACCAGCACCAGGCTGCGCTTGTGCCAGCTGCCCTGGGCCAGATCCCAGAGTCCCCCCGCCGAGATCTGGTGCGGATCCAGGGCGTCGGCCAGGGTCCGGTTCGCCAGCAACTGATCCTCTATCTCCTGGCGCTGCTTCTCCCGCTCCGCCTCGGCGATCTGCTGCTGCAACTGCAGCAGGCTGCCCACCAGGCTGGCCCGCCACTTCTCCACGAACAGCTGACGCAGCCCCTCGGTCGGCTGCACCATGATCTGGCGCACCAGGCTGCGGGCATCCCCGGCGAAGGGGCTGTGCTGCTCCAGCGCCTCCAGCAGGGCCGGCAGCCGCCCTACCAGCTCGGGCAAAGGCAGCAATCTGTGGGACTGATAGAGCAGGTACTCTCGTTCGAGGGCCACCGGCACCGGCTTGTGGCGCATCTCCTCGCCGAGCTGCTCGCTCCAGTGCTGGATGCGTTTTTTCAGCAGCTTGCCCTGCAGCGGGGAGCGTTTGAGGAACTCGGAGATCTTGGGGGTGGACGCCAGCAGCAGTGCCATCTCCCCCGCCAGCTCCCCCTCACCTATGAGGAGCCCCAGATCCATCATGCCGATCTCTAGCATGGGCACTTCCTATGCAAGGGACGCTCGGCGCCATGCGGCAGGCGGCCAGGCGCTTGGGGCCACGTCAGTCCAGAGTGCATCAGGCATCCAGCCTGGGCAGGCGATCCCGCCACTGCTGCAGCTCCTCGCCCAGCCGTTCCAGATCCCGGTTCAGCACGAAGAAGCTGTCCTCCACCTGACGCAGCCAGTGCTCCCCGACAAAGAGATGGGGCTGGTGACGATCGAACAGGCTGCGCTGCCCCTTGAGGCTCTGCTGCACCCGGACAACCTGGCTCGCCAGCTCACCGAGCTCGGCCTGCCAGGGTGCCGTCACCACCTCGGGGATGGGGGTTCGCTCCACCAGCACCAGGGGCACGGGCTGGCGCTGGACATCCAGCACGTGCAGCCGCAGCTGTTCGTCGAGCACCAGCTCGTAGTGCCCCTCCTTGGGGTTGCCAAGGGGCCAGCCTACCAGCGCCTCCCCATTGGGGTGCCAGTGGGAGAGCAGGGTGCGATCGAAGGTGAGGGTCTCGGTCAGCCGTTCGGGATCCCCGCCATCCAGGGGCGCCGGGGTGAGCAGCTGGAAGTGCACCTGCTTGCCGAAGGGTTTGGCGTTGGCGAGCGGCAACTCGGTCCCGCGGGCGCGGCGGCCGAACCACTGCTTGCGCTTGACCGCCTTGCAGGCGAGGCGCTGGGCGACGACCCCCCTCAACTGCTTGAAGCGCTCGCGCAGGGCCAGCAGCTCGCGGGTCAGCACCAGCTGCTGGTAGCCGTAGAGGCGGGAGAACTCGCCGATCATCTCCAGCAAGGCGGTGCGGGAGGCCTCGTCGTGCCAGAGGCAATCCTTGAACAGCAGCAGATCCAGCGGGGCCACTTCGTCGCGGCCGTTGAAGAAGGCGCTCGCCTTGATGAGCCTGACCGCCTTCTTCCAGCGCCGATCCGACACATAGCAGCCGTGACCCAGCTGGCTGTCGAGCTGCTGGCGCAGCTGGTAGATGAGCTCGAAGCAGGCGTCGGGCAGGCGTACCTGCTCGATCTCCTCCTGCCAGGCCTCGTACTCCTCCCCCCGGATCTGCACCGAGGGGGGCAGGTTCTGGTGGGATTGGCCATCGCTCGCCAGCATGGCCTGGAAGTTGGACTTCTCCTGCACCCTGTCCATCCAGATCCGCACCAGCATACGATCGTAGAGCGCCTCCAGCCCGCTGTCCGGGGCGGGCAACTCGTTCGAGGCGGTCACCAGCAGCCGCATGGGAATGGGGTGCTGGCTGTCGCCGTTGCGGAACTGCCGCTCGTTGATGGCGGTGAGCAGGGTGTTGAGGATGGCCGGGCCCGCCTTCCAGATCTCGTCGAGGAAGACCACCTCGGCCTCCGGCAGGTAGCCGTGGGTCAGCCTCAGGTACTTGCCATCCTCCTTGAGCGCCTGGATGGAGAGGGGGCCGAACACCTCCTCCGGCGTGCTGAAGCGGGTCATCAGGTATTCGAAGTGGCGGGCATCGTGAAAGGCGAGCTTGAGGCGCCGCGCGATCAGGCTCTTGGCGATGCCGGGTGGGCCCAGCAGGAAGACGCTCTCGCCACTCAAGGCCGCCAGCAGCCCGAGCCGCAGGGCATCCTGGCGCTCATAGAGCCCCTCCCCGAGGGCGGCCAGCAGCCGTGGCAGGCGCTCATGGATGGGGGTGGCACGAACAGTATTCTGGGCTAAAGGCGGCATAGGCACAGTTCCGAAGCTGGTATTGTCATAGTGTCCGCAGGGGCCGGCCTCTGGCCCCGCCTCACTGTCATAGTCTGTTGAATCTGTTCATCCCGCGATCGGGGTCGGGATCCTGCACGGCCCTGGCGGGACAATCCCGGCACGCAAGGGGGTGCAGCAAAACCTGCGAGAGTGTACTCTGCGCATCAGAATTTACCCCAACGCAGATCAAGAGTGAGCCTTCGCATGCAAGATCCCCTGCTGGACCCACTGCGTCAGCGCATCCTGGCCAGGATGGGCATCCCCCTCTGGCAACTGAGAGCCCGGGGCCTGCCAGGCAAACCGGCAGAAGCTGCTGCAACCCGGCAGCCGCCAGTGACCCTGGCGGCAGAGGATGCGGCAGCCCCACGCCAGCCGGTGGCGGTGCCGACCGGCAAGCTGTGGCTGCAGGCCGAGGCGCTGCCCGCGCCCTCCCTGCTCGGGGATATCTGCCAGTGGCTCGGCATAGGCACGGACGAGGTCTCCTTGCTCGGCGAGCTGCCCGAGGGGATGACGCCCCCCCTGCTCTGGCTGACGGCCCCGGATCCGCGCTGGCCCCATGCCCTCGTCTGCCCGCTCAAGCCCAGCGCGGCGCACAAGCGCGCCCTGTGGCAGCAGTGCCGGCAGCGCCAGCCCGGTTGAAGCGGCCAGCCGCCAAATCCCTTGAAGCCACGACCATGGCATGACCATGCCGTCCGTCGCAAGTCCGAATCCCGTCCGGAGTAACCATGTCTGACCTCTTGCCCAGATTTCGTCCCCTGCTCGAATCCGATTTCGATGCCATCTATCCCATAGAGCAGGCCGCCCACCAGGAGCCCTGGAGCCAGGCCAACCTGCTCTCCTGCTTCGGGCCGCGCTATCTCAATGGCCTGATGCTGGTGGAAGGCCGCCCCGCCGGCTTCTATATCTCGGATCTGGTGGCGGGAGACAGCTCCCTGATGAACATCTGCGTGCACCCCGAGTTTCAGGGCAAGGGGCTGGGCCGGGCGCTGCTGAAAGAGTATCTGGCCCGCAGCAAGGAGAAGGGGGCCGAGGCCTGGTTCCTGGAGGTGCGGGCGGGCAACCGCACCGCCATCAGCCTCTACGAGAGCGAGGGGTTTGCCGAGTATTGCCGCCGCGCCGACTACTACGGCACCGGCCAGGATCGGGAAGACGCCGTGCTGATGTCCCGCCTGTTCGACTTCGGCTGATCCCCCCGGCTTGGGCCGGGAGGCCATCCGCAATGGACAAGGGGACTATACCGTCCCCTTGTCGCTCTCCTCATCCCGACACCCCGGTCACCCCTCAGGGCAGGGGGGCATTGTCGATGGCGGGGTCCTCCAGGCTGAGGGTGACCCTCAGCACCGCCTCGAAGGCCGCCCCCGAGAGCGGCATGAAGAAGCCGCGCCCGTAGGTGACGCCGGGCATCCAGATCTCCTGGATATCCACCACCACCTTGATGGGCCTAAGCGGCTCCCCCGGTCGCTGCACATAGATGCCGGGCGCTGTCGCCACCTGCGGGAAACGCCGCAGTATGTGCTCGCTGCCATCCCCCGCATCCGGGTTGAGCCGCACCTTGGCCAGCCCCGCCAGGGCGGACTGCATCTCGGGGGCGCGCCACAGCTCGTTATTGAGCGCCTTGCAGCGTCGGCATTTGGCGCGCTCTATCACATAGAGCAACGGGAATCCTTCCCTCAGCGCCAGCCGCTGCGCCTGCTCATAGCCCTCGGCCCCGCTCAGCCAGGGATTGTCCTGACCCTCGGATCCACCAAGGACAAACCAGAGTGCACCGGCTCCCGCCAGCAGCAACAACATGCCCGTCAGCAGACTCTTGACTCCGATCCCCATGGCGCACCTCCCTGAATGAATCCGACCCTCGTCCTTATCATGCCTGACTCTCCCCGAGTTGACGACTTTGTGATCCAGGACAAATGGCGCACACTTGTAAGCTGTAATGTTAGAGTTTAAACTCCAGCCCCGATTTTAGTGCCCCTGCGGGCGCACAACTGTTACTTGAGGATGATTTAGATGTCGCAGCTTCATCTGGTTAGAGTGATGCGTGAGCGTATTGCCCGCCTTGGCAACAAGGCCGCCCTGCGCGTCCAGCAGGATGGCCAATGGCGCGCCATCGGCTGGCGTACCCTGGGCCAGGCCATGGACTACTGTGCCCAGGCGCTGATCCGCGCCGGCCACCAGCCCACCGAGATGGTCGGCATCTATGCCCGCAACATGCCGGAATGGACCCAGGCCGATCTTGGCATCCTGGCCGCCCGCGGCGTCAGCGTGCCCATCTACCCCACCAGCACCCTGGATCAGCTGCGCTACATAGTGAAGGACGCCGGCATCAAGCTGCTGTTCGTGGGGGAGCAACCCCAGTTCGATCAGGCGCTCCTGCTGCTCGAGAGTGGCGAGATCAACCAGATAGTCACCCTGGACGGCACAGTCGATCTGCGCGGCTGCGAGCAGGCAAGCCACTTCCAGACCTTCCTCTCCTCCGGCAACCATCAGCCGAGCGAGCTGGCACTGCGGATGCGTGAACAGCACTACCGCATGGATGATCTGCTGACCCTGATCTACACCTCGGGCACCACGGGTGAACCCAAGGGGGTCATGCTCGACTTCAACAACATCGCCGCCTGCTTCGAGATGCACGACCGTCGCCTGGATCTTGGCGAGCAGGATGTGTCCCTCTGCATGCTGCCGCTGAGCCACGTGTTCGAGCGCGCCTGGAGCTACTACGTGCTCTATTGCGGCGCCGAGAACGTCTATATCCGCGATCCCCAGAAGGTGATGGAGGTGATTGGCGAGGTGCAGCCGACCGTGATGTGCGCCGTGCCGCGCCTCTACGAGAAGGCCTACGCCATGATCCAGGCCAAGGTGGCCCAGGCCCCGCGCCTGCGCCGCGCCCTGTTCGGCTGGGCCACCGGGGTCGGCAAGCGGATGGTCGCCACCCGCCAAGCCGGCAAGTCCGCCTCCCCCCTGCTCTACCTGCAGCTGGCCCTGGCCGAGCGGCTGGTGTTTCGCAAGCTGCGTGCCCGCTTCGGCGGCCGTACCCGCTTCCTGCCAGTGGCGGGCGCTCGCCTCGCGGACGACGTCAACCTCTTCTTCCAGGCCATGGGGCTCAACCTCAAGTACGGCTACGGCATGACAGAGACCACAGCCACCGTCTGCTGCTACGAGGACAGCCAGTTCAAGCTGGGATCCATCGGCACCGTCATGGACGGCATAGAGGTCAAACTCGGCGAAAACAACGAGCTGCTGGTGCGCTCACCCACAGTGATGCGCGGTTACTACAACAAGCCACAGGCCACGGCCGAAGTGATGACGGCCGATGGCTTCCTGCGCACCGGCGATGCGGGCGAGCTGGACGACGAGGGCAACATCTACTTCACCGAGCGCCTCAAGGAGCTGATGAAGACCTCCAACGGCAAGTACGTGGCGCCGCAACTGGTGGAGGGGACCCTGGGCAAGGATCGCTTCATCGAGCAGATCGCCATCGTCGCCGACGCCCGCCACTTTGTCTCGGCGCTGATAGTCCCCTGCTTCGAGTCCCTGGAGGAGTACGCTCGCTCCATCAATCTGCAGTACCAGTGCAAGACGGAGCTGCTGCGCCACTCCAAGGTGGTGGAGTTCTTCGAGGCACGGATCGCGGATCTGCAACAGGAGCTGGCCAAGTTCGAGCAGGTGAAGAAGTTCACCCTGCTGCCGAGCGCCTTCTCCATGGAGCTCGGGGAGATCACCCCCACCATGAAGCTGCGCCGCAAGATCATCGAATCCAAGTACCAGAGCGAGATCGAGGCCATGTATAGCCATGTCTGAGCCCAGCCACGGCTGATCCCTCATATGGCATGAAAAAGCCGCTCATGGAGCGGCTTTTTGCTATAAGTCTGCCACTCAGGGCAGCTTGACCAGGGGCTGCTCCCGCAGCTCTGTGGGGCGGCCGGCCTGGATCTTCTCCACCTGGGCCAGGGCCTGCTTCACCTCTTCCCCATTGCGCAGCAGGCGATAGATCAGATCGAAGGTCTTGGTCTCGCCGGGCTGGATCCTGGGCACCAGCCCAAGCGGACGCTGGTACTTGGTGCTGTAGGCATAGCTGGTGCCGGGCTCGATGCCGGTCACATAGCCCTGGGCCCGGGTGTCTGTGTTCTTCCAGAGCGTCAGCACAGGCAGCTGGTGCGTGTTGTAACCCACAGCCACCCCGACATTGCCCGCTTTGTTGTTCAGCACCGCCAGGGTATTGCCCTCGGCATCGCTGTAGGGCACCAGGTTGAACACCATCTCGTCGAAGCCCTTGGTCGGCCCCAGGTAGCTTTGCCAGCCCTTGAGCCCCGCCTTGGCGTAGTCGTTGAACGGGGAGATCTGCTTCACCGGGGTGCTGACCCGCGCCCCCTCCTCCAGGATGGGCGCCCCGAAGTTGCCGTGATAGATGATCTGGTACTCGTTCTCGTAGTCCGCGTGGTTGGTCAGCTTGTCCTGCAGGGCAAACTCCGCCTGACCGGGCACCACGCTCAGCTGGGTCCAGGTGACCAGCTCGCTCATCTTGAAGGTGCGCTCGTCCACCCGGCCCCGCACGTGGATGGCGTGGGGCGGCTCCTCGTCCACTGTCACGCTGACCACGGACGCCGGTATGTTCTGCACCCGGCCGTGCAGGCTCTTGAGTCGGCCGTCATCGTCCACCCCGGGGTGGCCTGTCCACTCGTAACCGCAGCGCACCAGCATCTCGTTGAAGCCATCGAGCCAGCCGAGACCGGCGCGGCTCTCCAGATCGATGAAGGCCGGGTTGACCACCTCCTTGACCGGAGAATCCCAGCCGAGGCGCACATCGGCCCCCTTGACCTCCTTGATCCCCATGCCACGGGTCGGCACCAGGGTGATCTTCATCACCCCGTTGTCGACGATGAGCAGATCCACCCCCTCCTGGCGCCCGCCGTGCAGGCGCTTCTTCTCGATGGAGAAGGGTACCGGGCTCTTGATCCCCAGCTTGTCGCTGGTGATCTTCCAGTCCCCCACATCCAGCCCCTGCTGGGAATCGGTCAGCAGGAATTCGGCGGCCTGGCCCGAGCTCGCCCCCAGGGCGAGCAGCACGGCAATGGAGAGTCTCTTCAACATGGCTTTATCCTCGTGTCTCTTGTTCTTGTGAGTGGTTTTCGTGAAAGCTGAATCGTTTCAGTGATCGAAAACTAGGCGCCTGACGCGCCAGACTCAAGGGACAAAAGGGGTAAATGTGAGCCGTTTGACAATAAAAGCGTCTATCGGCTTGCTGAAGTGAAGGCTGACTCACAGTTAGGATCGGGGGGAGATGACGGGCAGGAAGGGGGGAGGCGCCGGGGCACCTCCACGGGATTCTTTCTCTGCCCTACTCCAGCGCCCACGCCACGGCAGCGTCGGCGTGAATGGCGGTGGTGTCGTAGAGCGGCACGGCGGCCTGACACTCCCCCACCAGCAGGGCTATCTCGGTGCAGCCCAGGATCACGGCCTGAGCCCCGGCCCGGGCCAGATCGGCGATGATGGCCAGGTATTCGACCCGGGACGACTCGCGAATATCACCGAGGCAGAGCTCGTCATAGATGATGCTGTGCACCCGCTCCCGCGCAGCCTCCTGCGGCACCAGCACCTCCAGCCCGAACTGCGCCTCCAGCCGCCCCTTGTAGAAATCCTGCTCCATGGTGAAGCGGGTACCGAGCAAGCCGACCCGGGTCACCCCGTCAGCCTGCAGACGGCGAGCGGTGGCGTCGGCGATGTGCAGCAGCGGGATCTCGATGGCGGCGGCGATCTCGGGGGCCACCTTGTGCATGGTGTTGGTGCCTATCAGCAGGAAATCGGCGCCACCGGCCTGGAGTGCGCGGGCCTCGGCCGCCAGCAGACGGGCGGTGGCGGGCCAGTCACCGGCATGTTGCAGCCGCTCTATCTCGGCAAAATCGACGCTGTTGAGCAACACCCGCGCCGAATGCAGGCCGCCGAGCCGCGCCCGCACGCCTCGGTTGATCGCCTGGTAGTAGCTGACGGTGGACTCCCAGCTCATGCCACCCAGCAGACCGATACATTTCATAACCGCTCCTTTTCACATCGGGTGACGGCCACCCACAGACAAAAAAGGCCCCGAAGGGCCAACAAGACAGAAGGTAAGGCCAAGGGCCTAAATCCAGATCATCAGCACGCAGGCCGCCGTGGCGATCCCCATGCCGAGGTTAAAGCGACGCCAGCCTCTGGCGGTGCGGATGAGGCGGCGCACCTGGGCACCAAACAGCACCCAGAAGGCCCCGGTATAGAGGCCGGTCACGAAGAAGATGCCGAGCACCCAGCCGGCGGACGGCCAATAAGCCTCCCCCGCCAGGGTAAAGCCGCTGATGGCGGAGAGCGCCATCATCCAGGCCTTGGGGTTGAGCAACTGCAACATGGCCCCCTGATGGGCCGGGATAAGCGGCCGACTGCCATCCGTCGGGCCGCTGGCGGTGGCCACCTTCCAGGCCAGCCAGAGCAGGTAGGCCGAGCCCACCAGCTTGAGGCCGTCGTGCAGCAGCGGCACCTTCTCGAACACCACTCCCAGCCCCAGGGCCGTGGCCAGGATCATCAGGTTGATGCCCCCTACCACACCCACCAGCAGGGGGATGGAGCGGCGAAATCCCTGAGCGGCCCCGGCGCTGGTGAGCAGCATGTTGTTGGGGCCCGGGGTGCCACAGGTGATCAGGGCAAAGCCCGCCAGGGGAAACAACCAGTTCAGATCCATCTCAACCTCATTCAGATACGGCAAGCCTCCTAATATGCAGAGCCAGCGCCCTGACGACAAGGTCAGCAATGCATTTTCTTTGCATGAATAATCAGGCGGTCATTAATACCAGAGCATCACCACACACAGGGCGGTGAGCGCGCCCAGGCTGCCATTGAGACGGCGCCAGCCTCTGTCCGAGTTGATCCAGCGGCTGAGCTGATGACCGAACAGCACCCAGGCAAAGCAGACCGGCAGCCCCGCCATGGGGAAGACGGACATGATGCCCCACATACTCGCCCAGTAATCGTTCCCCGGCAGGCTGAACAGACTGATGGCGGAGATCCCCATCATCCAGGCCTTGGGGTTGAGGAACTGAAAGCCCAGGCCTTCCAGCAGGGTCAGCGGGCGGGCGCGCCTCGCCGGATCGCCGGGGGCACCGGCCACGGCGATGCGCCAGGCCAGCCACAGCAGATAAAGACTGCCCAGCACCTGCAGGCTCAGCTTGAGCAGGGGCCAGCGCTCGAACAGCGGATAGAAACCGAGCGCCAGCACCAGTTGCAGCACCGGCTGGCCCACCACCACACCTATCAGGTGCGGCAGGGTGCGGCGCACCCCGAAGTTGGCACCGGATGCCGTCAACATCAGATTGTTGGGCCCCGGGGTGCCGCAGGTGAGCAGGGCGAAGCCAAACAGGGTGGCATACCATTCAATGGTCATGAGGTGACTCCTTTCTTGTCACATTGTATCGGTACAATGTGAGCTATCGGGTTGTTAACAGGCTGATTATCACGCTATATTGGGGACAATATTGGATCAATGGATTTATTGTCACCATGACAATCTGGACACCCGACCTCACTCCCTTCGAGGGCCCCCTCTACCTGAAACTGGTCAAGGCCATAGAGCAGGCCATTGCCGATGGCGCCCTGCCTCCCCAGACCCGGCTGCCCACCCACAGGGCGCTGGCGGACCGGCTGGGAGTGACTGTGGGCACCATCACCCGCGCCTACACCGAAGCCGAGCGGCGGGGTCTGCTGGCGGCCAGGGTGGGTCATGGCACCTGGGTCAGGGCCGCGGCGGATCCCGCCAACGAATGGGTGATCCGCAACGAGGACAACCAGCGCATCGAGCTGTGGCAGAACTTGCCGGTGCAGCTGGACAGGGCCGCCATCATCAAACCCATGCTGACCGAGCTGGCGGACGGGGATCTCAACGGGTTGCTGGGCTATGACAAGGAGGCCGGGCGTGCCCCGCAGCGCCAGCTGTTCGTCGACTGGCTCGCCGAGCAGGGCATCCGGGGGAGCGAGGACAGGCTGCTGTTCAGCCATGGCGCCCAGCACGGCATCATGCTGGCCCTGCTGGCCACCGGCTGCGTGGGGGAGACTATCTTCTGTGAGGGGCTCAGCTACCCCGGCATGCTGGGCAATGCGCGCCAGCTGAAGAATCAGGTGATGGGGCTGGCGATGGACGAGGAGGGGCTGATCCCCGCCGCCCTGGAGGCCGCCTGTCGCCAGCGGCGGGCCAAGCTGCTCTACCTGACCCCCACCCTGCAAAACCCCACCACGGCCACCATGAGCCTGGCGCGGCGAGAGGAGATAGTCGCCATCGCACGCCGCCATGATCTGCTGATCGTCGAGGATGACGTCAACGGCCTGCTGCCCGAGGTCTCGCTCCCGCCTCTGGTCAATCTGGCGCCGGAGCGGGTCATCTACCTCGGCAGCCTGACCAAGATCGCCTGCGGCGGCCTGCGGGTCGGCTTCGTGCTGGCTCCCCCCGCCCTTCGCAACGGCTTCGCCCAGGCGATGCGGCTGTCGAGCTGGATGGTGAGCCCCCTGCTCATCGAGCTGGCCTGCAAGCTGGTGAGCCAGCACCAGATCATGCCGCTCATCGAGCAGCAGAGACGGGTCCTGGCGCGTCGGGGAGAGCTGCTGCGCCACCTGCTGCCGGGGGCCCGCTGGCAGCCGGGCTCCATGCACGCCTGGCTGCCGCTGCCCGAGCCCTGGCGCAGTCAGGAGTTCGCCGAGGCGGCCAACGCCCTTGACGTCGGGGTCGCGAGCGGAGAACACTTTGCCGCCGGCCAGTTTGCCGCCCCGCAAGGGGTGCGCCTGAGCCTGAGCCAGCCCGCCACCGACGCCCGGGTCGCCGAGGGGCTGGAGCGCCTCGCCGGGCTGCTGCGCGCCGCGCCGCCCACCAATCCCCTGCTATAGTCAGTGGCCCTGATCCCGAAGGAGTGACCATGCTGCCCGTCCGCCCCGCCCTGCCGCTCATCACCCTGTTGCTGGGAGGCTGCGCCTCCCCCGCACATCAGCAGCTGGGCCAGGCTTTGAGTGGCCTGGAAGGGGAGTTGCAACGGCTGGAGGAGGAGCTGGCCGCCATGAACGGGCTCCACTACCAGAAGGCCATAGACGCCCCCCTGGCCCTGCGCCGCTACCTGAGCGCCCCCTCCCCCACGGCTGAGGGCCTGGTGCCCGCCCAGAGCCAGCTGCAGGACGGTCCCCTGCTGCGCTACGACTACCGCCTGCCAACCACAATGACCCGGCTGCCCACGGACAACCCCTGCCTGCGCTACGAGTTCGAGCTGCGCCACCTCGGTCGCCTCGGCCAGCTCGCGCTCGCCTGGCAGGGGAGCGGCCATCAGGGCAGTCAGCTCATCCGCCAGCGCGACTGCCCCTTCTCCGCCAAAGGGCCCGGCCTGCAGTGATCCCGCCCCAGATGTGATCAGGGGTTGGCCTGTGGCCAACCCCTGTGTTCATCTACGACTCGATCCGCGCGACTCCAGCATCCGCCACGGGGCGACGGCTAGATCAGACCCCGCACCAGGATACCGGCGATCAAGAGCGGCGCCACCAGCCGCCAGCACCAGAGCAGACACAGACGCAGGGCCGGGGAGAGCCCCTCGGGCAGTATGCTCTCCCCCAGTCGCCAGCCCAGCAGCAGGGTCAGCACCAGGCCGAACAGCGGCATCATCAGGTTGGAGGTGAGGTAGTCCAGCAAGTCGAAGAGGGTCTTGCCAAACAGGGTGTAGTCGGCCCAGGGACCGAACGACAGGCTGACCGGAATGCCGGAGGCCATGATCAGCAGGGTCAGCACCCGGCAGGCGCCACGGCGCGACCAGCCCCACTCCTCGCAGGTGAAGCGCACCAGGTGCTCCAGCATGGAGATGGAGGAGGAGAGCGCCGCCACCAGCAGCAGCAGGAAGAAGACCACCCCCAGCCCCTGACCGAACGGCAGGTGACTGAACACGGCGGGCATTGTCATAAAGGTGAGCCCTGGCCCGGCAGTCGGGTCTATGCCGGTGGAGGCCAGCGCCGGGAAGATCATCAGCCCCGCCAGCACAGAGATGAGGCTCGCCAGGGTCACTACCCAGACCCCTGAGCGCAGCACGCCTTCGCTATTGGGCAGGTAGGCGCCGTAGGTGGTGTGTACCCCAAGGCCGATGGAGAGGGAGAAGAAGGCCAGCCCCAGGGCATCCAGCACGCTCTGGCCGGTCAGCATGGAGAAGTCAGGCAGCAGCAGCTGACGCACCCCGGCCATGGCCCCCGGCATGGAGAGACCCACCCCCACCAGCAGCAGCATCATGACGAAGAGGGCCGGCATCATCCAGCGCAGCGCCCGCTCCACCCCCTTCTGGATGCCCCCCTGCACGAACCACCAGGTCAGCCCGGCAAACACCAGGTGAGTCAGCACAGGCCACCAGGGATGGCTGACATAACCGTTGAACAGGGCGGTCAGCGCAGAACCCTCGCCGAGGTTGAGCTTGCCCATCACCGCCAGCGCCGCATAGCCCACGGTCCAGCCCCCCACCACGCTGTAGAAGCTGTAGATGAAGAAGCCGCAGAGGATCCCCATGTAGCCCATCCAGCGCCAGTTCGGCCCCACCAGCCGATGGAAGGCGCCGAGCACCCCGCGCTGGCTGCGGCTGCCGAGCAGGGTCTCCCCCACCAGCACAGCCACCCCCAGGGTGAAGCTGAACAGCAGGAACACCAGCAGGAAGGCGCCGCCGCCATTGGTGGCGGTCACATAGGGAAACTTCCAGATGGCGCCGAGGCCGATGGCCGTGCCGGCCGCCGCCAGCACATGACCGAGACGGGAAGACCACTGAACCTGGCTCATACAACCTCCGGGGAAGACAACATCGAATCGATACTCCATGGGTAAGTGCAACCTGGGTCGCAACAAAAAGGCCGCCCGGGGGCGACCTTTGCAATGAACATTCAGACTGAGTGCGCGTGCAGGGTCACCTCTCTTGCGAGCTGAAAAATCGGCCGAACCGGGCGATGAGGGGTGACATGCTATGGATAACCTGGACGCAAAAAAGGAGCCACAGCCTAAACCACGGCAAGAGAAGTTGACAGCCAATAGTCCATTTTCGCCCTCAAAACAGAATATTTACCAACCCACATGTCGATTATTGAATCAAAGTTTCAACAAACCTCTATTTAATGGATTTTTCGAGGCAGTCAATCCTGTCAGCGAGGATGCCCTCTGAGCCCGGGTAACGGGCGGGCCCGGAGGCCCACCTGCACGGCAAGGGTTACAGCAGACCCCGCACCAGGATGCCGCCGATGAGCAGGGGCGCCAGCCAGCGCCAGCAGCCCATCAGCAGGGCGCGCCAGTGCGGCGCCAGCCCCTGGGGCAAGGCACGCAGGCCCAGCTGCCAGCCCAGCAGCAGGGTGAGCGCCAGCCCGAACAGGGGCATCATCAGGTTGGAAGTGATGAAGTCCAGAAGCTCGAAGATGTTCTTGCCAAACAGGGTCACCTGCGCCCAGGGGCCGAACGACAGGCTGACCGGGATGCCCCCCGCCATCACCAGGGCGGTGATGAGACTGCAGGCAGCACGGCGCGACCAGCCCAGGCTCTCGCAGACGAAGCACTGCAGGTGCTCAAGCAGGGAGATGGAAGACGAGAGCGCCGCCACCACCAGCAGGGCGAAGAAGACCACCGCCAGCCCCTGGCCGAAGGGCAGTTGCTGGAACACGGCCGGCATTGTCATGAAGGTGAGGCCGGGGCCTGAGGCGGGATCTATGCCGGTCGCCGCCAGCACGGGGAAGATCATCAGGCCCGCCAGCACGGCGATCAGGCTCGCCAGCAGCACCACCCAGAGACTGGAGCGGCCCACCCCTTCGCTGGAGGGCAGGTAGGCGCCATAGGTGGTGTGGATGCCCAGCCCGATGGAGAGGGAGAAGAAAGCCAGCCCCATGGCGTCGAGCACACCTGACATGCCGAGCTTGCTGAAGTCCGGCATCAGGAAGTGGCGCACCCCGGCCATGGCATTGGGCAGGGTGAGACCGAAGGCCACCAGCAGCAAGATCATGATGAAGAGTGCCGGCATCATCCAGCGCAGGGTGCGCTCCACCCCCTTCTGCACCCCGCCCTGCACGAACCACCAGGTGAGGGCGGCGAACAGCAGGTGGGTCAGCACGGGCCAGAGCGGATCCCCCACATAGTCGTTGAAGCGGGCGGTCAGCGCAGCGCCATCCCCCTGTTGCAGGCTACCCGCCAGCGCCATGCCGGTGTAGCCCAGGGTCCAGCCCCCCACCACGCTGTAGAAGCTGAAGATGAGCAGGCTGCACAAGAGCCCCATGGCGCCGACCCAGCGCCAGCGCTTGCCCATCAACTCATCGAAGGCCCCCACCACCCCGCGCCGGGTCAGACTGCCGAGCAGAGTCTCCCCCATCAGCACCGCCACCCCCAGGGTGAAGCTGAACAGCAGGAACACCAGCAGGAAGGCGCCGCCACCGTTGGCGGCGGTCACATAGGGGAACTTCCAGATGGCGCCGAGACCGACCGCCGAACCTGCGGCGGCCATGATATAACCGAGCCGGGATGACCATTGGGACTGCTTCATGGGAACTCCAATCGAGGGGCCCGCCAGCGGGGCCCGAGAAATGGCGCTCAGAGTACGCCCTGGGGCGCGCAATCACTCGGCGAATATCCGTCTTAAAACTGCCTTATTGGCACAAGTTGCCAATAAAATTCGGATAACCAACCAATCGTGCCACAAAATAAAAACCGGAGCGTTTTTGCTCCGGTTCTTGCTGTCATGAGTGTGCGTTTTGGGGCTAGATGACCCCCAGCTCCCGCAGTCGCTCCATCAGGTAGCTGTGGGCTGAGTGGCGCTCGGACAGCACCACGTCCGGGCGCGGGTGCAGGAACAGCGGCAAGGAGATGCGGGATTTGCTGACGCTGCCGCCGGTCGGGTTGATGACGCGGTGGGTGGTGGAGGGGTAATAGCCGTGGGAGGCCTCCTGCAGCATGTCACCTATGTTGATGATGAGAGTGCCAAAGTCGCAGGGCACGTCCATCCACTCCCCGTCAGAGCCCTTCACCTGCAGGCCCGGCTCGCTCGCGGCGGGCAAAATGGTCAGCAGGTTGATGTCTTCATGGGCCGCGGCGCGGATGGCCCCCGGCGCTTCGGTGCCGTCGAACGGCGGATAGTGCAGCACCCGCAGCAGGGTCTTCTGGCTCTCTTCGATCATGGAGGAGAGCGGGCAGCTGTAGTGGGCGGCGATGTCGGCCGGGGTGTATTGCTCCACCCAGGAGAGCAGCTCGGCGGCCAGATCGTTGGCGAGGCGGTAGTACTCCATCGCCTGCGCCCTCAGCTCTTCCGGCATCTGGCCCCAGGGGTAGAGGTGGAAGTACTCCTTGATGTCCTTCTGGGTGTTGCCCTTGGCCACCTCGGACACCGACGGCGGGAAGTAACCGTCCTGGGTCTCGCGGTTGAACAGGAAATCCTGCTTCTGCTCGCTCATGAAGAAGCGATACCAGTTGTCATAGATGGACTGCACCAGCTCCTTCGGGATGGGGTGGTGGGTCAGCACCCCGAAGCCGGTGGTGCGCAGGGATTCGGTGAAGCGCTCGGCCGCGTCGGGGGAGCGATAATCGACGGTCAGGACTTTCATTGTTTTTGTTACGTGCCAGTTAAAAGTAGGCGCAGTTTACCCTGCCTCCCCCGGCAAGAAAAGGTCGCCGGAAGCCCGTTCACAACGGCTTGAAAATAGTGATAAAAACATCATGATACGGCGCCCTCGCCCGGTGCTTGTCCCGGGCGGGCTTCCTCTTCTAGAATGCCCCACCATCCTTGCTGTCGGAGCCCCTTCATGTCCCCCAAGATCCTGCTGTTGACCCTCCCCCTGCTGCTCGCCGGGTGCAGCTCCCTGTCGGAGGAGGAGTGCCGCGCCATGAGCTGGTACAACCAGGGTTATCAGGACGGGGAGCAGGGCAAGACCAGGACGGCCACCCGTGACTACAAGCAGACCTGCGGGGAGTACGGCCTCAGGGTGGACGAAGACGAGTGGCAGCGCGGCTACGCCAAAGGGCTCGAGCTCTATTGCATCCCGGAGCTTGCCTACAGCAAGGGGCGGGAGGGGAACGAATACCTGGGGGTCTGCCCCAACGATACCAGCTTCCTCACCCAGTTCGAGCGCGGCCGCAAGGAGTTCCTGCTGGAGCAGCGCCTCGGCGAGCTGCAACAGGAGCTGGAGCGCACCGAGCGGACCATCTATCAGCTGGATCAGCAGATCCGGGGCGAGAGCGACAGCAAGCAGCGCGACTACTACCGGGCCCAGCGCGAGCGCGCCATCCGCCACTACGAGGGGGTACGCCGTGACTACAACCGGATCCGCTTCCCGGATCGGGTGATCCAGTTCTCCTTCGGGAGCTGACAAACAAGGGGCCGCACTGGCCCCTTTCTGTTGCCCCTCAGGCGGGCAGGACCCAGCGCTGCAGCGCCAGGGCTATGCCGTCTTCGTTGTGATCGGCGGTGACCCTGTCCGCATGGGCCTGGATCTGGGGCGCCGCATTGCCCATGGCCACCGCCAGCCCCACCTGCTCGAACATGCTGATGTCGTTGTTGTTGTCGCCAAAGGCCACCACTTTCTCCATCGCTATCCCCTCGCTCGCCGCCCACTGGGCCAGCCGGTTGCCCTTGCTGCACCCGGGCTGCACCAGCTCCACCGCATAGGGCGCAGCCCAGTCCTGGGTGAAGGGCAGTTTCTGCACCACCTCCCCCACGAAGCGGTGCAGCAGGCCGGGATCCTGATTGAACAGCTCCAGTTTCCAGATGGGCTTTTGCAGCCAGCTGTCGATATCCTCGGCGGGCAGCAGGGAGACCTTGAGGTGATCCGGCTGGTTCGCCGACCAGCGCCGCATCCGGCCCACATGCTCCTCGCAGCCGAGATAGCCTATGCCTCCGTCCAGGTGGAACAGGGCACCCATCTGCTGCGCCTGCACCTCGGCCAGCAGGGCGGTGAGCGGCGCCACCGCCAGGGGATCCCCGGCCAGGATCCTGCCTTGCGCCGGATCATAGAGGTAGGCGCCGTTGCTGCAGATGAGGGGGGTGTCGAGGGCCAGCTCATGATGGAAGGGACGGGCCGTCATGAAGTGGCGGCCCGTCACCAGCAGCACCTTGATGCCGTGGGCGCGGGCCTGGGCCAGGGCGGCCCGGGTCGCGGACGAGATCTTGTGATCCCGGGTCAGCAGGGTACCGTCCATATCCAAAGCAATGGCCTGAAAACGACTCATATCACCTCCAAGAATGTCGAAACGAATGCGGCACCGTACAATCCCGCGTCCAGCGCAATGGCTTGATAATGACTCATATCACCTCCAAAGACTGTGCATCGCGGGGCGCATGATGAAGGCCTGTGCTGGCCAGGTTCGCCGAGCGACGGGGTAAAAGGGGACAAAGAGCCATACCGTCCCAAACTCGGCGCCGGGATGCAAGCCCCGCCTGCCACCCCGGCGCCGATCTGTGATCCAGCCGCCTCAGCCCGGCTCGACGCAGGCGGCCACAGCACTTCGTCTGTCCGCCCGTCTGCGCAACCCGTAGAAACCGAGGGCGCAAATCACGCCGCAAAGCGCTGCCAGATAGAAGGGCCACTCGGTGCCTGCCAGCAGCGCCAGGCTGCCCAGCACCACCGCCAGGATCTCGCTGCCCACCGCCAGGCCGCGGTAGATCCCCATCGCCTGCCCCTGCTGGCTGGCATGGCTGCGGTTGGAGATGGCCACCGAGGTGGCAAGCTCCCCCAGGCTCATGCCGATGCCGGCCGGAATGAAGGTGAGCGCCAGCCCCCACCACTGGGTCGGCAGAATGAACATCAGCATGCCCGCCGCCATCACCAGATGCCCGACTATGCCAAGGGAGCTGCCGCGCCAGTGCCGGGCAAGCTGCTCCCCCAGCCAGGAACCCAGCATCATGGGCACGCTCACCAGCACGGCGGCCTGCGCCAGCTGCACCGGACCCCAGGCCAGCCGCTCCACCAACCAGACGTTGAAGTAGGTGAAGTAGAGCTGCACGGCCCCGTAGCTGAGCAGGGTCAGCACAAAGTAGGGCAGCAGGCGAGGTTGCAGCAGCAGTTGGCGGGTCGAGAGGGAGGCCAGCTCCTGCTCGGCGGGCACCGGCGGCCGGTTGGGCAGCAGCCAGAGCACCAGCAGCAGGTTGCCCACCGTCATGGCCACCGCCAGCCAGGCCGCCAGGCTGTAATCCCCGGACACCACGGCGGCATAGCCCCCTATCATGGGGCCCAGCACCCAGCCCAGGTTCATGCCGATGTTGATGCGGGCGAAGTTGCGCGCCTTGGTCCTGGTGGTGCTCATGTCCGCCGCCATCGCCTGCACTATGGCGATGTCGCCGTTGAAGAAGCCCTCCACCACCCGGCTCAGCAGCAAGAGCGGCAGGGAGCGCCAGGCGATCCCCAGGGCCATCAGCACATAACCCGCCAGCACCCCGACCAGGCAGAGGGTCAGCACCGGCTTGCGACCATGACGATCCGACAGCTTGCCCAGCCAGGGGGCCCCCAGCAGTTGAAACAGCGGATAGAGCCCCATGATGACCCCGAGCCACAGCTTGCGACTCCAGTCAGACGCTTGTGGCGTCAACATGCCCTGGGCCGGATCCAGCATCAGCGGCGCCAGCACAGGCGAGGGTAGACTGAAGCCCGCCACCGCCAGGGTCACCGTCATCACCAATACCCAGAGGGTCGCCTGTCCCTTGATCCCTTCCATCTTCGCCCCATTAAATAAAGTTATTTGTTTATTTATATTGCGAAGGGAACGGCATTAAGTAAAGTGAATTGTTGATTTAAATGAGACCGCTGCCCATAATGACCCTATCAACGCCAGTGTCGCCCTGGCTTTCCCGCAGCGAACACCTGTCGATAACGAGATCCCCCATGAATGCCAGCACCGACAAGATCCTCTACCTGCTGAAGATGTCATCTATCCCCAGGAGCGCCCCTCTGTCGACAACCGGAGCCACCCCATGAACGCCAGTACCGACAAGATCCTCCATCTGCTGAAGACTCAGGGCCCCCAGAGCGCCGCCGCGCTGGGGGAGCAGTTGCAGATGACCTCCATGGGCGCCCGCCAGCATCTGACGGCGCTGGAGGCAGACGGCTGGGTGGGCTTTAGCGACGAGGCGCGGGGCCGAGGTCGCCCGATACGGCTCTGGCACCTGACAGATCAGGCCTGGCAGCGCTTCCCCGACACCCACAGCGAGCTGACCCTGCAGCTTATCGACGACGTGCAGCAGCTGTTTGGCGAGAGCGGCCTGGATCAACTGATCGCGCGGCGGGAGCAGCAGATGCTGAGCCGTTATCAGGCCAGACTGACCCAGCCGGCGCTGGCGGATCGGCTGGCCGCGCTCAAGGAGCTGCGCAGCCGGGAAGGCTATATGGCGGACATGAGCCAGGAGGAGGATGGCAGCTGGTTATGGTGGGAGAGTCACTGTCCCATCTGCGCCGCGGCGCGGGCCTGCCGGGGCTTTTGTCGCAGCGAGCTGGCGCTGTTTCGCCAGTTGCTGGCACCGGCCGGGGTGGAGCGGGAGCAATACCTGCTGGACGGGGACAGACGCTGCCTCTATCGCATCCAGCCGCCGCAGGCCTGAGGATGCCGGAGCGCAAAAACAACAAAGCAGGCGCCGGGATGCCTGCTTTGTTGCCTTCGGGGAGGGGATGATCTCGTTCCAGCCCGTCGTTTCCCGATAAGGTCGGACGGCTGATGGGGTTGTTGACCCGGTAAGGTCCTTCACCACAGAGGCCTGGTTGGGCATCTGTCTTGCCACCGGAAGATGAAACCATGGTACTCCTGCCGGTGCGGTGAGTGGTTGTGAAGTAGTAGGTATTTTCAGTTGTTTTTGCAATAGTTCACCCTTAATCTAGGAAAAGTGAATCAGTAATTGCAACGAGGAACGGAGAATGCTGAAACTTGATCGCATAGACAGGCATATTCTGGAGTTGATGCAGGAGAATGGCCGCATCAGCAACCTGGAGCTGGCCGAACTGGTCGGGCTCTCCCCCTCTCCCTGCTCGCGCCGGGTCAAGGCGCTGGAGGATGCCGGTCTCATCGATACCCACGTCACCCTGCTCAACGCCCGCCAGCTGGGGCTCACCCTCACCGCCTACATTCACATCTCCATGGACAGGCACACCCCGGAGCGGTTCGAAAACTTCGATCGGGCCATTCAGGATCTGCCAGAGGTGCTCGAATGCGACCTCATCACCGGCAACGACGCCGACTACCAGCTCAAGGTGGTGGTGCGGGATATGGAGCACTACCAGCACTTCCTGCTGGACAAGCTGACCCACATCTCGGGGGTGACCGGGGTGCGCTCCAGCTTCGTGCTGCGCCGCATCAAGCACAAGACGGCGCTGCCCCTCAACCACCTGGGCTGACAGCCTGGCACCCGGGCTGAGGGCCAGAGGCGCAAAAAGCAAGAGGAGGCCCAGGCCTCCTCTTTGTCGTCTCTGATGTCAGGGAATGACAGGGTCAGACGCCGACCTGGCTGACGTCCTGCACCTGCAACAGCCAGCCGGCCTGCTCCTGGTGGGGTTCACCGCTCAGTCGCAACCGCTCGCCCTCTGACACCCACTGCCCCTCGGGCAGGGAGACCAGCAGACTCTCGCTGCCGTTGTCGAACACCCAGCGATCTTCGCCAAGCGACTCAATCAGATAACCTTCCATCTCCACTCTGGACTCGGCTTGCCAGGACGGCGCAACGGAATCACGGCTCTCGATGAAATCCCCCTGAACACCAAAACTGGCCAGCCCCCACAGGATGGAGAGCCCGACGATGGATGACTGCATCTCTCTCTCCTCTCATGAAACTGTGGGGCCAGTATGGAAAGGGAAGCATGAGTGCACCATGAACAAGGCCGCAAAGTGCAGGCGAGATCGCGAAAAAAACCGGCCAAGGGGCCGGTTGTGTCATTTTATGGCGTCTGGATCACACTATTTGGCGGCTTCCTCTGCCATTCGAACCGCCCTTGGCTTATTCGTCCACATGGCCAGACCGCGGTGATCCGCGCAGATCCCCTCGTCAGTGACGGCCCGAACCCGGACGCCATCCTTGCAGAGGGCCTGCCAGGCATCGGCATCATCAATCTGCAATGCGGATGGAGAGTGAGGGCCACCGGCGCAGCCACTTAGCAGCAGAGCAAACAAGGCTAACCAAGGTTTCATCGGATGGCTCCAGGCAAGAAGGGAGAGAGATCAGCGCCCGAGCTGGGCCGCCACGCGATCGCAGAGTCGCTTTAGCTCGGCCAGTTCGGCATCGGCCAGATCCACCTGATTGCGCAAGTTGTCCGCCAGACAGCACTCCCTGACCCCCTGCTGCAACTGGCGTCCCGCCTCGGTCAGGCGGATGCATTTTTGCCGCTCGTCTTCGCTGGAGACGGTGCGGGTCAGCCAGCCCTTGCTCTCCAGCCGCTTGACGATGGGGGTCAGGGTGCCCGCATCCAGGCCGGTTTCCTGGCCAATCTCCTTGAGACTGACCTCGTCCCGCGCCCAGAGCGACAGCATCACCAAGTACTGGGTGTAGGTCAGATCCAGCTTGTCCAGCAGAGGCCTATAGGCACGCATCACCGCATTGGAGGCGCTGTAGAGGGCAAAACAGACCTGCTTTTTCAATTCACTCATGGGGCACCTCGCTGACGACTGGGGCCAGTATACCCCAGGACAACTGAGGTCTGAATAATTTGCACACAAAACAGTTGTCACCCCGTCTTTTCGGGATTAACCTGATTTTAGTTTGCACACAAACAGAATGCCCGAGCCGCCTCAGCCCACTGGCTGGCGCGGCGCCGACGGCCCCCTACCCCGCTGGAGAACGACCATGACCCCGATCAGCCATCAGATTCAACTGCTCCGTCGCCCGACCGGCCTGCCCGCCCAGAGCGACTTCATCTTGAAGGAGGTGCCCCTGCCCGCGCTTCAGGAGGGAGAGGTGCAGGTGGCCAACCAGTGGCTGTCGGTGGACCCTTACATGCGTGGTCGCATGAGCGAGGCCAAGAGCTATGTGCCCCCCTTCCCCCTCAACGGCCCCCTCGACGGCGGCGCCATCGGCACTGTGCAGGCCTCCCGTCACCCCGACTTCAAGGCGGGTGACCAGGTGAGCAGCATGCTGGGCTGGCGGGATGCCTTCGTCGCCAAGGGGGAGCAGCTGACCCGGTTGCCCGCCACGGCGCTGCCGTCCCAACTCTTCCTCGGCGCCCTCGGCATGCCGGGCATGACCGCCTGGGCGGGCTTGCACAAGGTCGCCCGCCTGCAAGCTGGTGAGACCCTGCTGGTCTCGGCCGCCTCGGGCGCGGTCGGCACCATGGCGGTGCAGCTCGCCAAGCGGGCCGGTGCCCGGGTGATCGGCTCCACCGGATCAGCCGACAAGGTCGCCTATCTCAAGACCCTGGGCGCCGATGCGGTGATCAACTACAGGGAGACGCCGGATCTCGACGCCGAGCTGGCCCGCCTCGCCCCGGCAGGCATCCAGGTCTATTTCGAGAACGTGGGGGGCGCCATGCTGGACGCGGCCCTCAACAACATGGCGCTGCACGGGCGCATCGTCCTGTGCGGCCTCATCGAGCAGTACAACAGCAATGGCGAGGCAAAGGGCCCGCGCAACCTCTCCCAGATGATCCGCAAGCGCATCCTGATGCAGGGGCTGCTGGTCTCCGATCACTGGCAGCACTACGTGGACTTCCTGGCCGAGGCCATCCCCGCCTTCGAGGCTGGCGCCCTGCAGGCCGAGGAGACCATCAGCGAGGGGCTGGCCAGCATGCCCCAGGCCTTTATCGGGCTGTTCGAGGGCCGCAACACCGGCAAGATGCTGGTCAAACTGGGCTGACAAGCAGCCACAAATCGAGGGGCACAGCGCCGGCAATATGCTGGTCAAGCTGGGCTGACAAGCGGCCTGCCCTGGCCTTTATCGACGATGGCAAGCCGAGGGGCATAGCGCCGGCAAGAGGCCGGTCAAGCTGGACTGACGGCCTGCCAGCCACAGTGGGGCCCCTGGCCTTGTATTTACCATCTGCCTGGCAGATGTGATATCGCGATAGCCATCTGATTGGCAGATAGATAAACGGCAAGTTCCCGTGTCCCCGGAATCATCCAGCGGCAACTTGCGAAACGGGCCCATCCGTCCTAAGGTGGGCCCGTTTTTTATAGCGTCATCCCGTTTTGGCAAGGAGCTCTTCTTATGTCCACTCCCTATCCTCGCGTCGGGGTCGGTGTCATCCTCGTCAACCATCAGGGCCAGGTGCTGCTTGGCAAGCGCAAGGGGAGCCACGCCCCCTACTGGTCCATCGCCGGTGGCCACCTGGAGCTTGGCGAGAGCTTCGAGTCGGCGGCCATCCGGGAGGTGGCAGAGGAGACAGGTTTTCTCATCACCAACCCCAGCGTCATCGCCGTCACCAACAACCTGGAGACCTGGCGCGAGAGCGGGCTGCACTACATCTCTGTCACCCTGCTGGCCGAGGTGGAGGGCGAGCCGCAACTGCTGGAGCCGGACAAGTGCGAGGGCTGGGTCTGGTGCGAACCCCGCGCGCTGCCCGAACCCCACTTCGATGCCAGCCGCCAGTCCATCGCCTGCTGGCTGGCCGGGCGCTGCTATCTATCCCAGCCGACAGAGTAACCCTCGCCTGCTGGTTGGCGGGGCGCTGCTATCTGCCGCAGCCGGGCCAGCCGACCTAATCCCCATAGTCCACTGGCTGGCGGGGCACTGCTATCTGCCACAACCAGGCCAGCCGACAGAGTGACCATCGCCTGCTGGCTGGCCGGACGCTGCTATCTGCCGCTACCAGCAACCCAGCCCGAAATGTCATAAAAAAGTCATCACTCTGTCATATCATCCCTGTCCATCTGCGATGACGACAGGGAGTAAGTGGTGGGACAGGTATTTCTTCAATTTCTGTGGCTGGGCTGCATCAGCTTCGGCGGGCCGGCCGCCCATATCGGCTACTTCCAGCGCACCTTTGTCCAGCGCCTCGGCTGGATCAGCCAGGCCGAGTATGCCCAGCTGCTGGCCCTGTGCCAGCTGTTGCCAGGTCCCGCCTCCAGCCAGCTCGGTTTTGCCATCGGCCGCCACCGGGCCGGCCTTGGGGGAGCGCTCGCCGCCTTCATCGGCTTCACCCTGCCCTCCTTCCTGCTGTTGCTGGTTGCCGCCATCGGCGTGGGCCAGCTAGGCAATAACCTCTGGCTGGATGCCGCCCTGCACGGCCTCAAGCTGCTGGCACTGGTGGTGGTGGCGGATGCCGTGCTCACCATGAGTCGCCAGTTCTGCAAGACGGTGTTGCAACAGGGAGTCATGGTGGCGACCGCCGCCGCCCTCTGGTGGCAGCCCGGTCTGCTGACCCAGCTGGGTATGCTTTTGGGGGCGGCCCTGCTCTGCGCCCAGCGGGAGGCGGTCGGCGCCTCTCCTGCGGCGCCACAAGCCCGTCGCGCCCCCCACTGGCCGACCCTGCTGCTGTTTGCCCTGCTGTTTGTCGGCTTGCCGCTGCTGGCCCAGGGCCCCGCCAGCCAGCTGGTCGCCGACTTCTATCGGGCGGGCAGTCTGGTGTTCGGCGGCGGCCACGTGGTGCTGCCCCTGTTGCAGGAGAGCGTCGGCCACAGCCTCAGCGAGCAACAATTCCTGACCGGCTACGGCCTGGCTCAGCTGGTGCCCGGCCCCATGTTCACCCTGGCCAGCTACCTCGGCGCGCAGTTGTTGCCCGCCGCGCCGCTGGCAGGCGCCCTGATGGCAACCCTCGCACTATTTTTGCCGGGCTTTTTGCTGCTGTGGGCCCTGGGCCCCTGCTGGCAGAGCTGGCTGGCCCACCCCAGGCTGGCGGGGGCCGTGGCCGGCATCAACGCCGCCGTGGTGGGGCTGCTGCTGGCCGCCCTCTATCAGCCGGTGTGGCAGAGCGCCGTGCTGGCCCCGGCCGATCTGGCGCTGGCCGCCATCGCCTTCTATCTGCTGCGCGTCATCAGGCTGCCCATACTGGCGCTCGCCGCCCTGCTGGTGGGGGCCAGCCTGCTGCTGATCTGAGGGCCAACCAGGACCCCATAAAAAATGGCGCCTCCGCAAGCGGAGGCGCCATTTTTCATTTCTGACGCTTTCAGGCGTCGGTATCGGGCTCGAAGTCCAGGCTCAGGCTGTTGACGCAGTAGCGCTGGCCTGTCTCGGTCGGCCCGTCCGGGAAGACATGACCCAGGTGGGAGCCGCACTGGCTGCAGGTGATCTCCACCCTTGCCATGCCGTGGCTGCGATCTTCTGTGTAGGTCACTGTCCCCTCGATGGCCCGATCGAAGGAGGGCCAGCCGCAACCGGAGTCAAACTTGGCATCCGCATGGAACAGTACGCTCTTGCAGCAGACGCAGAGGTAGTCACCGCTCTTGCGATTGTGCAGCAGAGCGCCGCTGTAAGGGCGCTCTGTGCCCTTCTCCCAGCAGACGTGAAACTGCTCTGCACTCAACTTGCTACGCCACTGCTCGGGATTGTTGCCGCTCATATTGACCCCTTGCCAAAACATGACACTGCTCGGCTCTCAGTATTCAACTTGCTGCGCCATTGCTCGGGATTGTTGCCCTTCATACTGACTCCTTGCCTTTTATCACGGCGCCCAGCATACCCACTCACACGCCCCGACTCTACCCCGCCAGCGGGAACTGTGATCCCGTTGGCAACACGGCAGCAACATCCGGCGTGGCGACCACCCCTTCCTTGGCCAGCGCCACCCCTGGCAGCGAAACCCGCTCCAGCAATTTGAGGGAGTGGGCACGCCCCACCGCCACCTGCCGCTTGATGTCGTCCGGCAGGAAAGGCAGGCCGTCGTTGGTGGCCGTGTCTATGGTCTGGATCCACTCCAGCCCCTCCCCCGGCGGCGGCAGGCGGAACTGGATGTCGTAGTCGCTGGCGTTGAACAGCACGTACCAGCGCTCCCCGCCGCACGCCAGCATGCCGATGTCCATGGCGAACGCCTGCCCCATGGGAGCGTGCCAGTCCTGATCGGTGAGCTGATGGCCATCGGGGTGATACCAGTTGACGCTGTGGCAGCTGGTCGAGGCGCCGTTCCAGCTGTCGTCGCTCAGTTGCAGGTTGGCAAAGACCCCCGACTCGGCCCGCAGCGCCATCATCTGGCGGGTGAAGGCGAGCAGCCGTTCATCCTCGGGGCGCAACTGCCAGTTGACCCAGCTTATCTGGTTGTCCTGGCAGTAGGCGTTGTTGTTGCCAAGCTGGCTGCGGCCCATCTCGTCCCCGGCCAGGAAGTGCGGCGTGCCCTGGGAGAGCAGCAGGGTGGCGATGAGGTTGCGCTTCTGCTGCTGGCGCAGGTTGTTCACTCTGGGGTCCAGGGTCGGCCCCTCCACCCCGTGGTTGTAGGAGAGGTTGTTGCCGTGGCCATCTCTGTTGTCTTCGCCGTTGGCCTGGTTGTGGCGCTGGTTGTAGGAGACCAGATCCTCCAGGGTGAAGCCGTCGTGATAGCAGAGGTAGTTGACGCTGGTGTGGGGGGAGCGCCAGTTCTTCGGGAAGAGATCCCGTGACCCCGCCAGCCGGGTGGCGAAGTCCCCCATCTTGCCCGCGTCGCCGCGCCAGAAGGCGCGAACCGTGTCGCGATAGCGGTCGTTTATCTCCAGCCACTGGCTCGGGAACTGGCCGAGGCGATAGCCGAAGGGGCCTATGTCCCAGGGCTCGGCAATCAGCCTCACCCGCGCCAGCACGGGATCCGCCAGCAGGGCCTTGAAGAAGGCGCTCATGGGATCGAACTCCCCCGCCTCCCGCGCCAGGGTGACCGCCAGATCGAAGCGGAAACCGTCCACCTGCATCTCGGTGACCCAGTAGCGCAGGGCATCGAGCACCAGTCGCAGGCTGTTGGGGTGATCCAGGTTGACACTGTTGCCGCAGCCGGTGACGTTGGCGTGGCGGTGGTAGTCGGGGCCGTGGGCCCCGGTCTCGAAGGCGTAGTAACCCGCGTTGTCGAACCCCTTGAGGGACAGCATGGGGCCATCGACACCGGATTCGGCGGTGTGGTTGTAGACCACATCCAGTATCACCTCGAGCCCGACCCGGTGCAGCTCGCGCACCATGGTCTTGAACTCGGTCACCGCCTCCCCTGCGCCATAGCGCGGCTCGGGGGCGAAGAAGGCGATGGGGTTGTAGCCCCAGTAGTTGGTGAGGCCAAGCTGCTCCAGGCGGGGCTCCGACATGAAGGCAGCCACCGGCATCAGCTGCACCGAGGTGACCCCGAGAGAGAGCAGGTGCTCTATCATCAGCGGATGGCTGACGCCGAGGTAGGTGCCCCGCAGCGCCTCGGGCACCCCGGGATGCTGGCGGGTGAATCCCTTGACATGGGTCTCGTAGAGCACCACCCGCTCGGGCGGGATCCCGGGCTTGCCGACCCCCTGCCAGTCGAAGGCATCGTCCACCACCACGGACTTGGCCACCATGGCCGCGCTGTCCCCCTGATAGAGGTCGTCATTCCAGCGGGTCGCCCGGCTGAGTGCCCTGGCATAGGGGTCGATCAGCAGCTTGTCCGGGTCGAACAGCATGCCCTCCTGGGGCATGCCATGGACCCGGTAACCGTAACGCTGACCGGCCTTCACCCCGCGCACATAGCCGAATCTGTACTGGCCGCGCCGACCGGGCAGGGCCAGCCGGACCAGCTCCTGCTCCTGCTCGTCGAACAGACAGAGCTCCACCTTGTCCGATTGGGGGGCCCAGACACAGAAGTGGCAGCCTGCCTCGTCGAGCCGGGCCCCCAGCGGGTAGTCCACCCCATTTTCCATTACAAACATCAGGACTCCTGTTTGATGAACAAGGTCGCGAGCGGCGGCAAGTCCAGCACTATGCTGTGCGCCATCCCCTGCCAGGGGGTCGGCTCGGCGACTAAGGTCAAACCCACATCATAGTTGCTGCCCCAGTAATGCTCGCTATCTGTGTTGAGCACCACGGCATAGCGGCCCGCCTCCGGCACCCCGAGGCGATAGGCGAGGCGCGGCACGGGGGTGAAGTTGGAGGCGATCACCACAGGATTGGCCCCCTGCTTGTCGGCGCGCAGCCAGGCGAAGATGCTGTTGTCGGCGTCGTTGTGATCCAGCCAGCGGAAGCCGCTCTGCTCATAATCCGCCTGATACAAGGCAGCTTCATGACGATAGAGCCGGTTGAGATCGCGGATCAGCCGTTGCTGGCCGCCGTGCTTGGGGAATTGCAGCAGGTGCCAGGGCAGCTGGGCATCGTGATTCCACTCGTTGCTCTGGGCGATTTCGGTGCCCATGAAGTTGAGCTTCTTGCCCGGATGGCCATACATGAAGCCCATGTAGGCCCGCAGGTTCGCGGCCTGCTGCCACTCGTCACCCGGCATCTTGTAGAGCAGGGAGTGCTTGCCGTGCACCACCTCGTCGTGGGACAGGGCCAGGATGAAGTTCTCGTCATAGTGATAGACCATGGAGAAGGTCATCTCGTTGTGGTGATAACGGCGGTGGATAGGCTCCTTCTGCATGTAGCTCAGGGTGTCGTGCATCCAGCCCATATTCCACTTGAAGCCAAACCCGAGGCCACCCAGGAAGGTGGGTTTGGAGACCCCGGCAAAGGCGGTGGACTCCTCGGCGATGGTCATGGTGTGGGGATACTTGCCGTACACCTCCTCGTTGGTCCACTTGAGCAGGCTGATCGCCTCGTAGTTGTGGTTGCCCCCGTCGACGTTCGGCACCCACTCACCGGCGTTGCGGGAATAGTCCAGATAGAGCATGGAGGCCACCGCATCCACCCGCAGACCGTCGATGTGGAACTTGTCGAGCCAGAACAGGGCGCTCGCCACCAGGAACTGGCGCACGTTGTTGCGACCGAAATCGTAGATGTAGGAGTTCCAGTCCGGGTGCCAGCCACGACGCGGATCCTCGTACTCGTAGAGCGGGGTACCGTCGAAGCGGGCGAGACCATGGGCATCGGCCGGGAAGTGGGCAGGCACCCAGTCGAGGATGACGCCTATACCGGCCTGGTGGCAGGCGTCGACGAAATATTTGAAGTCATCGGCACTGCCGTAGCGACTGGTGGGGGAGAACATGCCCACCGGCTGATAGCCCCAGGAGCCGCTGAAGGGGTGCTCGGAGACCGGCATCAGCTCGATGTGGGTGTAGCCCATCTCGGTGACGTAGTTGACCAGCTCCACCGCCAGCTCGCGCCAGTTCAGGCTGTCCCCGTTGGGGTGACGCTTCCAGGAGCCCACGTGCAGCTCGTAGATGGAGAGCGGCTGCTCCCGCTTGTCGTTGCGCTGGCTCTCGCGCCAGGCGGCATCCTGCCACTGGTACTGCTCGTGGTCGTGGATGACGGAGGCGAACGACGGATACTGCTCGCAGTAGAAGCCGACCGGATCGCTCTTGTGGGGCAGGCGATGGCCGGCCGGATCTTTCAGTTCGAACTTGTAACGGTCCCCGGCCTTGAGGCCAGGCACGAACAGCACCCAGTGACCGCACTGGCTGCGCTGCATGGGGTGGCGACGGCCATCCCAGAAGTTGAAATCGCCGATCAGGCTCACCGCGGTGGCGCTCGGCGCATAGACGGCGAAGCGCACCCCTGCCACCTGCTGACCGAGATGCTCCACGGTGCGCAGCTGCGCGCCCAGGGTGTGGTAGAGGTTTTCCGGCTGGAAGCTCAGTTCAGCCAATCCTTCCCAGGCGGCAGCCTGGAATTGGTAAGGGTCGATGGATTCGGCACTGGCATCGGGGTAGCTGGCGATCAGCTGATAGGGGAAGGGATTCTTGCGGCGAGTGAAAACAGTTTCAAAAAGGCCCGCTTCGTCGGCGGCGGTCAGGGTGGCAACTATCTTGCCTGACTTGAGGTCCCTGACCCGGACCTCGAGGGCATCCGGCAACCAGGCCGTCAGTTTCAGGCCTGGCCCATCCGGATTGGCCAGCAGGCCTAGATGGGAGAAGGGATCGGCACAGCGGGCGGCAACCAAACGTTCAACGGGCATCGACATTTCCTTTCATGGCTGAACATCCGCTCCGGCCTGGGCCGAAGCGGATGAAAGTGAGTCACATGTTGACAGCAAGGGCTCAACGACTGGCCTCGTCACGGGCCTGGCTCATCTTGCCCGCCAGCGCCTTGAGCGCCTCATCGGCAAAAATATCTTCCAGATCCTTTGAAAGCTTGCGACGCCAGTTCGGGTATTCGTAACTGGTGCCCGGCACGTTGACCGGCTTGTCCATCTCCAGCCAGTCTTCCAACTGGGTACTGAACAGGGCACAGCTGCCGCGGGACATGTGCAGTTGCAGGCCATGGTTGAGTTCGGTATTCATCCCGACCCAGTTCACGTCATGGCTGATGTTGCCAGAGATGACCCCATGGGCATGCAGGCTGTCAAGGATCCGCTGCTTGGCCTGGTGGCGATCAGCATACAGGGTCTTGAGTACCTCTTCATCCGGGTACAGGCCCAGCTCGCGACCCAGCGCCAGATCGTCGCAATGCCAGAAGCCCTTCAGGGTCGGCATGTCGTGGGTAGTCAGGGCCGACATCGCCTGCTCGGTGTAGTGCGCCGGAGAGATGAAACCGCCGTCCCCCTTGGAGCGCTCGAAGAAGAACACCTTGTAGGAGTGAACGCCGTTCTCTTTGAGCGTGACGTCTATGCCTTCCGGCACAGTGCCGAGATCTTCACCGATCAGCAGGCACTGGTTGCGGTGGGACTCGAGGGCAAGTATCCCCAGCAGGTCGTTGACCGGATAGTAGATGTAGGCGCCCTTGGCGGCGGACGCTCCGGGCGGAACCCACCACAGGCGCAGCAAGGCCATCACGTGGTCGATGCGCAGCGCGCCGCAGGCACGCATGTTGGCGCGGAACAGATCCACCATGGGCTGATAGGCTGCCTCGAACAGCTGGTTCGGGTTCATGGGGGGCAAGCCCCAGTTCTGACCGAGGGGGCCCAGGATGTCGGGGGGCGCACCGACCGAGGCTTTCGGGCAGTAGAGATCCCGGTTGGCCCAGATCTCGGTGGAGCCTTCGGAGACGCCCACCGCCAGATCCCGGTAGATCCCCATCACCATGCCGGCGGCCTTGGCGCGGGCATCGGCTTGCGCCAGCTGCTCATCGGCCAGGAACTGCAGATAGAGGTAGAAACTCACATCCTGGCTGTGCTCCTGCATCCAGACAGCCACTTCCGGGTTGTGGTAATCGCGGAAGGCATCCGGCCAGACCGGCCAGCCCCAGGCGTTCTCACCCTTGCTATAGAAATGGGCCTGCAGGGCATCGAAGGCGGCCTGCTGTTGCAGGCTGTCGCCACCGGCGGCCACGAAGGCATCGAAGGCGGCCTGACGCTCGGCGCTGAGCCTGGCCTCATCGAACACCTGGCGCAGCATGCCGATCTTGGTCTCGATGACGCCGGTGTAATCCACGTTCTCCTTGGCCCGCAGGGAGGCCAGATGCTGCTGGAAGGCCGGGCTCGCCACATCGGCCTTGAGCCGCTCGTTGGCCAGAAACTCGGGCACGGCTTCCACGTTGATGTAGGCCACGTTGAGCCAGCGGCGGGAAGAGGGGCTGTAGGGGCTGGCACTCTCGGGATTCGCAGGATAGAGGGCATGGATGGGGTTCAGCCCCACGAAGTGGGCGCCCCAGGCGGCGGCCTGCTCGACCAGCTGGCCAAGGTCGCTGAAATCACCTATGCCCCAGTTGTGGCGGCTGCGCAGGCAGTAGAGCTGCACGCTCGGGCCCCACACCTTGCGGCCGTTGGCGATGGGCGCCTGCTTGTAGCAGGACTTGGGCGCGACTATGAGGCGCATGGTGGCGAGCGGCTCGTCGTTGCCCTCTTCCAGCAGCACCAGCTGGTGATAGCCGAGCTCCGGCTGCACATCCAGCGCGACCCTATAGGCCTGGCACTCCATCTCCTCGAATTCGGCGACGCCGACCAGTTCCCCTTCGATGGGGGTCAGCTGGCCGGACAACAGGGCTCCCTGCTCCAGCACTATCTGCCAGTGGAGAGCGTCGTTGACGAACTCTATGGGCAGGCGAACCTCGAGGCTGATGGGGTCGCCACTGCGCACTACCATCACGGGATCCAGAGGCCGCAACCAGTGCTGACGGTGCTCCTGCTCCAGCTGCTCGGTCAGGGCGGCCTCGTCGTCGACGCGGTAGCCCATGGCGCCCAGCATGGCGGCCTTGCTCTCTTCGGATACCTGGGCCGGGTGGCCCCAGGCATCAACATACTCGCTGGCGATACCTTTGGCGGCAGCCAGCTGTTCAATCAGGGTGGTCATAGTTTGAGAATTCCCGCTGTGGATTCTATCTACACTATTTGTGATTAATTTTTATGGGTGGTACTTGAACAGTGGCTCTTGGGCCATGCTAAACCGCGCACATTTTTACATATCTCCCCGGCTGGTTGTGTGACCGAACAGGCACTATTGTTGATCTCTGCGACCGGATCCGCTGATGATGCATTCGACAAAAGTTGGTAGCCAGTTACATAAAACGAAAATAAATTTCACAGTTTTTCATGATATAGCGCAATTTCGCGCAGATTGTTGGTTGACTCACCGGTGAGTTCTAGTAAATTTACAAACGGAATTTTCTTTGACTACTGAACAGTTAGGTAACCAAATATGACTATCAAAGTAGGTATTAACGGTTTTGGCCGCATCGGTCGTTTCGTGTTCCGTCTGGCCGCTGAGCGTGCTGACATCGAAGTGGTTGGTATCAACGACCTGATCGACGTTGACTACATGGCTTACATGCTGAAGTACGATTCAACTCACGGTCGTTTCAACGGTACCGTTGAAGTTAAAGACGGCAACCTGGTTGTTAACGGCAAAACCGTACGTGTTACCGCTGAGCGTGACCCGGCAAACCTGAAATGGGATGCCATCGGTGTTGACGTTGTTGCCGAAGCTACCGGTCTGTTCCTGGACGACGCCACTGCTCGCAAGCACATCGCTGCCGGCGCCAAGAAAGTCGTACTGACCGGTCCGTCCAAAGACGCTACCCCTATGTTCGTCATGGGTGTTAACGACTCTACCTACGCTGGCCAGGACATCGTTTCCAACGCTTCCTGCACCACCAACTGCCTGGCCCCGATCGCCAAGGTTCTGAACGATACCTTCGGTATCGAATCCGGCCTGATGACCACTGTCCACGCTACCACTGCTACCCAGAAGACCGTTGATGGTCCGTCTGCCAAAGACTGGCGCGGTGGCCGCGGTGCGGCTCAGAACATCATCCCGTCCTCTACCGGTGCTGCCAAGGCTGTTGGCGTTGTTATCCCGGAACTGAACGGCAAACTGACCGGCATGGCTTTCCGCGTACCGACTCCGGACGTGTCCGTTGTTGACCTGACCGTCAACCTGAAGAAAGCAGCCACCTACGCAGAAATCTGCGCAGCCATGAAAGCAGCCTCCGAAGGCTCCATGAAGGGCGTGCTGGGCTACACCGAAGATCAAGTGGTTTCCACCGACTTCCTGGGTGAGCGTCAGACTTCAGTGTTCGATGCCAAGGCTGGTATCGCACTGAACGACAAATTCGTTAAAGTTGTATCCTGGTACGACAACGAAATGGGCTACTCCAGCAAGGTTCTGGATCTGATCGCTCACATCTCCAAGTAATTTGGGATGCGCAATCGCGTAGCTTGAAAAAAGGCGGCCATTGGCCGCCTTTTTGTATTCTGGATCTGCCGACCTCTTTCTTGAATGTGCGCGAGCACAGGAGTCTCCATGCAACCGACACGTACTCTGACAGCCCACTGTACCCTCAGCCACCCCGCGGATGGCCAGCCTCTGCTGACCATCAACAACGAGCATGCCAGGGCGGAGATCAGCCTGTTTGGCGCCCATGTACTGCGCTATCAGCGCCACGGCGAACCCGCCTCGATCTGGCTCAGCGACAAGGCCGTGCTGGATGGCAGCAAGCCGATCCGGGGCGGCATCCCCCTGTGCTGGCCCTGGTTCGGCCCCTCCCCCACTCGCGTCGGCAGCGGCAAGCCGGCCCATGGCTTTGCCCGCACCAGCCTGTGGACCCTGGATGGCGTCTCCGATCACGGGGATGGCACCCTGGTCCATCTGTCTCTGCGCGACACCGACGCCAGCCGTGCCCTCTGGCCCCACGCCTTCGAGCTGGAGCTGGATGTGCTGGTGGGCAAGGAGCTCTCCCTGGTGCTGACCACCCGCAACACCGGCAAGACGCCCCTCACCTACAATGCGGCCCTGCACACCTATCTGCAGATAAGTGCCCCAGAGGCCGTCAGCGTGACCGGGCTGGGTGAGCCTTATGCCGACAAGCTGACGGGTCAGGATGGGCAGCAGCAGGGCGCTCTGACGCTCACAGCTGCCATTGATCGGGTCTACCAGCAAGCCGAGGCCATGGTGATGGTCAAGGATGGCGATCGCACCACTAAAGTGGTGAGCGGCAACAACGACAGCGTCGTGGTCTGGACCCCCTGGCTGGAAGGGGCCACCGCCATGGCGGACATGAGCGACGATGGCTACCGCACCATGCTCTGCGTCGAAGCGGCCATCACGGCCGAGGCTGGCGTCGTTATCACGCCGGATGAGGAGCACAGCTTCTCTACCGTGATCATCTGATCTTTGTCTTCGCGAAACCCATAACGAAAGAGGGCACCCCAACGGGTGCCCTCTTCTATTCAGCCTTTCTATTCAACTCTTTGCACACTCAGGCGTTGCCCTGGGTCTTGAGCTTGAGCTCGGCAGCGAAGTTCAGCATGCGATCCAGCGGGATCAGTGCCTTCACCCGCAACTCCTCGTCCACCAGGATCTCGTGACGCTCGGCGCCATCGGTCAGTGCCTCCTTGATCGCCACCAGGCCGTTCATCGCCATCCAGGGACAGTGGGCGCAGCTGCGACAGGTGGCGCCATCGCCACCGGTCGGTGCCTCCACCATCTCCTTGTCCGGGCAGGCCTGCTGCATCTTGTAGAAGATGCCGCGATCGGTCGCCACGATCAGCTTCTGCTGGGGCAGCTCACGGGCCGCCTTGATGAGCTGGCTGGTCGAACCCACCGCATCAGCCAGTTCGATGACGGAAGCCGGGGACTCCGGGTGCACCAGCACGGCCGCGTCCGGGTTCTGGGCCTTGAGTTCGCGCAGGGCCTTGGCCTTGAACTCGTCGTGGACTATGCAGTGACCCTGCCAGCGCAGCATCTCGGCGCCCGTCTTCTTCTCGATGTAGGCACCCAGGTGTCTGTCCGGACCCCAGATGATCTTGTGGCCCTGGCTGTCCAGGTGCTCGACTATCTCGAGCGCGATGCTGGAGGTGACCACCCAGTCGGCCCGCGCCTTCACCGCCGCAGAGGTATTGGCATAGACCACGACTATATGGTCGGGATGGGCATCGCAGAAGGCGGAGAACTGGTCGATGGGGCAGCCCAGATCCAGGGAGCACTCAGCCTCCAGGGTCGGCATCAGCACCCGCTTGTGCGGGCTCAGGATCTTGGAGGTCTCCCCCATGAAGCGCACACCGGCCACGATCAGGGTCTGGGCGGCGTGATCACGACCGAAGCGAGCCATCTCGAGGGAGTCGCCGACAAAACCGCCGGTGGCCTCGGCCAGCGCCTGGATCTCGGGATCCGTGTAGTAGTGGGCAACCAGCACGGCCTGACGCGCCTCGAGCAGCGCCTTGATCTCGATGATCAGGGCCGCCTTCTGTTCGGCAGTCAGGGGAGCCGGTTTGACCGGAAAGGGATAGTCCATCTCGATGACCGGAGGGACACTGATCAGTGCATTGCTCATTGCGACTGTTCCATCAACGCTTGGAAAGGCCAAAATTATAACCAGAAGCCGCGCACAAACCCATCAACAAATCGCGATCACCAGACAGGGAGCCAGCTGCAGCTAAAACAAGAAGGCCCGCACTGGAGTGCGGGCCTTCTTGTTTGCAAGTCATGGTGGTCGTTACTGGGCTCGAACCAGTGACCCCCTCCTTGTAAGGGAGGTGCTCTCCCAGCTGAGCTAAACGACCTGGGATAAGGCTAAATGATGGTGGGTCGTGCTGGATTCGAACCAGCGACCAATTGATTAAAAGTCAACTGCTCTACCGACTGAGCTAACGACCCATCTGTATCATTTTTTTTCAAAGCATGGTGGTCGTTACTGGGCTCGAACCAGTGACCCCCTCCTTGTAAGGGAGGTGCTCTCCCAGCTGAGCTAAACGACCTGGGATATGGCTAAATGATGGTGGGTCGTGCTGGATTCGAACCAGCGACCAATTGATTAAAAGTCAACTGCTCTACCGACTGAGCTAACGACCCATCTGT